>CAZOOE010000108.1:0-14834 GCA_964581275.1 uncultured Clostridia bacterium
ACACAAACCTAGAAAGTCGAATACAAAACACAAAACTTGATCTCGGGACTGTGTATTCTGAATTCGCGTTGCTCGTTCCGGAAACAGGCCGACTGGTCACGGCGGATGAGAGTTTCGGGACAAACTGTTTCTCGGTGGTTGCCGGTTTCAAGTAGAGTCAGGGGGTTGTGTGTCTACGGACTGTGTCGCGGCGGTGGAGGTTGATTGATAAAGGGGACTAGTTCCAGGGCAAAAGCTGGCGGTGTCGCGGTGCTGCTCACTGCGATTCTGTTGCTTCCGCGCGCAGCGGCCAGCGACGATCCGCCAAGAACCGCTAGATACTACCGCCAGCAAGCCTCATTGGCTTATAAAGCGAAAGACTATCCAACCGCAATCGACAACCTGAAGAAAGCTCTCGACCTGATCCCGGACCACCCGACATTGTTTTACAACATCGCGGCAATATCGGCGCTTCAAGGAGAAAAGGCGGCAGCAATTGCCTCGCTTTCGAAGATTGCCGAGATGGGACTGGCGCTTCGCCCCGAGAAGGATCCTGACTTTGATTCGATTAAGGACAGCGCCGAGTTCAAAGCAATCCTCAAGCGATTCGACGAGAGCAGAGCGCCGGTCGTGATGAGCTCGACGGCGTTCACAATTCACGAGAAAGGGCTGATCACCGAAGGTATCGCCTTCGATCCGGTCGAACAAACTTTCTTCGTCAGCAGCGTTCACAAGCGCAAGATCCTCAGCATAACCAAGACCGGCGACGTGAAGACGTTTGCGACGGCCGAGAACGGCTTGTTCAGCGTGCTGGGAATGAAAGTCGACGCAACGCGCCGTCACCTGTGGGTCACCAGCACCGCGTTCCCGCAGATGGTCGACTTCAACAAGGAAGAAGACGGCACCTCAGCGGTGTTCAAGTTCGATCTGCGAACGAAGAAGCTCGTGAAGAGGTATGTGCTGTCGAATACCGAGAAGAAGCACGCGCTTGGCGACTTGATCATTCAGTCGAACGGTGATGTGTTCACGACTGATAGCTTGTCGGCGGCGGTTTACGTGATTCGTCCACAGAAGGACGAGATCGAGTTGTTTCTCGAAGACCCGAGGTTCGGGTCTCCCCAGGGCTTGGCTTTCTCAAGCGACGGGCAGCACTTATTCATGGCGGACTATTCACCGGGTCTTTTCGACCTAGACGTTAAGGCGAAGAAGGTCGCTCACCTGGCGTCGCTCGCGGGCGCGACGCTGCTCGGAATCGACGGGCTCTATTTTCACAAGGGCAGCCTGATCGGCGTGCAGAACGGTGTCTCTCCTCAACGTATAGTTCGAGTCGGACTGAGCAAAGATCTTCGCCGGGTGGAACGACTCGAGGTTCTCGAAGCCAACAACCCGGTCTTTCTCGAACCGACGCTTGGAGTGTTGGTAAATGATGATTTCTTCTTCATCGCGAACAGCCAATGGCCACTGATAGGCGAAGACGGTAAGCTTGCACCCGAGGATAAGCTTCAAGACCCGGTCGTGTTGAAGATTAGGCTCGATGCGCGCTAGCGTTGACTGCTGCGCCGCCGCTGCGCAACGATTAATGCCGGATTATGTACATCAAGGATCGAGTAGGAATCAATTCTAGTTTCCGACCTTTGCTGTGCTTAGTCCTGTTTACCTCGTCCTGCGTGGCTTCAAAGCAGGGTGATCAGACGAATTACTCAGCAGATGAGAAGCAGGCAATCGAAAAAACGCTTACCGGGATAATCGAGACCGCTAACGCCGGTGATTTTGAGTCAGTGATGTCATATTTCGCACATGATGCCGTTGCGATGCCTTCAGGAGAGATGCCGGTGTTCGGAACGGAGTTGATCAGACCACGGATCCAGCCTATGTTCGATCAATCGCAGCTCTTTATCTTTTTGACGTCGGAGGAAACAGAGGTGTCGGGCAACGTTGCGTTCGCGAGAGGCTACGTGAGCGGGAGGATGGAGCCCAGGAGCTCGGCGCCTACACGGTACATCGACCAAAATGAGTATCTGGTTATTCTTCGCAAGGATTCCGGTAGCCGCTGGAAGATCGCGCGGCTTATGTGGCACCCGATGTGGCCGCCGCCCCAGACGATCGTACAGTGAATGCTCGGGATGCGATATGAAGCAGACTGGTGTGAGGCCCTCGAATATCCCGCCGATGATCGAATACATGAGACGTGGGCGACATGGTGCATGTCCGACAAACTTCAGTTTGTCGCTGAGTCGCTTATGCAAAGAACTTGGAACCGCCGACAAACTGAAGTCTGTCGGACATATGATACGATCGTTATCAATTAGAACCGGAGGAATCTCTTTGATGCTAAATCGAATGTTTCGAGCCGCACTCTTCGCGACGATCATTTGTCTCCCGATCCTTGCCTCAGCGCAAACCAAGCTGCTGCGCTTTCCTGATGTTCACGGCGACAAAGTCGTTTTTACTTACGGCGGCGATCTGTGGACCGCGCCGTCATCGGGCGGAACCGCAACCAGATTGACAGCGCACCCCGGGGTTGAGGTCTTTGGCAAATTCTCACCAGACGGAAAGTGGATTGCCTTCACCGGACAGTACGACGGAGACGAACAGGTCTATGTTGTTCCAGCGACTGGCGGCGAGCCGAAACAGCTAACGTTTTATCCGGCGCGCGGACCGCTGACTCCCCGCTGGGGCTATGACAATCAGGTGTACGGCTGGACCAATGACGGCAAGTCGGTGGTGTTCAAATCGATGCGCGATTCGTGGACGTTGCCGGTAGCGCGACTTTACGCTGTTCCGGCTACTGGCGGACCGGCGACCCCCCTGCCCATGCCCGAAGCCGGCTCCGGCGCGTTTTCACCTGACGGCTCAAAGATGGTCTACTCGCCTCAATCGCGCGACTTCAGAACGGAAAAGCGATACGGCGGCGGTCAGGCGAACCAGCTTTACATTTTTGATCTCAAAACGCTCGACGCGAAAAAAATCAGCGACAACCCCCGCCCAAGCCGCGATCCGATGTGGATCGGCAACACCATCTACTTCAATTCAGATCGCGACGGCCACTTCAACCTCTATGCATACGACGTCTCTGGCGCCAAAACCACGCAAGTGACGACGCACAAACCGTGGGATGTCAGATGGCCAAGCGCCTCGAGCGACGGGCGGATCGTCTACGAGCTTGATGGCGAGCTTCACGTCTTCGACACAAAGGCCAAAAAGGACGCAGCGATTTCGATCAACGTCCCCGATGACGGGCTCGCGCGAAGGCCAAGCCGTATCTCGGTCGCCAACTTCATTGAAGATGTCTCACTCAGCCCGAAGGGCGAACGCGTGCTCTTCTGCGCGCGCGGGGACATCTTCACCGCGCCGGTCGAGAAGGGACCAACGCGTAACCTGACTCACTCGTCGGGTGCTCACGACAAGTGGCCTCGCTGGTCGCCGGACGGGTCACGAATCGCATTTATCTCCGACAAGAGCGGCGAGGAAGAAGTGTGGGTCATCGCCCAGGATGGATCCACGCCGGCCGAACAACTGACCACCGGTGGCAAGGCGTTTCGCTACGCGCCTGAGTGGGCGCCCGACGGAAAACGAATAGCCTTTGCGGATAAAGACGGTAAGGTCCTCGTGCTGACGCTAGCGGATAAGAAGCTGGCCGAGATAGTCGAATCCAAGCGAGGTCGGATACGCGACTACGCGTGGTCGCCGCGCGGCAATCACCTTGCGTTTAGCATGCCCAACGAGAACGGCTTCAACTCAATCTACATTTGGAGCGCCGGTGATGGCCAGCTCCACAAAGTCACCGACGAATTGTTTAACGCGACCGGACCCGCCTGGGACCCTCAGGGCAACTATCTTTACTACCTCAGCGACAGAGAGTTCGCGCCGCAGATTTCGTCGCTGGAATTCAACTATGCAACCAACCGCACCGCTGGAATCTTCGCGATCGCGCTCCGCAAGGACGTCAAGAGTCCCTTCCCGCCCGAGAGCGACGAAGTAACAATAACAAAGGAATCAACCGACAAGCCCCAGGATGCTGAAAAGAAGGAGCCGGAGAAGAAGGACGCAGCGCCCAAGCCTCCGGCAGATCTGGTCATCGATTTCGACGGTCTCGGCGCGCGAGCTGCCAAAGTTCCGGTCGAAGCGAATAACTACAATGGTCTAGCGGTGAAAACCGGCCATCTACTCTACAGCATCGGGTCCGCGTTCTATTACGGGCGCCAGGGTGAGCGGCCACCCTCCCTCCGCATCTACGCAATCAAAGAACGCAAGGAGACGACCCTGGTCGATGAGGCGCGGGGTTGGGTGCTTTCCGACGACGGCTCAAAGGTGCTGGTTGGCGGACCGGGCCCGAGCTTTTCTATTTACGACGCCACACCGCAAGGCGCGCAATCCAAAAAGCCGGTATCGACTGCGGGGCTTGCGGTCGATCGAGTGCCAGCTGAAGAATGGAATCAGATCTTCAACGAGGCGTGGCGGCGGTACCGCGATTTCTTCTATGTACCCAACATGCACGGCTACGATTGGGAAGCGTTGCGGGAGCAATACAAACCGCTTCTCAAATACGTTGCGCATCGATCGGACCTGAACTTCATCATCGGCGAGATGATCGCGGAGCTGGCTGTGCAGCACGCGTATGTCGAGGGAGGAGACTTCCAGCTGCCGCCGCGGCCTCGCGTCGCACTGCCCGGCGCCAGATTCGAGCTCGATCAGAAGGCCGGCCGCTACAAGATAGCCAAGATCTTTTTGGGAGAAAACGAAGAAGACATTTATCGCTCGCCGTTGACCGAGATCGGCGTGAACGTCTCGGCAGGCGACTACGTCCTGGCGATCAACGGCGAAGAGTTGAAGGCGGACGATGATCCGTATCGATTGCTCAGAAACAAAGCTGACAGTCAGGTTCAGTTGACCGTCAACAAAGAGCCGACGTTAACCGGAGCGCGAACGGTTTCGTATCGGCCGATCACCAACGAGAGCGATTTGATTTACCTCGACTGGGTGACCGCGAATCGCAAGAAGGTCTCTGATATGACCGCCGGGCGTGTTGGGTACATCCACGTACCCGACATGGGCGCAGCCGGCATTCGTGAGTTCATCAAGTGGTACTACGGCCAGATCACCAAGGAGGGGCTGGTAGTCGATGTGCGTGCAAACGGGGGCGGCAACGTCTCGGCGATGCTGATCGAACGGCTGCAGCGAAAGGTGCTTGCGCTTAACTACTCGCGTACGGTTGATGAGGCCAGCACCTATCCGGGCGGCACTTTCATTGGACCGATGGTCGCCCTCCTGAATGAGAACTCCGCGTCGGACGGCGACATCTTCCCGGCAATGTTTCGCGAGGCGGGGCTGGGTCCGCTGATCGGCAAACGCTCGTGGGGCGGCGTGATCGGCATCGGCAATCGCGGTACGCTGATTGATGGCGGTACGATCTTTGTGCCCGAGTTCGCGTTCGCGAGCAGCAAGGGTCAGTGGATCATTGAAGGCCACGGCGTAGATCCTGATATCGAAGTTGAAAACGATCCCAAATCGTTGGTCGAGGGCAAGGACCCGCAACTAGAGCGTGCGGTGGCCGAGATAATGAAGAAGATCAAGGACAAGCCGGTGAAGCTTCCACCTCGACCTGCCGCGCCGGTAAAAACGCCCGACGGAAAACCTGACGTGACGCAGGATGGCAGCAAGAACCCGCTTCGCGGCGCCGTGAAGAAGACAAACAATTGAAACTAACCACGGGATCACGGGAGCAATCACCTATCTTTGCCTTATGATCCCGGTGCTCCTCGTGGCTTCCAGTTTGCAATATGGCTGCAAGTAACATTCAGATTGAGGTCATCCGAACCATCGCGGTGCTCCGAATAGATCGGCCACCGGCGAACGCCGTTGACCTCGATCTCGCAAACGAGTTTGCAACCGTGCTGGAAAGCATCGGGACCGACGACAGTATTGGCGCGCTCATAGTCACAGGCGCCGGCAGTTGTTTCTCCGCTGGCCTGGACTTGAAAGTCTTGCCAACCTACGACCGGGCGCAACAGCAATCCATGGTAATAAATTTGAATCGCCTGTTCGGAGGGCTGTACGGCTTGCCGCTTCCGACTATTGCTGCAGTGAATGGTCACGCGATCGCAGGAGGAGTAATACTGACCCTCGCCTGCGACTACCGTATCGGAGCAGAAGGCGACTACAAGGTTGGGCTCGCCGAGATGCGGGTAGGGGTGCCTTTCCCGGTTGCGGCGATGGCGATTGTTCAATCGGAACTGAGCCGCCCGGTTGCGCGAGCTATGGTGCTGACTGCGCGCAACTCGAATCCGAGTGAAGCGGTGAAGCTGGGCTTTCTGGATGAGCTTCAATCGCTGGACTGGCTGTTGCCGCGAGCACTCGATGTAGCGGAAGAAATGGCCGCGCTGCCTCGCTCTAATTACCGCCTAATAAAACGCCAACTGCGAGCCTCGGCGCTTTCGAGAATAGACGACGCGATCAGCAATCGGAATGAACCGATGCTCGAGTCGTGGTTGAGCGCGGAGACTAGCGCGGCATCAGCGGAAGCGTTAAGGCGGAGAGACTGAGTAGTGGTAGTCCGAGGCTCACTGTAGCCGAGTACGGCAACCTTGGGCAGTGAGATGCATCCCGTTGGGATTGCTCTCCAATTTTGCACCTCGACTAGCGACTGCGTCGCTGCAATGAGGGCGGTGCTCGCCGGGTGAATCGATTCGTTAGCGCACACTCACGTCGGCTGGGCGGAGCCGATCGGCGGGTTAGACCCGCGTCACGTCAGGAGGAACCATGGAAAGCCTGTTGCACGACCTCCGCTTCGGCAGCCGCCTGCTAATCAGGAAGCCGGCCTTTACCGCAATCGCGGTCATCACCCTTGCGCTCGGAATCGGAGCAAACACTGCCATTTTCAGCGTGGTGAACTCGGTGTTGCTTCGCCCGCTTCCCTACCCTGAGCCCCAACGGCTGGTGACGATGCGTTCCAATCAATCGATGCCCGACCTCGAGGACATCAGGGCCCGAAGCCAGTCCTTTGAGTACTTCGGCGCAGCAGTGATGCAGGCCCAGGACTACACCGGTGGCGCCGAGCCCCTTCAGGTACAGGCGGCGCTCTGCAACGCTGACCTTTTCAAAGCGCTGGGCGCGAAGCCCGCCATCGGCAGGACGATAACCGGCGAAGAAGACCGCGTCGGCGGAGACCCGGTCGTTGTGTTAGCGCATGGCTTCTGGCAACGAAACTTTGGCGGCGACACAAACATCATCGGCAGAACGATGCAGTTAAGCGGAAATACATACACTGTCATCGGGGTTATGCCGTCTGATTTTGTCATGCCAACGGAAGTGCCCGACGTGTGGGCTTCGGCGTTTGTGGTGAATCCAATTGCTGCTGGGTTCCGCGGCGTGCATTTTCTGCGAACCTACTTGAGGCTGAAACCCGGAGTTAGTTTGAGTCAGGCGGCCGGCGAGATGGAAGGCATCGACCAGTGGCTGGCTCAGCAATACCCGGAGGACAACAAGGGCCGGCGCACGTTGCTGCTTTCACTACACGAGCGCATCGTCGCCAACACACGATCTTCTCTGCTCATCCTGCTTGGTGCGGTGGCTCTGGTTCTTCTCATCGCCTGCGCGAACTTCGCGAATCTGTTGCTGGCGCGGGCGGCCGGTAGACGGCAGGAGATCGTGATACGCGCAGCCCTGGGCGCGGGCCGAGGTCGGCTGATAAGGCAGATGCTGACCGAAAGCACGCTCTTGTCGGTGCTGGGCGGAGCCGGCGGGTTGCTGCTGGCAAAGTGGGGCGTTGATCTACTGACCGCGCTAAAGCCTGCGAACCTGCCTCGCCTGGCGTCGATCGGAATCGACGGGTGGGTGCTCGCGTTTACGCTCGGAGTTTCGATTCTGACGGGCATCATCTTCGGCCTGGTCCCGGCGCTGAGCGCCTCGCAGCTCGACATGAATGAAGCGCTCAAAGAAGGAGGCCGCGCGTCAACCGGCGGCATCGCCAGGCATCGGGTTCGCAGCGTGCTGGTTGTTTCGGAAATCGCGCTCGCTCTTGTCCTGCTCATCAGCGCAGGGCTGTTGATCAAGAGCATCTGGAGGCTGCGAACAATCGATCCGGGCTTCAAACCCGATAACCTTTTGACGATGCGAATCGAGCTTCCCGAAGCGCGCTACAGAGAGATACCAAAACAGATTCAGTTTCGCGATCGCGCGCTTGAGGCGGTGAACGCCATTCCGGGTGCCCAGGCAGCGATGATAAGCGAGTTGCCGATGACCGAGAATCTGATGCACAACTTCGTCATCGAGGGTCGTCCACCACTGGCGCCAGGCGAAGAGCCAGAGCTTGAAACGCGCACGGTCGCCGGGGATTACTTCCGAACTATGGGGATTCCTGTCCTGCAGGGGCGCGACTTCACGCCACAGGATCGAGCTGATGCAGCTCCGGTTGGACTGGTGAACGAAAGCTTTGTGCGCGAGTATTTTCCAAATGAGAATCCGATCGGCGGACGCATCGCCTGGTCCAGGGGGAACCCGCGCCGCTGGATGACGATCGTCGGAGTAGCCGGCGATGTTAAGCACTACGGATTGAGTCTCCCAGAGCTCCCGGCGTTTTACAATTCGTACCAACAGCAAGATCAGCCATGGAAGCGATGGATGTATCTGGCGGTGCGGACCGACGGGAGCACCGGGTCGTTGGCCGGTCAGGTCAAGAATCAAATCTGGTCAGTAGACAAGCAGATCCCGGTGACCAGGCTTCGGACGATGACCGATGTGATGTCGGCTTCGCTCGCCGCGCAACGGTTCAACATGACGCTGATGGGGATCTTTGCAGCGGTCGCGCTCGTGCTGGCCGCGATCGGAATCTACGGTGTCATTTCGTACTCGGTGACGCAACGGACGCACGAGATTGGGATTCGGATGGCGTTGGGTGCCGAGACCGGCGATGTGGTGAAGATTGTGTTGAGACAGGGCTTGCAATTGGCAGGCGTTGGCGTTGCGCTCGGGATTGGGGCGTCTTTCGCGCTGACCCGCGTTATGTCCACCCTGCTTTTCGGGGTGAGCACAACTGACCCGCTGATCTTCGCGAGCATCTCTATCGTACTGACAGGAGTGGCTCTGGGAGCCACTTTCATCCCGGCTCGGCGCGCAACGAAGGTGGATCCAATGATCGCGCTGAGGTATGAATGAGCGGAAATGTATAGTCTCCTGGGAGCGCAGGCACCCTGCCTGCATCGAATTCGCTAATCAGCAGCAGCAGGGACGCCAGCCCCCCCAGGGCAACGAAGGGCAATAGGTTATCGTTCAGAGGAGGAGAAGACGAAATGAATCTCAAGAGTATCCGATTTGCACTTGTTGTTTTTGTTTTGGTGCAATGCCTTGCAGTTGTGCTTTATGCACAGGACAACAAGCCCCGACCGAAGATCGTTGCGTTTGGCAGCGACTCTCCCGAGCGCGGAACAACGCGAGTGGGCTACTGGAGCAATGAGAAGAACCAAGGTGCCGGGCAGTTCGCGATCGACTACGGCCGTCCGGTTTGGCGGAAGGAGTACGAAGACACCGCCAATTTCGACAAGATGACCAAAGGCCAGGTCTACCGGCTCGGGAGTAACTTTTGGACGACGCTCGACACGGATATGCCTCTGACCATTGCTGGAAAGAATATTCCCGCTGGATCGTGGTATCTGGGCCTGCACCGATCGGATGACGGAGCTACGTGGAGTCTTGTGTTTATCGACCCGGCGAAGGCTCGCGCAGCGCACGTTGACGCGTCCGAGATCGCACGCGCGCCGATCGCTTATAAGGCGCCGATGACCATCGAGCAGGCGGCGGAATCCAGGGAGAAATTGACCATCGACCTGCTATTTAAGCCGCCAAACCTCAAAGATGTGACGTTGAAAATTGCGTGGGGCAAGATTCAGTTGAGTGCGCCGATTCAGGTACCGGTTCCGGCGAGCTAACGCGATTGCGGGACGATGCGATTGCGGAATACAGAATCCCGAAGGGACGGCAGAATAAAGCCACAGCTTCTCGGACTCACCGGTGGCTTTGTCCCAGTCGCCCTTTGGGATTCGGCGCTTAGTGAACCAGGAACAAATCCCTCTCTCCCAAGTGTCTAAGGAAGCTGGAAAAGCTTCATCTCACTTGTCAGCAATTATCAACTCGACTCGACCTAGCGCAGCAGAGCTTTCTTCCAGAGTTCCGGATAATCGGTAAAGCCTCCGTCGATTCCATACTCAATGAACCTCTGGATGTCGGAGACGATGTTGTCCTTTAGAGTCGAGCCGTTCGGTTGAGCTTCGTCGAGAGGGCGCCGCGCGTTTGCGGAGGTTGAACCTCGAAACGTGTACGGGTGAATCAATAACCCCACCTTGTGAAAGGTCGCGACGTCATCAGCGCTCTTGAGCAGGCTCTTGCTGGGGCCGACTCCTGTCGCATAAGCGGCGATCTCGTCGGCAAGCTTGGTAGTTACAATTGCAGTGTCCTTCTCACGACCGGCCGTTTCCATAGGCAGGAGTTGGATGCGCCCATATCCCGGCGCCAGCTCCCTCATTCGAAGCAGCGCTTCCTTGTAAAACGACTGGATCAGAATCCGATCCCTTTGAGACTTCCGATCGAAGCCGTGCGTCTTTAGCACCTCGGCGAGTTTGGCGGCTACATCGAACCCGAGCGACTTGTAAAACGGAAAGTGTTTCAGCTCGATGTAGAGACCCGCGCGATTTCCAACCAGCTTGATAGTCTCTTCCATGGTCGGCACGCGCTGAGAGACATAAGCCGGTCTCGCTGCGAAGGGGTTCGCGCGGTTAAACCAGGAGCCGGCATCAAGCCGTTTGATCTCGGCCAAAGTGAAGTCGATCGTGTACCACGCTCGCTTTGGCGCGACGGTTTCCAGTGGATCGCGCAGGGTGGCACGGTCGGGGAATACTTCGGCAACATTCGTCGTGCGCTCGAGGTCGGGATCGTGAAGACAAATGAGCGCACCGTCTTTTGTGACCTGCAAGTCTTGCTCGACGAAGTCGGCGCCCTGCTCAATTGCCAACTGGTACGCTGCAAAGGTGTGCTCGGGCGCGTATCCCGATGCGCCGCGATGCGCGATCAACAGAGGTTTCCTTTGAAAAGAACTCTTTTGGCGAGTCATTTCATTGAACGTGGCGTGCGCTGTACACAGCAGCGCGATAGTCGCAGCAGCCGGCGCAACCAACCGAAAAAAAAGCTTGTCCCTGATCATTCGCTGAGCCCCCGGCCCAGTAAGCCCTTCGACGTTGCGTCACCCGTTACAACCAAGGTCATAATATACAAAACAAACTTGCCATAAGCGAAATTCTTTGGTTCGATGGCGCCTACGAAGGGAGGACGCAATGTTTAGCCACAAACCCAACTTCAGCGCCGCCCTCATTTCTACCGGCCTCATCGCCGCTGTTTCGTTGGCCGGCGCAAGAATCAGCGTTGCCGTAGAAAACGGCCTCGCGCGAACCCCGCCGATGGGTTGGAACAGCTGGAACAAATTCGGCTGCAACGTCAGCGAGCAGTTGATCAAAGAGATCGCCGATGCAATGGTCACAAGCGGCATGAAGAAGGCCGGCTACCAATACGTCAACATCGACGACTGTTGGCAGGTGAGCCGCGATTCCGCCGGCAACATAGTCGCGGATCCGGTCAGGTTCCCGAGCGGCATCAAGGCGCTTGCCGACTATGTCCATTCAAAAGGCTTGAGGCTTGGCATATATACCGACGCTGGGACGATGACTTGCGAGAAACGGCCGGGCAGCCTTGACCACGAACTGCAAGATGCGAAGACCTATTTCGCCTGGGGAGTCGATTACGTCAAAATTGACTGGTGTCACACCGAGGGCCTCGACCCACAAAAGCAATACGCGAAGTTCCGCGACGCGCTGGTCCAATCCGGTCGCCCGATTGTCTTCAGCATATGCAACTGGGGGCGGAACCAACCGTGGACGTGGGGACCGGCAACCGGGAACCTCTGGAGAACAACCGGCGACATCCAAGACAACTGGGCCAGCGTACTCAAGATTCTCGACAATCCCAGTCAACAGCACGCCGAAGCGGCCGGGCCCGGAGCGTGGAACGATCCGGATATGCTCGAAGTGGGCAACGGCAAGATGACCGACACCGAGTATCGTTCGCATTTCAGCTTGTGGGCGATTATGGCCGCGCCCCTGATCGCCGGCAACGATGTTCGCAACATGTCCCAAGCCACCAAAGACATATTGATGAACGCCGAGATTATCGCAGTCGATCAAGACGCGGCCGGCAAACAGGGAACGAAGCCGCACGCGGAAGGCGGACTGGAAGTCTGGGCAAAGCCGTTAAAGCAGAAGGGCTCGGTGGCGGTTGCGTTATTCAATCGCGGCGAATCTCCTGCTGACATCTCAGCGAATTGGAGCGACATCGGCCTGCCGCCGGGCAAGGCGAAGGTGCGCGACCTGTGGGCTCATTCCGATCGAGGGGTCTACACTGACACCTTCAAGGCCAACGTTCCATCGCACGGCGTGGTGATGGTGAAGGTGGTCAGCACATCCCGCTAGGCCATCAGGTGTTCAATTGGCGGGTTATTAACGGCCTCCTTCGGGGTAGAACGCGGAAGTGAATGACCAAACTCCAGCCAGCAGCTGCGTTTGAGTTTTGTGCGGGTCGTACTCGAACCCCCGAGTGGGCACACGGAAGAGAGAAAGTGATGAGGCAGCTCACTGATCGTTCGATGCGGAGTCTTGTCGGTGTTCTGGCAACCTTAGCTCTCGGTGTGCCGCAAGCGTCCCTTGCGCAGGACCGAAAAAATCTCGCGTACGACCAGCCCGCCGCTACGATTCCGGCGCGCCTGACCGAACACTCGAAGAAGATGGATCAGCGAGTCTATAAGATAGCCGGCAACGTCTACTCCGCGGTGGGATATGCGCTGGCAAATTCGATTATGATCGAGGGCCGCGACGGCATCATCATCGTCGACGTAACCGAATCGGTTGACTCGGCAAAGGTCATCCTCGCCGAGTTCAGGAAGCTCACCAGCAAGCCCGTCAAAGCCATCGTCTACACCCACAACCACAGCGACCACACGATGGGCGTGAAGGCCTTCACCAGCGAAGAGGACGTCAAAGCGGGGCGGGTTGATATCTTCGCGCACGAGACGCTGATGGACACGGTGATCAGCAACGCCAGCGTCATCGCACCAATTCTCGGATTGCGGTCGGCCTACAGTTTCGGAATCGCGCTCGAACGAGGACCCGAAGGATCGGTCAATGAGGGCATCGGTCCAAAGCTCGTCGTCGGCCAGCGAAGCTTTATCACTCCGACCAAAACGTTCAAGGACTCTCTCGACGTCGAAGTCGCCGGCGTCAGGATGCACCTGCAGCACGCACCGAGCGAGACCGACGACGAGATCGTCGTGTGGCTGCCCGAAAACAAAGTCCTGCTGACCGCCGAGGTGATTCAAGGCGAGTGCTTTCCTAACCTGCACACACTTCGCGGCACGAAGTACCGCGATCCGGTGAACTGGTTCAAGAGCATCGACAAGCTTCGGGGATTGGCGGCCGAGCATATCGTTCCCTCCCACGGTCGTCCTGTGTCGGGGAAACAAGACATCGAAGGATTGCTGACTGCCTATCGCGATGCAATTCAATACGTGCACGATCAGACCATACGAAACATGAACAAAGGTCTAACGCCGGATGAACTGGTCGAAGTTGTCTCGAATCTCCCGCCTCATCTTGCGAATCATCCCTGGCTCGGCGAGTTCTACGGTACGGTGAAACATTCAGTGCGAGAGATATACGTCGGATACCTCGGATGGTTCGAGGGCGATCCGACTTTCCTCGACCCGTTGCCGCGCGGTGAGAGAGCGGCGCGCTACGTCGAACAGATGGGAGGCCGCGATCAAGTTTTGGCGTCAGCTCAGAAGGCTTTTGACAAGGGCGATTGTCAGTGGGCGGCCGAGTTGCTGACCTATTTGATTCGAATCAACAAGGACGATTCGCAAGCGCGGCGCCTTAAAGCGCAGTCGCTGCGCCAGCTCGGTTACAAAACGCAGAACACCAACTGGCGTGATTGGTACATCTCGTCTGCAAGAGAACTGGAGCGCTCATTGAACAGCATGGTGACGCTGGCCGCGACGAGCTCGCTTGCGGCGCCAGATATAGTAAAGCAGCTTCCGATCGGCAGACTTCTTGAAGGGATGACTGTGAGGCTTGATCCAGTTAAGACTGCCGATGTTCATCTCACTGTCGGATTCCGCTTCACCGACATCGGTCGGGGATACGCGCTCGAGGTCCGAAGAGGCATCGCGCAGCTTCACGAGTCCCTGCCCGCGGAGGTTGACGTCACACTGAATCTGACAGTAAATGATCTGCATCGAATCATCCTGCGTCAGTCGACCTTTGCCGATGGGTTTAAGTCGGGCGCGATAAAAGTAGAAGGCAAGCAGGCCGAGCTTGTACGCTTTTTCGGCTTCTTCGACGCTCCGCCAGGCGAACCTGCGCCGCTGACCGCGCGCTAGATGCAAATTATGAAACCGCGAAAACAGAGCGATCGAAGGTCGTTCCTGCTTTGTTCCGCAAGCGTGCTCGCCGCGCCGTTCATCGACGCGCCAGCTGGCGCTTCAACAGCGAAACGCTATTCGGTACCCACCATTGCGCTTGTTGATCCTCGAATAGTAGTTACCAAGAGCAAACGACGACTGAAGCGGGCAACAGCATGTAGCCAAGGGCGAGTCTGCGAGCCCTGGGTCCGCCAGGGAATTGACACGAGCCCGCATAGCGGGCGACAGCATGTAGCCCAGGGCGAGTCTGCGAGCTCTGGGCCCGCCGGGGAATTGACACGAGCCCGGATAGCGGGCGACAGCATGTAGCCCAGGGCGAGTCTGCGAGCCCTGGGTCCGCCAG
>CAZOOE010000109.1:0-14797 GCA_964581275.1 uncultured Clostridia bacterium
GTTCAAGACCTTCGTAAAGGGAAGTGAGACCATCGAGTATTTTCGCCCGTTCACGGAGGGTCAGGTAAACGCAATACTGGATGCGATACTCTCAGCGGTTAGGAATCTGGGTGGAATTGTCTACGAGGAAGGCCCCGACGAAAACACACCAATACCTTTCGACGGTGCCGCTTTTGCTGATCATCTTGAGGTACTAGCCGAGCAAGAAAACGTTTCGCACTTTCTCGACACTCTCGTTATCCGTGTGCGAACGATGCTGTCCGATACACAGATGCGAAAGATCGTTGGTGACAAGGACTACGATCTGAAGACTTGGCTTGAGCATTACATCGGTTCAAATGATGCGGCAAATGGGGCGATCACTATTGTGGATCTGTCCCTAGTTCCATCGGAGATTATTCATACCGTCACAGCCGTAATAGCGCGTATGGTATTTGAAGCCCTTCAGCGTTACCGACTGCTCAACGATCAAGGAAAAACGTTACCGACCGTTCTCGTAATGGAAGAGGCGCACACTTTTATTAAACGGTATAGAACGGATTCAGAAGACGCTTCTTCGGCGGCAGCTTGTTGTCGAGTCTTTGAGAGGATCGCTCGCGAGGGTCGAAAGTTCGGGTTAGGATTGGTGCTTTCATCTCAAAGACCGTCGGAACTTTCTCCGACTGTCCTTTCCCAGTGCAACAGTTTTTTACTTCACCGCATTAGCAACGATCGCGATCAAGACGCTGTCGGACGGTTGCTTCCTGATCATTTGCGTGGCGTCCTGAGGGAGCTCCCCGTTTTGCCGTCTCGTCACGCATTTCTGCTCGGATGGGCAACGGAGCTGCCAATACTAACTCAGATACGTGAGCTCCCCCGTGATTGCCAGCCGCAATCACAAGATCCTGATTTCTGGTCGGTCTGGATTGGTCAAGATGAGGAGGACCAGCCTGTCGATAGAACGATTGACTGGGCGACGCTCTCTGACCAATGGCAAAGAAACGGTCCGCAAACACCGGGCGAAACCACGAACGATAAAGGCGACGCTGAAGAAGCCGATTCAATGGATGATATACCTTTCTAAGGAAGCATTGGAGAGCGAAGAAGTAGTGGATTTCAAAAGGAAACTTGAACTCACTTGGATAGGGAAGGAGAACCGGCCTCAGTTGGAGCCTCGTATTCTTCTCGAGGACTCCGAAAAGTCTCATCATGCACAGCATCGCGTAACCCCATACGATGTGTTCGATAACCGGTTGATATTCGGTGACAACCTGCTGGCTCTAAAAGCTCTCGAACAAGAATTCGCAGGAAAGATCAGCTGTGTTTATATCGATCCTCCTTTTAACACCCAGCAGGCGTTTGAACACTATGATGACGGCGTCGAGCACTCAGTGTGGCTGGCACTGATGAGAGATCGGTTAGAGATACTACATAGGCTCTTACACCCGACGGGATCGTTATTTGTTCAAATCGATGACACTGAATTGGCCTATTTGATCGCCGTAGCAGATGAGATATTCGGCAGGAAGAATCGGGTCTCGGTTATTACTTTCAAACAGAGTTCGGCCTCCGGACCGAAATCTGTGAACCCTGGATTAGTGACCACCTCTAATTTCATTGTTTACTACGCGAAAAACAAAGATGTTTGGAAGTCCTATAAAGTCTTTGTTCCGACAGCTCGTGATGATCGATATAGCAAGTACATCGAAAACTTCGACGCGCCATTCACGGAGTGGCGACTGATAAATTTGAAGGAAGCCTTCTGCACATTTCACCAGGCGACCTGGAAGGATCTTAAGCAACGCTTTACAGATAGGCTCGAAAACAAATTGGAGGAGTTCGTATTGTCAAACCCCGATCGCGTTGTTAGGACCGCGCGTGTCGCCCCTCGTGACGTTAATGCCGAGGCGAGGGACGCTCTATCCGCGTCGCTCCAGGACTCGGACACCGTATTTCGGACTGAACGTGTCGGAAAGGAGAGCTACTACTTTCTGAACGGCGAGCAGTTGCTCTTCTACAGGTCTAAGACTCGCTTGATTAATACGAAACTGACCACCGCATCCGCCGCAACCAACCTTTGGGATGATGTTTTGTCGAACAACCTCCATAATGAAGGGGGAGTCGCCTTTCCTAATGGCAAGAAGCCTGAATTTCTCCTAAAGAGAATCATAGAGTTATCAACAGAGCCGGGAGATATCATTCTTGATTCCTTTGCCGGTTCTGGCACAACTGGGGCAGTCGGTCACAAGATGGGGAGGCGATGGATTATGGTAGAACTGGGGGAGCACTGCCATACTCATATCCTTCCGCGGCTTCGAAGAGTGGTTGATGGTACCGACTTCAGCGGGATCACAGGAGCAGTTGGCTGGAAAGGCGGGGGAGGGTTTCGCTATTACCTGCTCGCGCCTTCGCTGCTCGAAAAGGACAAGTGGGGGAATTGGGTCATAAGCAAGCAATACAACTCCGCGATGCTGGCCGAGGCATTGTGCAAACTCGAAGGCTTTGTCTACGCGCCGAGCGACACGATCTATTGGCAACACGGACATTCGACCGAGCGTGATTTCGTCTACGTCACGACTCAGAACCTGAGCCCCGATCAGCTTCAGCAGTTGAGCGATGAAGTCGGCTCTGATCGCTCGTTGCTGGTGTTGTGCACGGCGTTTCGAGGCAAGGCGGACCGCTGGGCCAACCTGACGGTCAAGAAGATTCCGCGAGCGGTGTTGTCGCGTTGCGAGTGGGGCCACGACGACTACAGCCTGAGCGTGGAGAACCTCCCGAAGGCACCGGCCAAACCTGGCCAGCAGAGCCTCTTCGAAGAGGAGGTTGACTGATGAACCGCCATGTCAACGCCATCGCCGGTCGTTTGAGTCTGCGCCCGCCCCAACGACGGTCGCTGGAGATCCTCGACCGTATAACGGAGATCGCCCCGCTGGCGAAGGACGCGGACACTCAAGCGTCGCTTGACGCCATCCGAAGCGAGTTCCAATCGGTGACGGATTTCGAGCGCGATTTTCCCTCACTGTGTTTTGCGCTGGCCACGGGCGTTGGCAAGACCCGGTTGATGGGTGCGTTCATCAGCTACCTGCATCTCGCGCACGGCTTCAACAATTTCTTTGTGCTTGCGCCGAACCTAACGATCTACCAAAAACTCATCGACGACTTCACACCCAACACTCCGAAGTATGTCTTCAAAGGGATTGCGGAGTTTGCGACTGACTCACCGGAGATAATCACAGGCGATACTTACGAAGCGAAGGCTGGTACGCTGTTCGACGAGTTGCTGCGTTGCAAGGTGAACATCTTCAACATCTCGAAGATTAACTCCGAAGTGCGCGGCGGAAAATCGCCGCGAATCAAGCGACTCTCGGAATACATCGGCGAGAGCTATTTCGACTATCTCGCGGCACTGAAAGATCTTGTGCTGATTATGGACGAGTCTCACCGGTATCGCGCGTCGGCCGGCGTGCGGGCGATCAACGAGCTGAAGCCAGTCTTGGGTCTTGAGCTCACCGCGACGCCTTTCACGGGCACAACGGTGCAGAACCGACAATACTTCAAGAACGTGATCTTCGACTATGCTCTAGGCCGCGCGATAGAGGACGGATTTGTGAAGGAACCAGCGGTAGTAACACGCAAGGACTTCGATCGTAGAGGAATGTCCGAGGACCAAATCGACAAGCTCAAGCTGGAAGATGGAGTGCGACTTCACGAGCAGATCAAGGTGGAGCTGCAGACATATGCTCTCGAAACCGAGAATCGAATTGTTAAACCCTTCGTGTTAGTAGTCGCACAACAAACTGCTCACGCCGCAGAGTTGTTGAAGCTGATACAGTCGGACGGCTTCTTCGACGGGCGCTACAGGGACAAGGTGATTCAAGTAGATTCCAGCGTCAAAGAAGAGGAGTTTTTGGAGCGCCTCTTAAAAGTCGAATCAGACGAGGAAACCGAAATCGTAATTCACGTGAACATGCTACAAGAAGGTTGGGACGTGACCAATCTTTACACGATAGTGCCGTTGCGTGCCGCTGCTGCGCCGCGCCTGATAGAACAGACCATTGGCAGGGGCCTACGTTTGCCTTATGGCCGGCGCACCGGAGTCACAGCAGTCGATAGGCTGAACATCATCGCTCACGACAAGTTCCAGGAGATTATCGACGAGGCCAAACGCCCAGGTTCAGCAATTAGGCTGCAAACGGTTGTACTCGATCCGACACAACTCGGACAAAAGGCCGTCACGGTGGTTTCACAGTCGCTACTTGCAACGAAACTCGGTCTTCAACCCGAACAGCAAACAGCGAGCGTGGTGATTGCCGGTAACACGGAAGCTCCGGCTTTCACGAACCCAGCGGAACAGAAGGTCGCACAGATTACTTATGAAGTGATCCGAAAGATGGAGAATCAACCTGCGAAGCTGCCGTCAGTTAGATACTTGGAGAAGGCCGAGATTCAAGCTGAGATTGTTCAACAAGTCGCCGAGAAATATCAGTCTGTCCAGCTACCACTGGAAGGAGTAGTAGAGCGACCGGACATTACCGCGGTCGTTGCAAAGACCGCCGAACTTGTCACGAAGCAGACCATAGATATTCCCCGCGTACTCGTCGTGCCAAGAGGTGAGGTGAGGTCGGGATTCAAGCCATTCCAACTCAAGCTCGACGCGTTGCGCTATCCAGCGGTCTCCAACGAACTCTGGATTCAGCACCTGGCCACGAACCGATTCGAGGTCGTATCTCTAGGCAAGGGTGGGATACAGGAAGCAAGACTGGAAGACTATGTAGTTAGTGGTCTGGTGGACTTCAATGACATCTCGTATGACGATCACGCGGATTTGATCTACGACCTAGCAGCGCAGACGGTTAAGCATTTCAATAGCTACCTTTCAGAGCAGGAAACGCGGCGTGTGTTGCAGTGTTACCAACGGGACATAGCGCGACTTATTCACGTGCAAATGCAAGAGCACTATTGGGAAGAGGCCGTCGGCTACGAAGTGAAGATCAGCAAGGGCTTCACTGAACTGCGACCTACCAACTATAGTGCGGTAGATGGCGAGCCACCGCTCGACTTCCGACAAGCGCCCGAGGACAAGAGCAACATGGCGAAGTACCTATTCGCTGGCTTCAGCAGGTGTCTTTATCCCCTGGAGAAGTTTCAATCGGATACAGAACGAAAGCTCTCTGTTATCTTGGATCGCGAGTCATTGAAGTGGTGCAAACCAGTTAGAGGTCAATTCCAAATCTACTACAAGTGGGGCGCGGATCATCTGGAATACCAGCCGGACTTTGTAGCTGAGACCGCCGAAATGATTTATCTGCTTGAACCGAAAGCTAAAGGCGAGATGGAAGACGCTCAGGTTATCGCAAAGCGCGATGTCGCTGTGGCTTGGTGCGAGCATGCTAGCGCGCACGCCGCGAGCTACGGCGGCAAGCCTTGGAAGTATCTCCTCATCCCGCACGACGCGATCGCCGACAATATGACACTGGTCGGCTTGGCGGAGCGATTTGAGGTTTCGTGAGTGCAGCGGATGGTATCTCAATTGGCTGCATCCCGCTGAAGGTCACTGGAGCTTTCCTCTCTGAAATCGCTGCTTGGGATCACCAACCGATCACTTTGACATATTCTTCCCTGCTAGCGGTACATCTTACGGTCTTAAGAACCCGCAGACATTCATCTGCTGTTTTTTTCTTGGCCTACCGCTTTACGATCGCGCATGCGATCGGGGGTGGGTGGGATCCGCCGACCGCACATAATAAAAAGAGAGTAGGGGAGCGACCCTACTCTCCAAACTGGCTCTTGTGGCGTTTTTCAACTTCGCTCCAGCGCGCAGGCTTAAACTGCAGGTCGCGCTCGATAGTGAGTCCCGCCGGCCCTGTGATTGACTGAAGCTCGTTGAGGCTGAAATAGCCCCACTCGCCTTCGAAGCCGAAGACGTAGCCAAAGAAAATGAAGTCGTCCTCCTGCGGCGAGCCTTCAGTCGCATACCAGGTCCAGTTCGTCCACGGAGTGAAAAACTTTAGGTACACCATCGCGTCGCGCTCGTGCTCCTGCGCGTAGAGCGGCGGCAGCTGCGCCCGCAGCTCATCAGTGAGCAGTTGCATATGACCTCCTTTGTGCAGTTGATTACTTCGAAGGGAAGCTTTGAAACTGCACGCAGCATACCACTACGGATGAATGCGTCAATGGCTCCCAAGCTCGACCACGCCTGGGAGCCTCGACGTTTAGCGGCGCCTCGGCTTCGCCTTCCGCTTCGTGCGTTCGGCGAGTTCCATGAGCGCCAGCTCCATAACCCCCAAGAACAGGGGCAGCAGCAAGAGCTTAAGGAGTGGCATAGCGCCTCACTTTCATTTCTTTGCGCGGTCCGGCCTTCTGGCCGTTGTGGTAAGACTCCAGGACTTTCTCCCGGATGGCCTTTTTGACCCGCGCAATGGCCGTCTCAGGATCCTCGTCGGGATCGCTTGACTCTGGGTCTATTAGCGGACCGATGATGTACTCTTCGGCCCAGGCGTCGAGCTCCTGCATATAGCTCGGAGCTTTGCTTTGTTGGAACATAACTTGTTCCTTTCTTCAGCGCGTGGTTTGTGCGTTCGGTGTGCAGCGCTGTTTTGCTCACCGCGTTGATTCGGTGAGCAGTCGGGTACCCTGGCCTGTCACCGAAAGGGCAAGGCCTCGCAGGCTATAACTCGAGAGAGTTCTCCTTGCGAGGCCTTGATAGGCCAGGGTGGCTGCTACACTGGAGAGACCGTGAGCAAGGCGGCGGAGTTCTGCGTCTTGTTTTTGTGTCCTGTGTGTGCGGTTCGGCGGGGGATAGAAGGCCAAGAAAAAACCCGATCGTAAGATCGGAAGTGTCCAGCTTTCTTAGGCTAGTTTCTTAATGTGATTAAGTTAATATGTTTCAATCGAGCAAGCTGTAGAGCGTGTCATCAACCGGCGACGCCCAAATCCGCTTAAAGACGATCGTTGGATCAAGCAAGGCCCGAGCGACATGACGCGTGCGCGTTCCTTCTTCAATCTCTTTCGCCTCGGTGAAGAACTCAGACGCAGTGAACCAGAACAATGCTGACGGCGTGTTGCCCGAGACCACAGGATGGCGCGCTACATCTCTCAAATGATTTGCCCACTGAGAGTCTGCCGTCTCAACGAGTACGGCACGTATGCGTCTAATGTTGTGGTGCGCCCGGTGGTGCTTCTTTATAACAACGTAGTGAAAGTGCGCGCGCAGTTTCTTAATGATTCGCTCGGACTCGGCCGTCGTCTTCCGATCCGCCTCGTAATAAAAATTGGCATACTGCTGGCCCTCGGGGTTGGCAGGAAAGCGCAACCGGAAGAACGCGTCGGGCCGGTGTGGTAACTGCTGGACACCTCCCCCCATTCGCCAGAGCCCACCATAGAAACTCGCCTTCGGAGCCTCGACGCGATTATATAACGCTGATCCCTGCTCCCATCTGGCGAGTTCGACTCGTCCTCCGCTTGCTTTGCATCCCAACTCCAGCAACGCGTGAAAACGGCTGATCATCACCTCGTGGTGGATGTAATACAACCGACCCTGTGCGCTGGCGGCTAATGTAGGATCATTGATCGCGCTGTACGGTCTGTCCCGGTTGTAGCGGAGCTCGTTCCAATGGAGTTCGTCTTCGGTCGCCACGCCCCGCTCGACTAACAGTCGCAGCGCGTCTGCGTTCTCAAGGTAGTAAATGAATTCCTTGTTACCAATGGTCGGAAAACTAAACCGGCTGACCAGCCCTTTATGAAAGAGCGCCTGCAGATGCCGTTGGGTGATGCGGGCATTGCCGTCGACCAGCCGCAGCAAAAGCGAGCTGGGCAAGATTCGATAGCGATCGATGGTCGCGATGATATCAAGGCTGCGATCGGTGATCTGTCGACTTTCTAATGCCTCTGGTCGGCGTTTGTATTTTGGAAAGCGTTGTTGATCAGGCAGTCGCATATAACCTTTTAGAACCACTCTCACTCTCTGCCGATAACGTCGTCATCGTCGAAGTCAACGGAGTCAAAGGGAGTAGTCTTCGGCTGCGCCGTTGCTTTCTTCCGCGGCTTAGAGGCAGCTTTTGACTGTTTTTCCGTAGCGAGTTTGGCTGTGCTCTCGCTGGAGATTAGGTCTGGTTCTGCTTTCTTACCATACGCTAGTTCTTCGAGTCGTCTTGTTCGGTCTTGTTCTTCGATCGCGATCGCCGCGTTCGTGGCGTAGTTCGCCCCTTCGTAGATCCGTTCGAGTCCTGCCTCCAGTTTTCGCCTCGAAATCCACGGTGTCTTGACGAACGCGGACCGGACAAACACGGCTGGGTGATTGGTAACCTTTATGAGAAAGTGACCTTTCGGCTGCGATTGAATTTCCTGTAGCGCCAATGTCATTTGTTCTTCCTTGCTCAAGAACTGACGGCTGGAAACTATGCGGCGCTTGCGATATTCAATCCACGGTACGACACTGCGGGCGCGATTCCTCCCTGAGCTGATTCCTCTACCCTGTGTATGGGTGGTTCCGTCCTGATTGCCCTCAGCTTTAGTTAGTGATTTGGCTGCGCTCTTGGAGAAGGTGCGACTGCGACCAAAGCTGCGCTGGACGCCGCGCGTCGTGGTGCGCGCCTTAGCGCTGGTCAGGGTCTCAGTCTCGCTATAGTCGTCAGTCTCAGATGCGCTATCGGTCTCCGAGTTGAAGTTGGAATCGCTTCTTCCAGTACCTGAATATTCAGAGGTGAAGAGCACCTCCGGAGACTGGAAGTTCAAGAAACCATCGCCGTCGGGCCCGCTGGTTTGGCCGGTGCCCTCTTGGGCGCTTGTTGTGCTGCCCTGACCCACCGTAGTCGCGTGGCCGCGCGTAGTTGAGTGGCCGTATGTGCTGGACGTTCCTCGGGCGAGGCTTCTTGTGATTGCTTTGCTTCGGCTGAAGCCTCTCTGCGAGGAAACCCCGACGGCCTGCCCACGGCTGGACTCGCGGCCTTGGGTACGAGTATAGGAAGTGCTGTGCATGGTGGCGTTGCTCTCATTTGATTCGACCGTGAGAGATTCGCCTTCTGACGATACTACTCGCGTCGATTCCACCGGCTCACACTCCAGGGTAGTAAGCTCATCTTTTATTCGCCACGGATCATAGCGGTCGAGCATAACCTCCGGCGTGAGCAACTCCAGCTCTCTGGTACTCAAGCCTCCGAAGAGTATCTTCGAGCGAACGCACTCCATCACCGAGTAGTAGAGCAACCCACTTGTTTCTTCCTGTCTCAACTGTTCCAGATATTGATTCGCAAGCACGCAATGGAGACCCAGCTCTCTTCCTTGATCCAGCGCGCGACACAAGTCTGCCGTAGCCACCGTTTGACACTCATCAAGAAGCAAATACACCGGCGTCCGCTCGGCTTTCGGCCGCTGGAAGACGTGGTTGACAACATCGTTGATAATAAAGCGTCCAAGAAGTTTGACATCATCTAGCGTGAGCGGCTTGTACTGCTCGAAGTTCACAATCAAGATCTGCTTGTTTCGCAGGACATCGGCCAAGTCAAGACTGTGCGCTTGTTGCGTGATGATGCGCCGAATCCCAGGATCGAGCACAAGACTTTCTAGCCTGGCTAGGGTCGGGGCCACTAGATCATCGTGCCTCGATCCCCGCAGCGAATCGAGATACTCAAACTCTTCCCGGATATACGGGTCGGCAATCGCCGGCAGCATTGCCCGCCGTGTCTCCGATCCGGGTCGCAGCAAGCTTAACGCTTCGCTTAACGTGAAATTCAGCTCTCGAACCACAAAGAGCGTAAGGTAGAGGAAGCGCGCGAGCTGGGCGGTTTGGTCAAAACTCGTCTGTCCCCAGGCGCTCCTGATCGCTTCCCGAACATTCTTGGCTTGCGTGGCCACTGTCAGTCCGTTCGGCCGCAGCGGGTTATAACCAATTATCTGCTCCTCGTCCGCTGGGTCGAACCATAACAGCCGCTTGGTGTAGCCGCGGCCGATGCACCAGTCGCGGGCCATTGTTCCGAGGTCGCCCTTCACGTTAAACAGAATGACCGTCGCATCACGAGACCTGACCAACTGCTGAAACAATGAGAAGAGCAGCCGCGTTTTGCCGCTGTCAGGCGGACCGATAATATGCATATGTGTGTTTAACCGTGCGAGGGAAAAGTCTACTCGCCGCTCGCTTCTTACCTCAGTACCTAAGTCCAGCCAGCGCTTTTTGCTCGACAAAATTGGTAGTCTCATTTATCTTCCTCGAAGGAACTTGCCGAATATTTTTTCTACCCGAAGCCTGTACCATTTAAGATCGTCCCTTGTAAGCTCTCCGTCCTCGTTCATTAGCAACATCAACGTGGATTCCAGGAACTCTAGGGAAGGCTTTAGGTACTCCCTTGGGCCGCGGTCGAGCCCCAGACTCCAATGATCCTCACCCCCTGACCATTGGTTCACCTGCGTATAACCTTGGCTATAGCTAACACCTTGGCTATGACCAAAACCTTTGCTCTTACTCCAGTTTTTTGCCACTTCCAACCTCCTCGCTTGAGATCTCGTCGTAATAATCCTGAAAGATTCTCTCCTTCTCGTCTTCGTCAAGCGGGTAGTCTTCTAATGAATTTCTGAATTCGATAGCTGATTCCAGAATGGCGCGCCTCTCAGCCCCGACGTCTCTGGCCAGCCGCCTTTTCCGGTAGACTTTACGACCGCGAATCTGCGTCTCGCTCGGTTTCGTTCGAATTGGCGGGCGTGACGATCGTTCGGCCTCTTTACGCTCGGCAAGCTTGACGAGCTCGACCTGCGCCTCCAGAAACTCCAGCACCCGGGGTGCCTGCTGCCGCACCGTTCCTATCAGGTCGCCGTTGCGCATGAGCTGGGTGTATTCCTCGAAGATCACCCGTCTTAAGCCGAACACTTTCTCGCGGTGATTAGTTGTGAGGTTCTCCCGATACTGCTGGTCAAGCACATTTCCTTCTAAGTGGCTGCGGATTTGCAAACCCATCACCTGCTCCTGGAGTGCAGCTTGATGGGCCTGCTGTTCTACCCGCTCACGTTCCTGCTGCGCTCTACGCCGTTCCTCCTCCAGCTTCTGTGCTTGCGCTTTCTGGTCCCGTTTGTTCTTTATTGCTTCCGCGCGTTGCTTGGCTTCCTGTCGCCGCCGCTCCTGTTCCCGGCGTAGTTGTTCTTCCTCTTGCTGCCGCCGAGCTGCCGCCGCGCGGCTGCGCTCGGCCCGCAGCTCACGCCGTTGCTGTCTCGCTGCCTCAATGCGAGCTCTCTCTGCTTCAATAAGGAGTTGTTCTTGGCCGGCCAGTGTGTCTCGTTCAACTCCGTCCAGAACGAGATGCTCCTCCTCCGACAGCGGAGTAATGGTTGCCTTCAGGCCGCCCTCGGTTACAGGCTGACGTTTCGTTGGGGGATGAAATAGGATGGAAAGCCGCTTCCCGGTGCCAGTAATTGGGAAAGAGTAGCGGTGCAGATAGCGGTCTTCTTCGAACACCGGTGCCCCGGAAGGCTTACCATCAAAGAAAAGCTTGTGGTAGCGGGTGTCAAAGTTCAAACCCGCCTGCTCGAAGCAAGCATCCGCTTCGTACCAAACTAACCAGCAACGATATCTGTAGACACCAGAAATCGTGATCTTATAGCGCTGATCTCGGACCAACTGGATCGGCGTTAACGCCTCGTACCCTGGTTGCAACGACAACTCGATGACATCTTGTGGCTCCTTTCCAACTACCAAAATCAGAAGGATCAGGAGTGCCACAATGATGATGGCGATCACAAAGATGATGTTCACCCCGAAGCTTCCTTTTCCACCCGCGTAGGCCGTTGCTGGACGTGCCGACCTCGCAATTATTCTGACTTGTCTCAATAGCTGACGCTACAATCCTCCCTGTTTGCTTGCGGTGTTTTCCTGTTTGCTTGCGTTAGCCGGGTCGAATCAATCAGCCGACTCACTTGCGACCTTCTTTTTCTTTCGGGCCCGACAATTTCGCACGTGCTCATTGTTTTGTTTGCGGTATTGATCGTGGTGCTCGAGTCGCCACCGCTGCATACGTTCATTCCATTCACCGTCCTTGAGTTTGCTTCTCCACCGAGCGGAATACTCTGGGCAGTTACCAAAACCTGGATTCTCTTTTTTCCAATCTTTGCTTCTGTTGTTGCGACACTGCCAACAATACCGCGACCACTTCGCTCGGTCAGGTTCGATCACATTGCCACACTTCGCGAAATTCTTGCATTTCCTCTGATCACAGCTCTCAAACGACTTGTCATTGGGCATATGCTGTCGCGCGCGAATTTGTCCACTCGTGAAGGAGCCCGCCGGAACAGCACAGGAACTGAGCTGGCCAGATTTGACATTTTTTTGGCCTTGCCAGTCATAATAGACCGAGGGCTTTACGCCAGTCCGCGATCTCCCAGTGCTGAGTCTTGCTCAGCCCTGGACTCGCGGATTACGAAAGTCGCTCGGCCCTGTTGGAACTGTCAGGTTAACGTCTGTGTTCCGACAGGGCTCTTTTCTCTTGTATTTGAGATTTACTACAAAGTGACTTACTCGCGCTCCTCCTTTCGGTTTTCTCCGACTCGCCGACAAGCGCTTGCTGAGTGGCGATTCGAGGATTTCCGAAAGAGGAGAAATCAACACCTGCACTACCCGTGTTCATCCAAGTTATCTCTGTCCAGTGGAAACAACTAAGACCAAGTCCGTCCGATGCGTCTTGGCGTTCCTTTTTCCACAGACATTATATCAAATCAGTTTTGATTTGTTGCCGGACACGCCAAAGTTTTCCTGTTTGCTTGCAATCAGCGAGGTTTCAAGGTCAATCCAGAATTGATGCCAAACCCACAAACCAGCGCCACGGTTCGGTTCTTCGCTTCCTGTTGGTTCTCGGTCACTTCCTGTGTCCTCCCTGCGCGATAAGCCAGTTTGTTCGCGTCAGTATACTTGTTTCGTTCCCTGCCCGCTGCCGGATGCGAAGCGCAGGCTACCTACCGTGAGGGTTCGTCCGGACAGTAGCGAAGGGCGAACGGTAGTGAAGAGACCCCCGAAGCGGCCGGAGCGATACCGAAGGCGCTTTTGCGACCGATAGCAGGCAAAAGCAGCGAAGCCGCCGTGAAAGCAGTCAGCCGCGGCGGTCACCGGTAGGTAGCCTGCGGTGAGCAGGCAGCGGGCAGGTGCTTAGACTACGCGAGTTGTCGCGATCAGTTGTACATATCTTAGTGTGTACGGGCGACTGTATAGGGTTCGCGCTTTTCTACCACTTGCTTTGGAATTCCTTGATCACTTCTTCAGGAGAAATATTCAAATAGATCTCTGTCGTTGTCAGTCGATCGTGACCGAGTAGGCGCTGAAGAGAGGGGAGTGACAGTCCTTTCAGAATAGCGGTTACCGCAAATGTGTGTCGCAATATGTGCGGACTGACCTTTCGACTAATTGCTGCTCGATTTGCTACTCTGGTAATAAGGCGCTGAATAGTCCGCGCGGTCATTCCAAACTCATCGTGCAAAGCTAAATGCCCCTCGATCAGCGGCTGAACTCGAGGAGTGAGTGGAACAATTCGCCGCCTGGATTTCGTGCCGTAAGGTCCGCCTTTTCCGTAAACCATCAGTCGATGCGTTTGCCAATCAAGACTGTCCTTCTTGAGGTCCGCTAGTTCTGAAACCCGAAGGCCGGTGTCGAGCAAAGTCCAAATGACAAGTTTGTCTCGGTGATCCTGGCAAGCATTGGCGAGGCGGTTAGCTTCATCTTGGGTGAGAGGCTCCCGCTTGAATTGATAAGGCATAAAACACGTTTGTTATTCCCTCCAGCCGGCGACCTCGAATGTCGGGAGCGGGATTCTATTGATCAACTTGGTCGCCAGAATATTCTTGGCGCCGCAAACCGAACAGCGGAGAATCCAATCGCCGGCATCGCGTTCGATCTCGCCGGCCGCGAGAGTGGCCCGGCATCGCGCACAGGTAAACATGGAAGTAGAAATTAATGGTGGGTTACTTGGCGCAATTAGTATAGCAAGACGACAGGTTGTCGCAATATTGACTTATCCACAGGCCCCAAACACTCAGTTTCTTCGTAGCTAGTAGGGGATGGTGTCGCACTTTTACACGGAAGGCGACAGGCGTACGAGATGCATGGCTAGATTGTGTATAGACTACCTTCGTCCCACCGCGAGTCCTTATAAGCGGCAATGCAATTCTTCTTAGCCTTGGCGAACTTCATCGCTTTGTTTACGCGCTCCTCTAGTTCGAGGTCCGTCAAGGAAGAGTAGGGATCAATTTTGCAGAGTCCGATCGATACCGTGGTTCGCTCCGCTATGCCGCGAAAACGGAGCATTGCAAGCTTTGCACGTAGATTCTCGAAAAGAGCAAGGGCAAGGTCAAACGACACGTTCGGCACCAACGCTGTGAACTCGTCACCACCGATACGATAAGCCCATCCGTGCGAGTACAGATGTGCTTCTACAGCTTGCATAAATATTGGAAGCACATTGCGATCTATCATTGTTTCCCCGTACGGAGCATTAAACTTTTGCTTAAAATCATCAATATCGAAGTATGCTATCACCACAGGGACCCGCCGCAGTTCGCAGGTCGTCCGGTAGTAGTTCAAATCTTTCAGGAATAGCTGTGGTGCCTGGAGGATGCGAAACTTTTGGTCATAGTCGCGGTCTGCTGGCATTATCCTCTTGTTCGATAAGATTTCTTCAATCTGGTGGATTGAGACATAGTCGCTCAAGCTCGGAGTGGGAAGGGGTACAATGTCTCTGAGCCACTGTAAGTCTGTTAGCTGGTCTAGGGGGTGTAGCTGTTCATCGAGGGCTGGAAGAAGGTCCGGATTGTGAACCTTTTTTTTTTTCTTTTCAAGGGCCTCTGGGGTTAA
>CAZOOE010000110.1:0-5993 GCA_964581275.1 uncultured Clostridia bacterium
CTATGAAAGTCGCTCGGCTTGCTGAGTACATACCTACATCCACGACCCACACCCGGTCGGGCGTATGAGTTTGACTCCGCAGCTTAGCAGTGCTAGGTTGCTTCTTCCTACGCTGATCTTTTCAGAATCGTCATAGTTGCTTCGGGTGCCCCAAAGAAGTTGGGGAGAATAGGGAAGCGGGTGAGATTCCCGCGCGGTCCCGCCACTGTAATGCTCTCGAAGCTGTCCGGCCCGTAAGACCACTGATCTCTGATCGGGAAGGCTGCCGGCGGCAAAGATGCTCGGTCAAATCGACGCGCGTCGCGAGACAAAGCCAGGAGACCTGCCTGAAGCCATCGCTAGCCAACTGCTCTCCGCGAGAGAGAGCGAGGCGCGCGGGAGCACCCTCAAATCAGCTCCTGCTCGACCCCGATTTTCGCGGAGGGTCGGCAGGAGCTTTCCTATTGGGCGTTCCGAGTATCACCACCTCGAAATGTGCTTCATCGACACGGTCCCCGTTGCAGCGGCCCGGCCTGGTATTGACCTCGATCCTTCTGGCCACGCTCGCAGTGTCGGCGTCATCCTGCAATACCGGGAGTTCGTCGCCCGACGCTGCCAGAGCGATCACTGATGAACTCGGGCGCAGTGTTCATGTCCGAGAGCAGCCTCAGCGTATCGTGTCGCTTGCGCCGTCGGTAACCGAGATTCTGTTTGGCCTAAGTGCGGGCGAGCGAGTCGCCGGAGTCACTTCGTACTGCGACTATCCGCCAGAAGCGCGCCAGAAGCCGATTGTCGGCGATACGCTGAAACCGAGCGTCGAGAAAATAATTGCGCTCAAAGCCGATCTGGTCATCATTTCAACCGCGAGCCAGGAGGAGGGTCTACTTCACAGGCTCGTAGACCTGGGCATCCCTGTCTACGTCAGCAATCCGCGCAGCATTGACGGAGTGCTCGACTCGATTGAGAAGATCGGTGAACTAATCGGCGTTGTTGAACGCGCTCATCAGTTGACGGATGAATTGCGAGGCAGGATCGCAACGGTCGCGGCGCGAGTCGCCAACGCCCCTCACCCCTCGGTCTTTGTGATTGTGGGTACCGAGCCGCTCATAACTGCAGGCGCCGGAAGCTTCATCAACGATCTGATAAACCGAGCCGGTGCGCGGTCGATTTCCGCCGACGATATCGGGGACTACCCGCAGTACAGCATTGAGACAGTGGTGGCGAAGCGGCCGGAAATAATCTTTCTGCAGGCGGGCGGCAATGAGCTGCCGCAGCGGCTTGGTCAAACCCCTGCCGCGCGCTCGAACCGGGTCTACCACATCGACGACGATCTTCTGCTTCGGCCCGGACCTCGGATCGTCTACGCCCTCGAGCGGATCGCCGCGAAGATTCATCCCGACCGATTCGAAAGAACTGAATGATGAGTGGGAAGTCCCTTACACGGCAGATCCGTAGAAGCGACCGGCTGACCGGAGGACGGTTGGCGATCACGATGGCGGCGCTGGCGGTACTGGTTGTCTCGGTAGGCGGACTCTCGGTTGCCGTGGGAAGCGAGCACGTCGGCTTAATAGACGTGGTTCGGGTGATTGCGGCAGAGATAACCGGGCGGGCCGCCGACGTGTCGCCGGAGCTGAGAATCATAATCGCCGATATTCGTTTACCGCGGGTGTTAATGGCGATAGTGGTCGGGGCGGCGCTGGCAGTCGCCGGGTCAGCCTATCAGGCCCTGTTGAGAAATCCGCTGGCCGATCCCGGAATCCTCGGCATTTCGAGCGGCGCAGCATTGGGCGCGATCAGCGCGACGATCTTTGCGGAATCGATTCCCATCAGCCGGCCGGTTGCTGCGTTCGCCGGGGCAGTCATCACCATCGCAGTAGTGTATGGGTTGGGGCAGGGGCGTCAGGAAAGCGGAACGGACAGGTTGATACTCGCCGGCGTGATAATCAACGCGCTGCTCTCGTCGATTGTAATTTTCCTGGTCACTACCGCCTCGGGTGCGCGTCAACGAAACGTGCTCTCGTGGTTGATTGGCGATCTGAGTGGCGAATCCAGGCTTGTTGTGCCGGTGGCGTTGTTCGTCTTGATCGCCATCGGCGCGGTGTATGTCAACGCGCGAAGTTTGAACCTGATGATGATCGGCGAGCAGGACGCGCTCAGTCTTGGCGTTGAAACGCGGCGGGTCAAGATCGTGGTTTATCTGGCGGCGTCGCTTTTGACAGGCGCGGCCGTTTCCGTAAGCGGTGCGATCGGATTTGTTGGTTTGATCATTCCGCACGCAGTACGGCTTGTTGGCGGGAGCGACAATCGTCTGGTAGTTCCGGCATCGGCGCTTGCCGGCGGAACATTTCTGATGCTGGCAGACACGATTGCGCGCACAGTGGTCGCGCCGCGTGAGTTGAACATCGGTGTAATCACAGCGCTCGTTGGGGCTCCGGTTTTTGTCTACCTCCTCAGACGAACGAATTGAAGGAGTTTGTAGTACGGCCCTAAGTCGGAAGTTGGCAAGCACGGACGACAGCCGACCGGTCAACGCTCGTTACAAACTTCCGCTGAAGACCGGACTACGGACTTGCGCTGCCGGACTACGAACTCTTCACGGGTTGAGCGCCTGAGTTGGAACAATGCTCGAAGCGCGAAAAGTAAAATTCAGCTACGCAAAGCCGGTGCTCAACGGCGTGTCGTTTGCGGTCGACAGCGGCGAGTTATTCGCGGTGCTTGGGCCCAACGGTTCCGGCAAGAGCACGCTGATCAAGATCATCGTGGGCATGCTCAAGCCCCAAAGCGGGACGGTATCAATCGACGGGCGCAGTCCGGGTTCGCTGTCACGTCGCGACATAGCGCGAGTCGTTGGCTATGTAGCCCAGGAATCCACGGTGCGATTTCCGCTGACGGCACTGGAGCTGGTGCTGCAAGGCCGGTTCGCGCAAGGTAGGCTGGTCGGATTTGAAAGCGAGCGCGATGTCAGCGAGGCCGAGTGGGCAATGCGTGTAACCGAGACTATCGACTTCGCTGGGCGGCCGGTAACCGAACTATCAGGCGGTGAGCGCCAACGTGTGATGCTCGCTCGGGCTCTCGCGGTCCGGCCAAGGTTGTTAGTGCTCGACGAGCCGGTCGCAAATCTGGACATCGCGCATAAGGTGAAGATGCTGGAACTCATCAAGCTGTTGACCGCCGAGCGAGGAATGACAGCGATGGTCGTCACTCACGAGTTGAACCTGGCAGCTGAGTTCGCAACCAGTGTGTTGTTGTTGAAGAACGGGGACGCAACCGCGTGCGGCGCTCCGGAAGACGTGATGACGCGGAACGCACTGCAAGCCGTCTTCGACACTGAATTGCTCGTTGATCATAGCCCGTCGAGCGGCGCACCTCGGATTACGCTGATCGGACGAGGAAGGTCTCAAGCGCTGGATTCTCGAATCGAGCTTTGAAGTTGCTGTTTGTAAATCTGGATCGCTATCCGGGGAAGGCGGTGAGAGTCCGCCACTGTCCCGCAACTGTGATGCGCAACGAAACCGGCAACAGAGCCACTGCCTCGGCGGAGGTGGGAAGGCGCCGGCGTAGGAAAAGAGTTATTTTTTATTTTCGATTTGCCATTTGTCATTGGTCTTTGCTACCCAAATCGAAAATGGAAAATGGACAATTGGTTGGCGCTAAGTCAGGAGACCCGATCGGCGATCTGCGAAATAACTCTTTCGCGGAAAGGAGGAATCTCATGCTTACAAAAACCATCGGGAAACTGATTCGGAGGTGTTCACCCTTATCAAAATCACTCGCCAGCCCACTAGCCAATAAGTTCGTTGGGTGCGCCGCGACTCGGGTCAAAGGCTTTCGGCCGGGCTTATCGCGAGCATTGGTTGTAACCGCAGTCGTGGCTTTCATGTCCAATGCGATGGCATCGCCTGCCGGAACCGCGACCGAGAGGGGGCGCGTGGTCGGGACCATCATCGATCCGTCTGGTGCAAAAGTCGCGGGCGCGCGCGTCGCCTTGCGCGACCCTGCCGGAGTGGTGGTTTATCAGACGCGTTCAGACAGCGAAGGCCAGTTCTCAATAGCGGGTGTGGCTGAGGGGCGCTACAGAATTGCGGTTGAAGCCGCCGGGTTCACGCAGTCGAAACCAGAGGAGGTCAACGTGCGAGCCGGTGAAAGCGAGACTGTCGCAGTCCGGCTCGACGTGGCTGCCATCTCAGATCAACTGGTGATAACGGCCACTCGTACTGAAGCGCCTACAAGTGAGCTGGGTGGGTCAGTCACCGTAATCGCAGGCGAAGTCTTGAACACTCGCAATCAGTCGCTGGTATCCGAAGCCCTGCGTTCGGTGCCCGGACTTGCAATCGTTCAGACGGGCGGCCGCGGCGGTTTGACTTCGATCTTCGCCCGCGGCGGCGAATCGGATTACAACAAAGTCTTGATTGACGGAGTCCCGGTCAACCGAGCGGGAGGAGGCTTTGACTTTGCGTTTCTAACGACCGAGAACGTCGAACGAATAGAAATTGCGCGCGGCCCACAAACCGCGCCGTTTGGCTCGGACGCCGTAACCAGCGCGATTCAACTGATAAGCCGCCGAGGGTCGACTGCGATACCGCAGTTTGAATTCTCAGGTGAAGGAGGAAGCTTCGATTCTCACCGTGAGAATGCCCGGTTTTCGGGACTGGCGCACTGGTTTGATTACTCCGCGAGTTTCGGCTTCAACTCGACGGACGGGCGCTTCCGCAACAGCGATTACATCAATCGGTCGGCTTCTGTGAATCTAGGCTTTCGCCTGGCTGAGGTCGCTGAACTGAGAATCACGTCCCGCTTGAACAGCAGCACGCTGGGAGTGCCAGGCCCGACCGCAATTTTGTTTTCCGACCCCGATTCGCGGCAAAGGCACCACGACCTCGCTCTTTCGGCAACATTAAGCCTGAAAACGAGCAGCCGGTTTCATCAATCGGCGCGGTTCATTTACTCGGAATTCGATACCAACAACTTCGACCCGAGGGCAGAGGACTTGACTCAGCCGGGAACGCCACCGCTCCCGCCGTTCTCTTTCGGTGCGGATTTCGCTTCGGGATTTAAGGACCACCAAAAGCGCACCGGCGTCCACTACCAAAGCGTTGCGGCGCTCAACACCTCGAACCTGTTGACTGCCGGAGCAGATTTCGAGCACGAGTCCGCAGTCATCGACAGCAACAGCGACTTCTCGCGGGCTCGCGTATCGCCCGCCCGAAACAACCTCGGGGCCTACGTTCAGGACCAGGTGGCCTGGCGCGATCGAGTCTTTCTTACAGCGGGAGTACGAATCGAGAACAATACCGGCACTGTGCCGGATGACTTGAGAAATGTGCTGAAGTCTCTGGGGTCGAGTGCGCCGTCGGGTGACGTTGGATTCGGGTTGGTCGCAAATCCAAAGCTTGCGGTCTCGGTGCTGGGACGCCGGCATCGAGAGAATGCGACGGTGGGCGCGACAAGATTTAAAGCCAGTTTCGGCACGGGAATCAAAGAACCCTCGCTTGACGAAGCATTCGGTCCAAGCATATTCGCCCTCGGCAATCCAGGTCTTGATCCGGAGCGCACGGTTAGCTTCGACGCGGGCGTTGTTCAGGAGTTCTTTGCTCGTCGCCTCAATGTGGATCTGACCTACTTCGACAATCGATTTCGCAACCTGATCACTTTCGAGTCAACCGCGACATCAGAGCCGATCCGGCTGGCCGACGGAACGTTGACCAACTTCATCAACGCGGACCGCGCATCCGGCCGCGGCGTTGAGTTAAGCGTGAGCGCTCGCCCTGGTGGGCAATTGTCGAGGCTGCGGTTGTCGGGCAGTTACACTTTTCTGCGCTCGCGTCTGGATCGCGCCGCCGAGGTGCTCACGTTTCCGCCGCCGACTTTCGACGGCGTGTTCGTGCCGAATCCGGAGCTGGGTCTGCCGCTTCTGCGCAGGCCGAGGCACTCGGGCGTGTTGGAGGCTGTTTGGATTGATCAGCGGTTCGATGTATGCCTTGAGGGCTTCATCGTAGGTAAGCGGCGAGACTTCA
>CAZOOE010000110.1:6003-14735 GCA_964581275.1 uncultured Clostridia bacterium
TGTGCTTGGGGGCTTATTCTGAGGTTAGCGCGAAGACTTCATTCCTTTTCCCTTCTCGAAGTTCGATTTGTCAGGGAAGCCGATTTTTAACCGGGGGTACGCTAGAATCAACCTGTCGGGTTCATACCACCTGAACAATACCGTAAGCCTCTTCGCCCGTGTTGAGAATCTCTCAAATCGTGATTATCAAGAAGTGCTGGGCTTTCCTGCGTACCGGCTGAATTTCACCGCGGGTCTGCGAGTTAGATTGGGAGGACGGAAGTGAGAAGGCAAACCTCACCTCGCAAGCTCAACAACCCGTCCGATGTCAAATTCTTGACTAGGGCCTTGCGAGTTACTAAGCCGTTTGACCTCGAGCGCCGTCGCGCTTGAGCATTCGTTGATACATCTCGCGCAGGTGGAGGGCCAGTTCCAGCCGCTTGCGCGAGATGCCCATCAGTTTCTTGTTGCCTCGCTGACGGGCCGCTTCGAATGTCGCGCGCAGAGACTTGATGTCATCCTCTTGAGCTCGCAGTCGCTCTATGAAGTACTCTTCTGGCATACCCGATACAACCTATTCACTCGGTTTTATTGAACTGAGGGTGAGGCCAACCAGTTCCAACTTTTGTCGTTCCACTGATTCTGGGGCGATTTTTTTTCAGCCGTTATTATTCTTAACGGTCTGTTTCCAGAAACATCAAACTGGTTATCACAACTGGGGTTCCTGGTTGGTGGGCCGCTTCTTCTCGGTCTCGCTCACGCTGTTGACCGGCACGGCATAGCCGTCGTTGCTGCGCTTCGGAACTCCCAACTTCTTTAGCAAGGGCGCCGAAGGCAACCCGGTCTGTGACAGCCCATTTTGAGCCTGATACTGCTTCATTGCATCGATGGTGGCGTCGTCATACACTCCGGTAGCCGGGCCGTCGAGGAAGCCGGATTTGATCAACGCGTTTTGTATCTCGGTGACACGTTCTGGCGGGATTCCCGGTGCGGGCCGCGGGCCAGAAGACCCGACCACTACCTGAGGCTCGTTCCTCGTTCGGCTACGCCCGCGCGAGCGCGCAAGACGACGCCCACGTTTCCCTCGGACCGCCAGATCCTTGCGCGCGCGTCTCTCGCGCCGTGACATCTCCTTGCCGGCTCGACCGCGACGCCTCTCTCGCTTGACGTGGCCGCCGGAAGTTGCGCGGTTTGATCGAGACCTCTTTGCTGACGCGACATCAGCGCTGACCAGCGTCATCAACAGCGCAAGCGTCAAAACGCAAACCAAACTTCGCCGCATGAGGCAGTCCTCTCTGTTAAACAACGTGGCACAAGTTTCGTGTCGGCCTGCAAGGCTGGGGCCAGCCCGGTGCACGATTATATCACTACTCTCAAAGCTATCAAATGCGACTTGCGGCGTCACGCTGTCGAGGGCGTAATTTGAAGTGGACCTGAGACTGAATGAAACCAATCTGAATAAGCGAGTAGTGTCGCTCCTGTCCTCCAACAAGTCCTGCTTTTATTTACACCAGCCTTCTCCTCCGACAAGTCCCGCTTTCAGGTACACCCGGCGGTGGAGACCATAGTTAGTCTTGCATAGCGCTTTCATGATTTAATTGGAGAAATCACGACTGGAGGACGGATGAAGGTCATCATAATTGGGGACGTTGTAGGCAGACCCGGCCGGAAAATCCTAACCGCGACGCTGAAGCGATTGAAAGAGCAGCACGAGGCGGAATTTGTTGTCGCCAACGTAGAGAACGCCGCGGAAGGTGCGGGTGTGGTACCTAAGGTGGGAGACGAGATCCTGAATGCCGGAGTCGATGTGATGACCTCAGGGAATCACATCTTCGACAAGAAAGAGGTCATCCAGTACATCGAGAATCAGCCCCGGTTGCTTCGTCCGGCGAATTATGCGCCCGATGCCCCAGGTCGCGGACTGTGGCTTGGATCCACATCATCGGGCACGCAGGTCGCGGTCATCAACATCCAGGGCCGCATCTTCATGCCGCCGACCGATTGTCCGTTCAGAACAGCGGATCGATTGATAGCCGAGATCGGGAACCGCGCATCGGTGATCATCGCCGATCATCACGCCGAAGCAACCTCCGAGAAACTCGCGATGGGGCGTTATCTTGATGGACGTGTGTCAGTAGTCGTCGGCACCCACACCCACGTTCAGACTGCCGACGAGCAATTACTGCCGGGCGGCACTGGCTACATAACCGATCTGGGAATGACCGGACCCTACGACAGTGTCATCGGCGTTGAGGCGCAACTGGTAATCACGAGGTTCGTGCGGGGCTTGCCGATTCGTTATCAGACTGCAAGCGGCAATCCTCAGTTGCATGGAGTGGTCGTCGAGATTGACGAGCGAAGTGGAAAGACCGTCGGCATACGCAGACTGCAAGTGAGAGAAGAGGAAGTGGGGAAGTCGTAGGCGCGTCCCCACTTTTCTTCCTATTTCGTTGCATCCCTCAATGCGGCTTCAAAAGTGCTTACCGCAAAATCTACCTGCTCCCGATCAACTATCAACGGCGGCGAGAATCGCACAGCGGATTCGCCGGCACCCTGAATCACAAGCCCTCGGTTGAAGCAGTCGATCACGATCTTGTCTCGCAGCTCAGTCCAGGGGTCGCTCGCTTCGCGGTCACGGGAAATCTCGACCCCGATCATCAATCCGAGACCACGAACCTCCGCGATTGGCGAGAGCCTGTCTTGAAGCCGGCGCAACCGCTCCATCATATAAGCGCCCATATCAGCAGCGTTCTTCATCACGCCCCTCTCGAGTACCTCGAGGGTTTTCAGCCCGGCTGCAATCGCTACCGGATTACCACCGAAGGTCGAAGCGTGCGCGCCGACGTGCCATCTCATCAAGTCCTCACGCGCCAGCGTAACGCCTAAAGGCAGTCCACCTCCAATCGCTTTGGCCATGCACATGATGTCGGGCGCTACACCGAAGTGCTCGATCGCCCACAGCTTTCCAGTTCGGCCCATCCCTGATTGAACTTCATCAACAATGAGAGCGATGCCGTGCTCGTCGCAAATTCGCCGGAGCTCGGGAAGGAAGTCGATCGGCGGAACAACATACCCGCCCTCGCCCTGAACCGGCTCGACCACGATGGCGGCGCAATCTTCCGGTGCGACCGTTGTTTTGAAGATCGTTTGTTCGATGTAGCGCGCGACGCGACGTCCCACGCTCTCAGCCGCCCGACGCTCGAGCGGAAAGCGAATCGGGTTTGCGAAAGGCACATGTGTTACATCCAGCGTCTGCGGTCCAAAGCCCCTCCGCTGCGCAGCTCGCGATGCGGTCAAGGACAACGTGCCAAACGTGCGCCCGTGAAACGCGCCACGGAAAGCGATAAACTTGTCGCGGCCGGTTGAGTAGATCGCAGTTTTGAGCGCCGCCTCCATCGCCTCGGCTCCCGAGTTGCTGTAGTGTACTTTCTTTGCAAAACTGCCAGGCGTCACTTGAATCAATTTCTCGGCTAGCGCCGTCTGATGGGGATAGTAGTAATCGGTGCCGGATATGTGAACAAACTCATGTGCTTGTCGCTCGATCACCTCAACGATTTCAGGGTGAGCGTGTCCAAGCGCGGCGACTGCAACGCCCGCGTTGAAATCAAGAAACGTGTTTCCGTCCACGTCTTCAAGAATCGCGCCGTAACCGCGCTGAACGACAAGAGGATAACTTCGCGTATAACTCGGCGAAATGTATTTCGCATCACGGTTGAGAATCTCTTTGGCTCTTGGTCCTGGTAGAGCGGTCTTTATCTCAGGGAGAGTTGTCTTAGTAATCGTTTGCATGGAACCTCCACGAACTTCTAGTCGGAAATGAAACATTCATCGCAGGCGGCGGTGCCTGCTGATCGTGCTCAGTTGATGGAGGGCTCGTCAGTCAGCGAAGAGATTTCTGCGGATCGTGCGGGGGGCGGATATTATCGAGTTCCTCACCTGGTCACCTCCCTTTTCGAGTGCTGAAATCTTAACACGGTGGGGGGCCCGGCATCAATCATTTCGAGCGGGAGGTGTGCCTAAGACCGAGGTTCAGAGTACAAGCTTTCGCTTGGCCTTAATGATCCTGCGAACAAAACAAACAAGCCAAAGCTTGTAGTCTGAACTTCATCTCAGACTGAGCCCACCGAGCTGTAGCCCCGCCCTCTCGAGCACCCCGGGAGGCGCGGTCAGAGCTAAGTTGGGGGGGTCCGGATCAGTTTTTTTTCATTTCCGCGGTGCTTTCTAAAAAAGGTTCTTGCGTGGGGCATGTCACCATGTTAGATTAAGTGTTCAAAAGATTTACTAGAACGGGAGCTGATTGAACGGGCGCTAAAGAAGCTGAGTTTTGACCACGACCGGGGTTCGAGGTTTTCGTAAGGGACGCCGGCGAACAATCGATAAGCCTTACAGTGTGTTGTTAAGTCATCCACCGCCTCGGCTTTTATGCCAAGTGCGTCCTTACTCCCTTTGCAAAAAGTTTCTTGCTCTGTTGGGATCGCCCGGAAGCGGGCTTGTGGGAGCTGTGGATGAAGGCTTTCAGCGGGCGTGTGTGCCTAGCTGATCCCGCTAATGAGAGTTGTTCTGGGGACCAGGCTCAGATGCAAGACGAAGTAGTAGTATCATCGATATTTGAAGCCGCCATGAGGCTGCACGAGTCGTTGGACGCGAGTGAAATCGTAGCACGAGCGTTGGAGTTTCTTCCCGGGTTAGTGGACGCCCAATCGTGGGCGGTGTTTATCAAGACGGAGCAAACCAACCGGTTGGAGCTGGTCAGAGCAATCAACGCAACCGAGCTTCCGGTCGGTCCGTTCGTCGAGATAGAACAGGCGCCGCTCCCGATAGCTCGGGCCGTTACTGAACAGCGAACGATCATTGCGAGCGACGCCAGCGACCAGACGACGACCGGGCCCTCATCGGCTGGACAAAATCTTGCCGCGTTGTGCGTTCCTCTGATCGCCAGCGGTCGTCTGGTTGGCGCAGTACAGGCGACGCGCAAGAGCGGCGGGGGGGATTCCTTCACACAAGAGGAAGCGCGGGTTGTCGAGGTGGTGTGCGCGTCACTGGCAACAGCCCTGGCGAACGCCATCGACTACCACGACGCTACGCGGCAGACGTTGATAGATGACCTGACCCGGCTCTACAACGTGCGCTATCTTTACCAAACGCTCGAGGGCGAGATCCGCCGGGCACGCCGGTACGGTTCGGCGGTTTCGGTTGTGTTTATGGATCTTGACGGATTCAAGCTGGTCAATGACGCATATGGGCACCGCGCCGGTAGCGCGACTCTGACCGAGGTCGCCCAGGTCATTTCCAGATCGGTCCGGGAATCCGACTTTGTGGCCCGCTACGGCGGCGACGAGTTTGTGTTGATGCTCCCCGAGACCTCGTCAAAACGCGCGCTCCAGATGGCCGAGAGAGTGCGCGAGCGTATCGCAGGTCATCGATTCAAAGGCGGCGTTGGAGCGGACATCTACTTGACGGCGAGTTTCGGCGTCGCAAGCTTTCCGGAGCACGCAACTCAGGCCGAGAAGCTGATCGAACTGGCTGACGCAGCCATGTATGAAGCCAAGCAGCGCGATAAGAACAACGTAAAGCTCGCCGCATCCTAAACACATCGCAGAAAAACCGGTTTTGGTGAGCGACAATCCGTGGAAATTGCGGTCTAGAAAAGCGAATAAACCTAATGAGGATGAGAAACCTATTCAACCCGTTCTCTAGCGATCTGGCTATAGATCTGGGAACCGCGAACACTCTAGTGTTTGCCAAGGGCCGTGGCATAGTCGTCAGCGAGCCCTCGATCGTCGCCATCAACAAGGTAACGAATAAAGTAGAAGCAGTCGGGAAAGAAGCCAAGGAAATGCTGGGACGCACGCCCGGCAACATTATCGCCATCCGACCGATGAAGGATGGCGTTATTGCCGATTTCGAAGTGACCGAGAAAATGCTCCAGCACTTCATCCGCAAAGCGCACAACGGACGTTCATGGGTTTCACCGCGCGTGGTCATTGGAGTGCCTGGCGAGATCACTCAGGTGGAACGCCGAGCGGTCGAGGACGCAGCATATCGGGCGAAGGCCTCGAAGGTCTATCTGGTGGCCGAAGCGATGGCGGCGGCGATCGGCGCCGGCCTTCCGATCACCGAGCCTTACGGCAATATGATCGTGGACATCGGCGGCGGCACTACAGACATCGCGGTCATATCGCTGTCCGGGATCGTGTACTCCCGCGCGGTGCGCGTCGCTGGTAACGAGCTCGACGAAGCGATCATCCAGTACATCAAACGAAAGTACAACCTCCTAATCGGAGAGCGCACCGCGGAGTCAATCAAGATCGAACTTGGCTCGGCCTGGCCGTGTGAGGAGCCAATCCAGATGGAGATCAAGGGGCGCAACTTGATTGAGGGTGTTCCCCGCACGTTAACCATCACCGACGAAGAAGTGCGAGAAGCATTGGCAGACCCGATTTCGACCATCGTGAACGCGGTACGAGTGGCTCTCGAGCGCACGCCTCCGGAGCTTTCGGCGGACATCGCAGAACGCGGCATCGTGCTCACCGGTGGTGGCGCGCTGTTAAAAGGAATAGACAAACGACTGATGCACGAGACAGGAGTGCCGGTATCCCTGGCCGAGAACCCCCTTTCCTCGGTCGCGCTCGGGACTGGTAAGATGCTCGCCGACTTTGACCTTCTCAGCCGCGTAAGCTGGGAAAATACTATGCTCCACCACGGACTGTGAGATGGGGGATAGGAGTTAGGGGTTGGAGGTTTGGTCCAATCCCCACTCCCAACCCCGGTGAGATGGGGGACAGGAGTTATGGGTTGGTCCAATCCCCACTCCCAACCCCTAACTCCCGACCCCTATTCCTATGAGTGCAAACGCTGCACAGCAGAAAGCACCCTGGATACTAGCCGCACTGCTGCTCTCTCAGGTAGTGCTAATGTCAACAAACGCCCGGCACCCGGATAGCGAGCAATCGGTCCTCCGCATTTGGCTGGTGACCGCGTTCGCTCCGGTTGTGCGCGCCGCCGACTCTGTTCTGTCCTCGGTCAAGGGCACCGGCGCCAGCTACGTCGACGTGAGACATGCTCGTGAAGAGAACGTGGAACTCCACGAGAAAGTTGACCAGTTGACCGCCGAGCGCAACAAAGCGCTCGAACGGGCAGCCGAGCTTGATTTGATACGCACGCAACTCGCTCTACCTTCTCGGCCTCAATATCGCGAGCTTGCCGCCAATGTGATCTCGCGCGATGCAAGCCTCTGGTTTCGTCGATTGACCATCGATCGTGGGACGCTCGATGGGGTTAAGCGCGACATGCCTGTCGCCACCGCGGTAGGGATAGTTGGACGCGTGATTTCACTAGGTCCCAATTTCGCAATGGTTCAGGTGATTACCGACAAGCACGCGGGTGTCGGGGCGATGCTTCAGAAATCGCGTGCGATGGGAGAAATTCGCGGGCTTGACAACGATCGCTGTGAGCTCAAGAACATCTCGTCGAGCGAAAATGTGGAAGTCGGTGAGTCGCTAGTCACGACTGGCCTGGACAGGATCTACCCCAAGGGTCTGCTGGTAGGCGCGGTGGAGCGAGTCGACGCCGATCCGAACTCACCGTGGCACAAGATCATCGTCAAACTTGCAGCTCCGGTGGATCGGGTCGAGCACGTGCTGGTTCTTTTGGTCGAGCAGAAGGATTTGAAGACCGAGGAAGGGGCTCGAGCCGCGAATTGATGAAGATGTGTGGACTCAATTTGGTATTGGAAGTCCGCAATTCGAAACTGAGGTAGCCTAGAGAGTGCAAACCTTTAAGATTGCTTTGACCATCGTCGTTGCGCTCTTGCTACAAATGCTGCTTCCCAATCATGTCAGCTTCTTTAAGTACATCGATCTACCGTTGCTGGTGACAGTGTATTTCGCTTTGCAACGGGCGCCGGTACTTGGGATGGTGACGGGAATGCTTGCCGGTCTGGGCGGAGATGCGGTAGCCGGAGGCATCCTCGGCGTTGGAGGGTTTTCGAAGACCCTGATAGGCTATCTGGTAGGCGCCGCGAGCGTGAGACTTTCGCTCGAGAACCCACTGGCGCGGTTGTCGGTCGTCGCGGTCGCTTCGGCCGGAAACACGGTGTTGTTTGTCGGGCTGCATCAGATGCTTGAACAAACGCTGCCCTACGTTTCAACCTGGGCGGAGTTCGGAGCGACGATCGGCTGGAAGGTGCTGGGCGATACCGCCGCGTCGATCGTTTTGTTCTTTGTCCTTGACCGGGTGTTCCCTGAACAGGCGACGGCGCGCCGGATGGCTATAAGGAAGAGGTTCTATGAGTAGCACGAACCCGAAAGAGGAAGGATTCAATTTTGAGATGCGGGTGTACTTCATTCAGTACCTGGTGCTGGCGGTGTTTATCGCTCTGGGGATTCGCTTTTACGTTCTGCAAGTCGCGAGGCACGACGATTACCAGGCGCGCGCCGAGAACAACCGAATCCGCGACATACCGATTCCGGCGCCGCGGGGCGCGATCCTTGACCGGAATGGCAATTTGCTTGTCGATAATGCGTCTGCCTTCAACGTGGTCGTCACGCCGGAAGACATAACGAACAAGGAAGAAACGCTCAACGCTCTTGTCCAGAATCTGGATGTGGACCGAGGCGAGGCGCTGGCCGAGTTGAATGATCCGCTACGACCGAAGTCGCAGCCGATACTGGTCAAACAAAACGCCTCGATCGCGGACCGGTCATGGGTAGGGGCTCACGAACTCGAGCATCCTGAGATAACTATCGAGGAGC
>CAZOOE010000111.1:0-4651 GCA_964581275.1 uncultured Clostridia bacterium
TCCGCGAGCCCTGGGTTCGCGGCGAACGGGAACTGACAAGCCCGCGGACGCGGGCTCACGGGGTTTTGGGGAGCGGACCCAGGGCTCGCGGGCTCACGGGGCTACACGCTGTTGCCCGCAACGCGGGCTGCCCGAGATTCCGGCGACGTCGGGCGAGAACAACGGGTTCGCGCGAGCTGGAGCGCGCGCCACTACACCCTACTTGACCAACTTAGCGGAGACTACAACCACAAGGCCCTTGTCGCCCATGGTTGTGCTGCCAACGACTACCTTCTCACCCTGCCGCAAGCCGACTGGTGATCGGAAGCCGACGTTCTCATACTGAATAGAGCTGCCCAGGTTGAGGGGAACTCTCATATTGAAGTGGAACTCTCGTACTTGAACCGTCGGACCTGTGGATCCTGAGTCAATCGAAATTGAGTCGAAGAAGTACGTGTAAAAGATAGGATTGGGAGGGGTGGGAACCATCAAAAACAACTTCGATTCGGCAACACCGCTGTTCTCGACTCTGACAGGCCCTTCTTTGGCGCGATGCATGGCTGAGGTCATCAGCGTGTAGGACTTGTACTTGAGCGCCGTCTTCAACTGCTTAACCACATCGCCCAACTCGCTCGGGTAGGTTTCAGGCGAGTCTGTTGAGGTTGATGCAATCAACACGTGAATCGTGAATTCAATATCGGGTCGAGGCGCTTCGGGAGTGTCCAGCCGTTTGATCGCCTCTTCCATCGCTGCGATATTCTCCGGAAAGTCGCGCACGGTCAGAGTCTTGTAATCGCGATCAAACGAAATAGTCGCGCCCTTGAACCCACTGCCGAGTGGACGCAAGATTTGAAGCAACGCAAGCGGGTCGCGATACTTGAGCTCAAAAATACGTCCTTTGAAGCCCTTCTCTTCAACGTATTCCGTAGGTTTACCGGCGATCGCCGGCTGCGCGCTGGGCGCGGGCGTTTGCGCGCTCTGACCGAACGTCATCGGCGTAAGGGCAAGAGTCGCCACCAGCGACGAACCCATCAATGCGCCAGTCGCAATTCTGTTTCTCAGAGACATAAGACCTCCTGTTATTCATCGGTTTGTCTATGGTGTTTCAATTTCTTTTGGGGCGAACCAGATGATGCGAATGTTTGGATCGCCGGTTTCTATTTCGATTCGAAGCATTCCGGGCGGATCATCGCTTACACCCACCGGGGTTGCTGCCGTACTCCCAGACTGTTCCGCGCGGGCGGTCTGAGACACGAGCGGCGATTCAACCGGTTGCTTCATGACGATCAGCCCCCGGTCCCGCGTCTTGGCGGCTGTAAGTTTGCTGAAATGATGCCGCATTTCGGACCCGGCTCCTGGAACCCTTCCTGTGGCTGGTTCCAACTCCGGTTTATTCGACGGGGCGGTCGATTTATTCGGCGCCTGCTCAACCGCTTCATGTACTTCCTGGTTGACGCGAATCCTAACGTGATAGATGTAGAAGACAAGAGCGCCGAAGATAATCAGCAAAGCCGCGGACAGCGCGAGCACCTGTCTGCGGCTCCATTGCTGCACAAGAGAAGCCAGGAGCGATGGTCTACCCGCGCTCTCTTCAACTCGTCTCAGAACTCCGGCTTTGAAGCTGTCGAGGAACGCCGAGTCAAACTCGGGCGGTTGGTTGGCGCGCAGCCAGCTCTGACTCTCCTTGTATTCGTCAGCCAACCAGTTGCATCGGCCGCACCAGTCGAGATGGGACGCCAGTCGATCAGCGATGCCCGATGCGAGATCGCCCTCGACAAAAAGCGGTAAGAGTTTTTCAACGCGCCTGCATTTCATTTTTTTACCCTCGCTGCGGTCGATTGAGCGCGCGATCTCGATACACTTTGATCTTCGCTCGAGCCGAGCTGATCTGGGAACGCACGGTGGTCTGGCTCGAGCCGAGAACCTGCGCGACTTCTTCGGTCGATAATCCCTCGAGGTCGCGCAGTACCAACGCGGCCCGCTCTTTGGTCGATAACATATCCAAAGCTGCTCCGATCATCGCGCGCTGCTGCGATCTGATGGCGTTTGCCTCGACGTCTTCGTCGCTAACCAATGCTTCGAGTGACCCGTCCTCTCGTTCGCTCTCAAACGAAGCGAATTTATAATGACTGCCTCGCTTGCGCATGTGATCGCGACAGACGTTGACGATAACTCGATACAACCACGGCGCGAAATCCTGATCGGAGCGAAACCCGCCCAGATATTTGTGCACTCGCAGGAACACTTCCTGAGCGGCATCGCGAGCGTCTTCGCGATTACCCAACATCCGCCATGCGGTTGAAAGAACTTTACGCTGATAGCTGTCGACCAACTGTTCGAATGCCGCCGGCTCTCCCGCCTTCGCGCGTTCAATGACCGAGGCTGATGACAACGCCGCGGTACCTGAAGAGCCATCGCAGAGCCCAAGGTTGTCGGTCATCAGAGCTATTTCAGCAACCTCACCAGGCATTCGTTGTCATCCTTGCTCCTACTTATATCTACTCCACCGGGAATAAAAGCGTTGAGAACTTTGATCGCCCCACTGAACTAGGAACCGGAGGTTTAAACGCAAGCGGCCGAGGTACGTTCAGCTTTTGCACTCTTTGCGGCGTTTGCGTCTTGGCGACTTCGCGCGGACCACTGGAGCGAAAGGGGTGAATGGAAGGATGCTCGCACAAAGCTGCAGAGTCCCGAAGGGTACGCGTAGATTTACTGCGATCGGGAGAGCAGGTATTCGCGCTCGATCGCGTTTATCTTTTCGACGCGACGGCGATGGCGGTCTTCGGCCAATTCGGATCCGAGCCAGGCGCGAACTATCTCCCGCATTCGATCGGCGGTGATCGTCTTGCCGCCCAGCGTCAAAACGTTCGCTCCGTTGTGCTCGCGGCTATTGCGCGCCGAAGCTTCGTCGTAGCACATCGCCGCGCGCACGCCGGGCACCTTGTTCGCAACCATGCACGAGCCTATTCCGGCGCCATCAACCACGATTCCCAAATCGCAGGTTGCGCCGGCTACCGCCCGCGCCACAAGATGCGCGAAGTCAGGGTAATCTACTGCATCGGTTGAATGTGTCCCGAAGTCTTGATAGTCGTGACCGAGATCCGCAAGCAGGTTCTTGATCTGCTCCTTCATCTCGAATCCGCCATGGTCGGCTCCGAGCGCGATTTTCTTTTTTTGCGCGGCGCGGCGACGCCGCACCCTCTCGATCTGAATGCCGCGCTCTCGGATCAGATCCTGGGCAAGCGGGGTGAGCATTGCGTCTTCGTCGATGCGCAGCGTGTCGCCGCTGGCGGCCGAGCGAATCTCGTTCTCAGTGATGACATGCTTTGCTCGTTCATCGATAACGCTCATACGGTTTTCGATTCTAGATTCTGGATTTTGGATTGTCGACTCGAATGCGACCAGTGAATAACCTGCCAGCGCTGTAGAGACGGTCCTCCGTGGCCGACCCTCGTGCAGCCGAAGCGATGATAGCGCGACGAGGGTCGGCGACCGAGGACCGCCCCTACAGGACTAGCACTTTCTGCGGTACACTCCACTAATTCCGCCTTATCTGTGCTCCAGGGTTTTCGAAATGACGCATCGACCACGGATTGACACGGATTCCTCTGATACAGATTCTCTTCGTTGACACCGCATTCACGCTCTCGTATATTGCACGCTCAATCAAAACCAAATCCGAACCAAGGAGCCCCGATGAGCGCTACTGAACGAGCGTCTTTCGTGCAGGACCCCAACCTAAGAGTTCTGATCGATGCCCAGCGCCTGCAGGCCCGCGTGCTCGAGATCGGTCAGCAGATCACCCGAGACTATGAGGGCAAGGACCTTCATCTTGTGGGTGTGCTCAAGGGTGCTTGCGTGTTTCTTTCAGACCTGATGCGTTCAATCGATCTTCCGCTCTCGGTGGACTTCATTGGCATATCAAGCTACGGCGCTTCGACCAAGTCTTCGGGCGAGGTGCGGATAACCAAGGACCTCGACGTAAGCCTCGCGAACAAGGACGTGCTCATAGTGGAAGACATCATCGACACCGGACTGACCTTGAACTACATGGCCAACATCTTCCGTTCGCGTGAGGTCAGCTCGCTGGCGATTGCGGCTTTGCTCGACAAACCGGACCGCCACGAAATCGAAGTAGCCGCGAAATATATCGGCTTCACGATTCCAAATCATTTTGTGGTTGGATATGGCCTGGACGTAGGCGAGTTGTATCGCAATCTGCCATTCATCGCAGTGCCCGAAGTGCCCGAGAACCTTCTCAAGAACTGAGCCGTCACCAAGGTTTTCTTAGGCACGCAAGTAATTGTCTCCTCCCAATGCCCAAGCTACTACCCAACAGATCGCTAACGGTCTTCGGCGCGACAAAGCGCTGCTCCCCACGTGAAGCCTGCTCCAAAGGCAAGGATTAGGGCATGACCGCCCGCGCGCAGTCGGTGTTCGCGTTGCGCCTGCCACAACGCGAGAAAAGCCGACGCGCAGCTTGTATTGCCGAAGCGATCAACGTTGGTGACGATTCGCGCCTCAGAAATCGAAAGCTTCTTCGCCAGCGCGCCTAGAAGGTTCGCGTTCGCCTGATGTGGTATCACAACGTCTATCTGATCGAGCGAGACTCCGTTCCGTTCGGTGATCCGAATCGCCGCCTCTGCGAGCTTGCGGACGGCTTGCAAGATTA
>CAZOOE010000111.1:4661-14616 GCA_964581275.1 uncultured Clostridia bacterium
TCTATTAACACTACGTGTGCGCCGTTACGCGATCCCCGCGCTGCACCCCGACACAATTTGCTCCGCCAAAATCCGTGGGGCGCCATTGTCCGTTCCCGGTGCTCGCACATTCAAGTCTTCGGCAAAGCTTCCGTCGGTTTCGATCAAAATATCATCGACCTGCACGAGACACTCTCGCTCAGTTTGCGCCGACCTCAGCGCGCTGCTCAGGACAAAAGCTCCCGCGCCGTCGCCAAAGAGCATGCTTAGATCGGCGCTTCGCGGATTAAGATCGAGACCCTTTGATTGCGCTTCCGCCCCACAACAAACAACCGTCCGCGCTGCTCTCGACTCGATGAGCCCACGCGCGAGTTGCAGACTATAGAGAATCGACGCGCACCCGGCTCGAAGATCGATCGACGGGATGTTTCGGCAACCTCCCAGCTTGTGCTGAATGATCGGCGCGATGCCCGGTACCTGGTAGTCAGGCGAGAGCGTGCACGCGATCAAATAGTCAACGTCTTCGGCACGCGCGCCCGCGTCGTTCAGAGCATTGCTGATGGCAGCAACCGCCAGTTCGGACGTTGCTTGACAGGTTTCAACCCAACGCCGTTCGCGGATGCCCGAGTTGGCTTCGATCCAACCCCCCGTTACTCCAAGCATTGGCGCGAGCTCCGCATTCGTGACAACTCGGTCCGGCAGCGCAGAACCGCATCCGGTAATAAAGCAGCTCACTGGGCGCCTCTCGTGCGACCGATGAACGCTTCGACTTTTGCGATAGTGTCGAAGTTTTCAGGTCGAAGGTCGGCGTTGTCGATCTTGACGTTGCACTCACTTTCGAGCACGGTCACGAAGTCAACCAGCGTGAACGAATCGAGCACGCCCGATGAGAATAGTGAAGAGTCGCTAGCGGGCAACGCGGTCCGCGCCTCCGCTGCCGCCTGGGTCAAGAAACTCATAACTCCGGCAGGTAACATGTTCTTTCTCCATTATCTTTATCACCAACAGTCTTCGATCGTCACGAACCTCCGCCTGAAGGCTGGACTACGAACCATTCCGCTTGTACTCCTCAAGCGCCCTGACAATCGCGTCGTAGAGCAGCGTCCCAACAATTTCCGAACCTTGAGCGGTCGGGTGAGTGTAGTCACCTCCCATCAATCGAGGCCGCGCTTCGCACCAACGGGCAACCGTGCCTTCACCTCCCATCGCGCTGAACTCATCAAGGAAAGCACAGCCCATTTCGCCAGCAATGCGTCGCTGATAGCCGATCAGTTTAGGAATCATTGGCCTCGTCACTATTCCACCGCCCGCGCCTCGCGTGCCCCGATCCATCGGTCCGAGGAGCATTATCGAAGCGCCCGGAAGCGCCATTCGTATCCTGCGTATCGCCTCCTTGGTGTCCAGCTCGTACTGGTCCATGGGCAGCCGCTCGAACTGACTCTCGTTGGTGCCGTAGCCGATTATCACAAGGTCAGGGTTGCGATGGCGCAACTGCTCGGCCCAGTGATCGGCGTCGAGATAGTGGGCCAGCAGACCGATGAACGCGCCGTTGACTCCAAGCGAATCGTATTGGACTCCGGGGTGACTCGATTCGAGAGTCACGCCAAACATCTGGACCTCGCCGTTGCCGACAATCCTGATCGTCAGCTTATGCGGGCCTTCGGCAACTGGTACTCGATGAAATCCGGATTTGATGTCGTCGCTCGAGGTAGCCACTCGTTCGAGAACTTGATCGTCGATCGCGCCGTCGAAGTCGCCGGCGCCGGGACGCATAAGAAAGTAAATATCAAACGCTGAAACGGCGCGGCCCACTTCGCCGTCGAGCGCCGTGCCAAAGCTCGCATTCGTACCGGCGGCGGAGGCCGTGAAGCTGACGCCGCCGAGCCCGTAGAAGTGCTCGCCGCGTGATATGAACATCGGATCGCTCTCCCAGCCGCGGCTGGCCTCGCGAGTGACGCCGGCGTGTTCGTACCAGCCCCACGGCCTGTCGATGAGAATAAATCCGTGACCCGCATCACCGAACTTGAGTTGCAGCTTGCGGCGCGCAGTCGAGGTGATCCCGTCATTGGTGATTGGGGAATCACCATAGTGAGAGATCCGAGTCTGACCGCCCTGCATCTCGGTCTTCAGCAGCGATTCAAAAAAGCTGTCGAGCGCGTGACCGGAGGGGTCCTCGATTTCGCCCGGCCTTGTTTGGATTACAGCGGCCGCCGACGTGTAAGCCTCGACGATGGGGTTCGCGCCTTGGGTGTCGCTCAAGGCCGGCCGTACACCCGAGCCAAGATGGATAAAGCCGACCATACTGCGAGGAATGAGAACGCGATATCGACCAAGCTGCGGAATCGCATACGGGGAGAGCGTCAGTGCGACAAATATCATCAACACCTGAGAAGTCTTCTTCGGAAGCGCTCCGTTCGTGTGGAACCGAACAGCGATGGGCTGTCTGATTCGATTCATATTGATCATCCTGTCCATCCCCGCTAAAACCGCGAATAGATAAACGGCGCTACGTCACTGCTTGCGACAAAGTAGAGGCCTAAGGCCAGTGCGAATAGCGCGCAGGCCTGAACCGGCGCCGGCAGCCGAGCGAATCCGCTGCGAGCGATCTCGAACCATCCGTCCGGTAGCCAGTGCGCGATGAAGCCCAGCGAGATGACCACCGCCAGCGGCAGCGAGAGGTTCGATGTGTCCGTTGTAAAAGTGAGAAGCTGGCTGAGCACCGCAACCGCGCGCTCTACAGACTCCGCTCGGAAGAAAACCCACGCGAAGCACACAAAATGAAACGTGAGAACGATGCTCGCGAAACGCGCCCCTCTGCTGTTGCGCTTCGCCAGCACGAATCGTTTTCGAAAGCTCGCCCACCCGCGCACCGTCACCAGCCCAACCCCGTGCAAGAGACCCCAGAGCACAAACGTCCACGCCGGCCCGTGCCACAATCCGCCTACGAGCATCGTCACTATCAACCCGCCGTAGAGCACCATCGCGTTGCGCGAGCGTGGGCCGGCAATCGAAAAGAAGACATAGTCGCGAAGCCAGGTCGAAAGCGAGATGTGCCATCGTCGCCAGAAGTCGGGTAAGTCCACCGACCGATACGGGGCGTTGAAGTTCACTGGCAAAGCGAAGCCAAGCAGCATCGCCGAGCCTATGGCTATGTCACTGTAGCCCGAAAAGTCGGCGTAGATTTGAAGCGCGTACCCGTAAACCGCCGCCAGCACTTCCAGCGACGAGAATCGCTCCGGAAAATCGAAGACGCGCTCGACAAGATTCGTGCTGAGGTAGTCGGCGATCGCGATCTTTTTGACGAGGCCGAGCGCGATCAGAAACAGCGCCTGGCCGCCCGTCGTGCTATCGAGCATCAAACGATCGCGAAGCTGCGGCAGCAAATGTTTTGCCCGCAGGATCGGGCCCGCAATGATCGTCGGAAAGAATGAGACGAATGCGAGACAGTCCGCGTAGCTTCGGGCTGGCTCCGCGTCTTTCCGATAAACATCGATCACATAGGCCAGTGATTGGAAGATAAAGAACGAAATTCCGATCGGCGCCACGATGTTCAAGCGAGAGTCTGGAATCGTGATGCGCAGAAGTGAAAGTGTTCCGGTGGCCGACTGGATCAGGAAAGCTGGATACTTGAACACGCACAGAGCGCCGATGTCGACAGTGAGAGAAATGCAGAGCAGCCGACGGCGAGTCCTTCGATCATCAGAACGAGACATCAAACGGGTAGTAGTGAAATCGATCGCGGAGATAGCGATTAGTAACAACAGCGCCGATCCCCCCGCAGCCGCGTAGAAAAAACAACTCACCGCGACGAGAAAGACCAGGCGCAAGCGAATGCGCCAGGCCACCAACCAGTAGACAAAGAAGACCGCTATGAGAAAAACGTAGTATGTTCCGCTTGTGAACAGCATCACTTGATCAATTTCTCCTGCATCAACCATCCCGGATCTGAAACGGTCTGGAGAAAACCCCGCATTAATGCTGAGTACAGCCAATCAGCGACCACCCGATATCCCGTCGTGGTCAGGTGAACGTGATCCGGTTGAGCGAGTGGCGGAGCCCCCGTCGTCCATCGCTCGATCGAGCCGGCGCTACCCATCGCGCTGAACAGATCGTAAAATGCCGCGCCCGCTTCGAAGGCCGCTTGTCGCTGGGCTTCGACAAGCGCGGGCATTCGGCTGACGGTATTCCAGCGTTTGCCGATCCGCACCGCGCGATCAGGCGGGGCGATTACCAGAATCGAAGCGCGGGGAGCCGCTTCGTGAAACTTGTTTAGCAAAGCTGCGAAGCTCGCCTGGTACACTTCGAGATCGAGGTCGGGGTCGCTCACTTCGTTTGATCCGTAAGCGACGACTATCAGATCGGGGTCACGGCGCTCCAGACTGCCCGCGAGCACCGACCAGTCCCAGCGCAATGGGCGGCTCGCCCGAGCGCCGTTGATGCCCAGCGCGTCGTAGATAACACCTGCCGCGTTGCGCTCGACCGCGACTCCGAAGATGCGTGCCCGGCCTGCCGATGTTGTGCGGATTTCGATTGTGTGAACCGAGCCGCCGTCGGCGACGACCTCTACGCAAGAAGTCTCGCTGACCCTGGACGCCAGCGAGACATTGCGCTTCTTCTTCTCACCATCGAGCAGCACATCAATCGAGCCGCCGCCCGGTTGCTTCAGAACATAGATATCAAAGTAGCTCGCTGCCGCGGTCAGGGTTATCCATTCGCCTGACGCCCGGGTGCTAAGGCTGACCCCCGCAAGTCCCAATCTGCCGTCCTCCGCCAGCGAAGCTTGAGTGAGCCCATCAATCTGCCAGCCTGCGCTGGTTTGGCTCGCGACGCCGGTGCGCGAGTAGCCCGACCACGGGTGCCCCGGAAGCACGAAGCCGGGGCCCGCCTCTCCAAAGCAGAGTTGAAACTGCCGCCTCAATGCGCCGGTGAGAAGATCCGCCGCAATATGCGAGTCTCCGTAATGGAGAATTCGTGTGACCCACTCGCCTTGATAACTGCGAGCGAGCGATTCGTAGAAGCCGAGCATCGCGCTGCCACTCGGGTCCTCGATTGGTTGAGCATCGCGATTCGGAACCTGAGCCGACGCTGCGTGGCCCAGAAAAAGAGTAACCACCAGACAGACCAGCAGTCGCGATGGATTGGAGGTTGGTTTTGGCGGCTCGATCATCCGAGTGGATATTGACTCAGGCGCGGAACCGGCGTTAGGAGGGAGCCAACGTAGCGAGCGGTGGCGGCCACGCAATGACGCACTGTGGCTAACCACATTGACCCGGGTCGAAGGCCGGCTTAGCATCGAGGCCGCCTGAATTCCCCTTAGCAAGCTTTCAAGTTTCGTACTGAAAAAGGAGAGTCGGATGACAAGCTATCGTTCGACGGCGACAAGGACCATCGGCCCGCTTGCAATCACTTACATCGTTGCCCTGCTTGTCTCGCAAGGGTTCGGAGACTCCGTGAGCCGTTCGGAGGGCGACACACGGATGGACTCGGGGCGACCGGTTGTTCCAGGTGGGCGTGAGGCCAATCTCCGTTTGGTCGCCGATGCGGTTAGCAGGCTGCAACGAGTCCACACCGACGAGTGGGATACCAACATCCCGCAAACGGCTAAGCTGCTCCTTACGAGTCTCAAGCATCAACTTCGAGATCTCATGACCAACCTGCTGCACGACGAAGAGAGAGATGCGAGCACTCAGCAGCTAATCGCGACGGTGATCGGAGATCTGAGACTCAGCGGTGTCACGGTCAAAGAGCGGGTGTGTATTACCGGAGACGACCCATATATCAACGGATACGACTGGGGCGAAATCGACGGGATCGACGTAAGGCGACCGCGGTCCTGCTCCGATCTGATCGCCGTGACGACAACAATTGGGATCCCCTATGGTAAGGATGCGTCGTTGTATCTGTTCGAGTATGAAGACCGCGACTGGAAGCTGATTCTTGCCGATGAGGCAAACGATTATGACTCGATACTAGGTGCTCAAAGTTCATTCGAGTTTGGTGTCTCGTGGCCAGACGAACGCGGAAGCTTCTTCGTGGTAACCGCGAGCGTGAATCCATGGCATACTTCAAACTGGCAAGGCATCACATACCGAGTTCTGCGTCCTGGCACGAGCGCCTACCAGCCGCGCGTACTGTTCAGCCGAAAGCAGTCAATCTGGTTGGGCGACGAACCGCCATATAGACTCGAGGTTGGTGATGCTGAGTTCAGCTTGAGCTTTCACGATGAGAAATACCTCGAATTGTTGAATAACGGTGACGAAAACGGTGAAGAGGTCAGCATCGAAGATCCGAAGGGAAAACGCATTGTGAGGTACCGCGTTGATGGAGACACGGTGATCCCGATCAACTGATGCGTAAAACCTAAACCGCAGAAGACCGCCTATTCAATCCTTCCGTCTCCAACCTACCGATTCATCCCATAGGGTCCTTCGAATGGTTTCGCATCCCGATTCGCAGAATAGACCAACCCGGCGGACGGCTCCTGCATCGAAGCGCCCGTCATCGGGTCGGTCGCGAAAACCAGCTATGCGCAATAAGGCTATCCGCAAATCTACCCGCGGCACTGTCGTATTACTCCTCCTGATGCTGGCCCTCTCCGTGGCGACCTTTGCCGCACAAAGGGTGATAGAATCTTCGCTGTCACCAAGACCGACAAGAGCATTTATGTACGCCAGTTTATTCCCTCGAAGGTTCAATGAACGGAACAGGCCACATCCTGGTTGCAAATGGGTTGGGATATCCATCGCCATTGCGGCGTTAGCTTTCAGCTCAGTGGTACTTGGTGCCGTACGGACGAATCGGTTGCCGCTCGGCCGAGAGCGACGTATGTCCGAGGGCTCGCAACTGGTCCAGGAACACCTCGACAGTGTCGATTCAGCCAAGGTAGATTCGAAACCCCTGAAGCTTACGCCTCATCCTATCGTGCTGAGCAAGACTAAACGATTCAATCTCAGCTTGCCGACAGGCTTTGAGATAACAATAGCCGCCCAAGGTCTGAAGCGCGCGCGGTTCATGTCGAAGAGCCCTGATGGACGAGTCTTCGTCACCGATATGTTCAATCGCACCGACAATAAAAAAGGCTCGGTCTATATCCTGGATGGCTTTGACGTGGCTAGCGGAAAGTTCACCAAGGTGACTCCCTACCTGACGAACCTCCGCAATCCGAATAGCATTGCGTTCTACAAAGACAGGAACGGCGATCACTGGTTCTATCTGGCCCTGACGGATCGTCTGTTGCGATACAGGTACGTGGCCGGAGAGGCGGCGCCCGCCGGCTCGCCGGAAGTGCTTGCGACTTTTCCGGACTACGGGTTGAACTACAAATACGGCGGATGGCATCTAACCCGAACCATAGCTCTCGAAAATGAAAAGCTTTATGTCTCGGTGGGCAGCAGCTGTAACGCCTGTGAGGAACAGGAGCCTATTAGAGCTAGCGTGTTGGAGATGGATGTCGACGGGAAGAACCAGCGAGTTCTTGCGAGCGGTCTTCGCAACGCAGTGGGACTGAAGTGGGTCAAAGGACAATTGTTCGTGACGAATATGGGAGCAGACCACCTCGGCGACTTCAAACCTGACGACACCATTTATGTCGTTGAAGAAAACAAGAACTACGGCTGGCCCTATTGTTTCCAGTATCGAAATCGATTCTACGCCGATGATCAATTCGCCAAGAGCGAAAAGAAGATCGATTGCAACAAGATGCCCGTTGCCTATATTGGGTTCAGCGCTCACAGCTCGCCACTCGGCTTCGAGTATTTTGATTCTAGCAGTGGCGGCCCGGCGCTAAAGAACTTTTTCCTCGTCGCCCTGCACGGCTCATCAAAGCGATCCCTGCATCGAGGCTACAGCCTGATGAGAGTGAAAAAAGGAGCGCCGGTTCAGGACTTCATCACCGGCTTCCTGCAAAACGGACAAGTCTATGGCAGGCCCGCCGATGTTCTGGCCATGGGCTCGAATGCGTTCTTGTTCACCGATGATTACTCGGGGGTGATCTATTACGTATTTCAGAAAGCAACGTCGCCGGAGAAGTGAGATAACATCGTGTCGATTCTGATAGCCGAAGACAACATTGCTCAACGGCGGTATCTGCGTGAGCTCCTGGAGCGGGAGTTCACTGCCCACCTGCCGGTCATCGAAGCCGCCGACGGTGAAGAGACTGCCGAGCTCGCGTTGAAGCATCGCCCGGAGCTGTGTGTCCTCGACATTCAAATGCCGCGACTCTCGGGCGTGAAAGCCGCGCGCACGATCTGGCGGAGCTTTCCCGCCGCGCGAATAATCTTTTGGACGCAGTTCCCACACGAGATCTACATCAACGAGATCCGCAAGATCATAAAGTCAGTCCAGCCGCCACCAGCCTACGGGTTCATCCATAAGAACAACCCCGAGCCGCGGTTTATTCGATTCGTGGCAGCTGTGCTCGAAGACGGCGCGGATATGATCGATCCTGCGTTCAAAGACTCATTCAAACGGCCACTGCTCACCGAGTTTGAAGCCGAGGCGCTGTACTATCTCGCACTGGGTCTCTCGAATTGGGCCGTCGCGCGAAAGTGCAGCTTGAGTCTTCGCGGAGTCGAGAGCCGCCTGGCGACGCTTTACGAAAAGCTGTTCGCGTCATCACCCGAAGGCACGCCCAACGAAGCCTACGACAAGCTGGCTTACAATGTGCGGACTCGGGCATTCTTTGAGGCGCTGCGCCGGGGATTGCTCAACAGCGATGAGCTCGAGAAGGCGGCTTCGGAGCTGGAGGGTTGGATCGAGCGCGATCGCAAGCGGTATCTCGATAACGGGTAGAGAAGGCTTCACCCAATCTCATCAAGAGGCTATGCATACCGGCTCACCGCAGAGGCGCAGAGGACGCAGAGGTGGCGCGGAGATCTTCTCTGCGTTGCCTCGGCGATCTCTGCGCCTGGGCAGTCCATTGAATCTGGCCTCGAAGCTAGTCCAAGTCACTATAGCGGCGTTGCTCCTGATAACTTCAACAGTCGGGCAGCACGCAATCAAAACATACCCAACCTCGACCCTGCATCAATGGGGTGCGGTCACATTATTCCACGGACTGCCCTCCGACCACGTTCGAGCCATTGCCCAAGCGCCAGACGGCACGATGTGGTTTGGCACCGATAGCGGGCTTGTCAAATACGACGGGCGGCGCATTCAAAAGATCGCAACACAGGGACCCGGGGCGGCGCGAGTGCTAGCGCTCAAGCTCGATTCCGAGGGGACGCTGTGGGTCGGGAGTGATGCCGGCGCCGCGCGGCTGATCAACGGCGAGATCAAACCAATCCCGGAAACACAGAGCAGCGCGATCACCGCAATTGCCAATCCTGACGGCGCGCGCACGCTGATGACGACCGAGCAAGGTGAGATCTTTGATTTCTCAAGCGCGCCTGACGGCTCGCTCATAGTGAATACGATCAAACCCGACGACCACCCTATACTCACCATTGAATCGCGACGGCACGCGCCTCTTCAGCTCACCAGTCTGGCATTGATTGACAACCAGCTGATAGTCGGCACGCGAAGCAGGGGCTTTCTTGCAGTTGACGCAACGCAGATGAATTCGGGCGCAAAGACGCCGGATTTCATCACAGAGATTCTGAGCCGGCCTCGCGCGTTCTTCGTCCAGGCTGTCGAAACCGATGCTCGCGGGGGGCTTTGGTTTGGCGCTGAGACGTCAGCCGAGGACAGCGGCCTATACAACGGCAGCGATTTGATGCGCCCGGAAAAGATCGGTGCAGTCACGGGCACGGTTACCGCCCTCAGATCTTAACCGCGGGGGAAACACTGGGTCGGGACCTCGGGCCGTGCGCCGGCGGCCGGGACCGCCGATGCGGAACGCGCCGGCGTAGATGCCGGCGCCGACGACGAGCCGGTCGCCGGGCTCGAGAGCACATAAAGCCTGCTGCAGGTCCATCCAGGGATGCTCGCGAGTGCCGTCTCCCGGCACCTTGGCGTCGGAAGTGACGTAGCGCGTCCG
>CAZOOE010000112.1:0-14595 GCA_964581275.1 uncultured Clostridia bacterium
GATGCACCCGCGCATTTTCCGCTGCTTTGGCGCAGCCGATCCTCGACCCAGACACTCCACTGCCGGCCCGCTTCCTCTACCGCATCGGACCAGCCAGGCAAGCGGCGCAGCGGCCACTCCACATCGCCGGGAGGCGATAAGAGAAAGCGATACGCCTCTGAGCGCTCGAGGATCACCTCAGTGAGGGCGAATAGATCGGGAGGCCACTCGAGGAGATCGTCGGTGATCGGGCGTCCGGCCACGGACTGCCACGTGGAGGCTGGTGTTGGCTCCTCCGTCCGGTAATATATCGACCGTTCATCAATTACGCTCGTGCTCATCTGTTCTCCTTGGGTAATCTGCACTTGGCAGATGATCTCTTATCGCGACGGCAGCAGGCCGACCTGTTTCATGAACGTAGCTGCATCCCAATAATCAGACTCGCGGCGGATTTTACCGGCCTCCAGTTCGAGGATGCTCGAGCCCCGCACCGACGAAAAGCGTTTGCCGGTGGCCGGGATCCCTGGCAAACCACCTTTGTGTGTGCCTGACATGACCCACTCGAGAACAGCCCATTGATTGGTGGCAAACCGGCTTCTCAATCCATATTTGAAGTCAGGGATTGCTGCAAAGGCGCCGTTCACGAAGCTGCGAAGTTCCTCTTTGCCACGAACAATCACGCCGAAGGTAACGTCCTCGAAAACACAGTCTTCGGCAAAAAGAGCAAGAACCATTTCAGTATCCTTATTCTCGGCGGAAGACCAGGCAATCTGCCATTCATCAAGCATCCGTTCCACATCAAAAGTCGCCACGTCACTCTCCTATATCCCTGATGGTGGAGTCCATCCACCGATCTGCTGCATGAGTGAGAAAAGATTGCCGACACCCCAATGGTCGGTTATTTTGCCGTTTTGCACGCGCATGACATCGACCGACTCGAAGTGAATCTTGCGATGAGTTGGAGCGACGCCAAGGAAAGATCCTTCATGCGTCCCGTGGTAGGTCTTGTAAGTCGTCACACGATCACCGTCGGCAAGCTGCCAGTGGATCTCCGCATGAAAGTCGGGAAATGCCACACGAAGATAAGTGTAGAGCTTCCTAACGCCCGCCTTGTCGGGAGTGGTGCCAGGTTGCGTCGTGTGGTCAACGAAGTCGTCAGCAAAGAGTTCTTCGAAAACCTCGAAGTTCCCCCTTCCCTGAACTTCTTCGGTATTGCGGCGGACGACAGCCTTCGCGGCTTCGCTTGATGTAGTGTTGGTCATTCTTCGAACCTCCAACGAACCTCCTATTGCTCCTGGCCATTGAATGAAGGGCCGGTGCAGATCCAGCCACAAGCCTTGGACGTATGCCTGATGCAGCAGAAATTCAAGTCTTCACGAACTCGACGTCGAGTGTGATGGTTACGTCGTCGCCAACGAGAATGACCACCGGTCTCGAGCGCAGTGTTCCAGGTCAAGCCGAAGTCTTTGCGGTTGATCTTTGAAGTCTGGACCTGACCGGCATCCTCCAGTCATACGTAGTCGAAGCTGCGCTTGATCGTCGGGCCATATGAACGCTCATGAGAACAACCAGCTGTCGCTTACCAGTGGAAAGCGGACGCTATCGCTGCTTTCCTGCCGGTGGGTCATAGATCACTGCATCGGTATGGCGTGCGCGGATGGCCCTTAGCTCCTCTGCCGTTAGCGGCTTCGCCGTTTCACCGCCAGGGACCGAGATGTCTCGCAAGTATTTGTCAAATCCGGGGCGCGAGAAGATCGCCACCAGCGAAATCGGCTGCTTTCCATCGTTCGTCAGCCGAACGCCGGTATTCGGCGGCATGAAGATAATCGAACCCGGGCCGATCTTCGCCTTCTTCCCGTCGAGCCACGCGGTTCCGGTCCCAGCATCAATGAATAACACCTCTTCCGAGTGCGGATGACGGTGAGGTGGTATGCTTTGCCCCGGCGGCACATCCTCCGTGAAGATGACGAAATCCTTCGCGCCACCGTTCCGGTCATCGACCTTGATGATGAATGGTGCGGCCAGTGTGGAAAGCGATGCCGGGAACGGTCTCCGCATGCGATGTTCACCGTCGCTTGGCTGAAGCACAAGCGGCTTCGGCGGATTCTCAACGGGTCGGACATCGTGGGACTGCGCGGCGGCGGGCAGCGAAGCGGCCATCAGGACGGCGGCAGTGACAATCTGGCGGCTGAGCATGTCGAACACCTCCATGATCACGTTAGCTACTTTCCGGTGCAGAAATAATTAGCGCGAACCGTTCTTTGTGGCCCTATGCGCGCCCCAGGTGACGTTGTGCCGATCCAGCGCCTGCGTCCACAGCGTCGTATCGCCGGGCCGCGTGGCATGAACTTCGTAATCAAAAGCGGTCAGACCGCGAGACAGATACTGTCGCTATCTGGTACTCATCCAGTATGATCTCTGCTGCACGCTCTCCGACGATCACACAGGGAGCCATGGTGTTACCGGTTGTCACGCGTGGCAGGATCGATCCATCCGCGATGCGAAGGTTGTCGATGCCATAAACTTTGAGATCACCATCCACCACGGACATTTCGTCACGCCCCATTTTGGCGGTGGATGTTTGATGCCAAAAGCTAAACGCTGTGTCGCGGATATAGTTTTCTAGGTCTGGACGTTCCAAGTTGCCAGGAATGACCTCTCGCCCAACAAAAGGACGAAGAGCGGCGGAGTTGCCTATCTCGCGACAAAGTTCTGCGCACGAGAATGCGGCCTTCTGATCATCTGGGTGACAGAGATAATTCGCTTCAATCTGAACGTTATCTGCTGGATCGGAGCCGGTAAGGCGGATTCGCCCTCGACTCTTCGGCTGAACGACATTACCGATCAGGGCCCAGCCACCCGCAGGCAGACCAAGTCTTGCTGCATCCTCAGCGTTTAGTACTCCCTGAAAAATCTGGAAGTCAGGGCTAACTAAACCAGCTTGACTCTTCCAATATATGACCGCCTCCGCCACGAGACTGGGAGGTAGCGATTCCGAACACTCCCAGAGACAGCAAAAAGCAGCATGGTCTTGAAACCCGTGTCCGACTCCTGGGAGATGTTGGACTAGAGGGATTCCAAAGGGCCGCAGTTCGGCCTGATCACCGATGCCGGACTGCATGAGGACCTTCGGCGTGTGTATCGCGCCAAGCGACAGAATCACCTCGCGCCCTGCGCGAATGCGACGGGTCCTTCCTTCATAGGAGATCTCAACGCCGGTGGTTCGGTTGCCCTCGAAAGTTAGCCGAGTAACCAACGCGTGAGGGAGTACTGTGAGATTTGGCTGGTCCATGTGCGGGAAGACATACGCACGGAAAACGGATTGGCGTTTTCCATCGCGAATGCGCATGTCGGGAACGGATGCGCCACCATCGGCCTCCATGATGCGGCCGTTTTGATTTTCAAAGATCGGAATCCCAAGCGAGCCTATTGTCTCAAGCAAGGCTCGAGCGGCCGGGTTCGGATCCTGCAGCGGCTGGACAAATACCGGTCCGCCGGTTCCGCGATATCTTGGATCGGGTGCCCCCTGCCAGTCCTCGATGCGGCGATAAATATCAAGCACCGATTCATAGCCCCACGCAGGGTCCCCTGTTTCTGATGCAAAGAAGTCCCAGTCGCTCTTGTGACCGCGAGCCCAGATCATCGCGTTGATGCTCGATCCGCCGCCCAGCACCTTTCCCATGCCCAGGGGAATGGCGCGGCCATTGAGGTGTGGGTTCGGCTCGGCTTGGAACTGCCAGTATCTCTCGCTTCCGATATTGGTGACCCATTGCCGCGCATCGGTGACACTTGGTACATCATCGTCGCCCCCGGCTTCGAGCAACAGGACACTCACAGCCGGGTTTTCCGCGAGACGACTTGCGACTACGGACCCCGAAGAGCCTGATCCGCAGATAACAAAGTCGTACTGCGTTTTTAGATTAGACCTGAGCTTCCGCTGATTCGCACGAACGCGTTCCGCGAAATTACCACCCAGTTGCGTTTCACTCTTGAAATTCATTTCAGCACTCCTTTGATAACTCAACCATTAAACCAGGCGGTGGAGAGCGACTTGTGTCTGCATCTTGGTCTTTGTGCCCAATCCTCGGGGAGTGTTTATGAAGAACCACCGCAGGCGTGGAGGCGTTGTTTTGGGGGAACATCAGGCGGCGTATGATCCGAACTGCATGGGGATCTCAGTACTGGTTTGATCTTTCGGCGATTCGCTTCGGCAGCAAGAGATCGGCAGGATAGCCGGATGCGAGGAGGGAGGGATTGGTGGCAGATACACCTGCTGGATAAAAACACCTGACGGCACTAAAGAGGACGATTTTCAGCGAAGGGATTGGTATCGGTATTCCGTCGGACTGGCTCCGCACAGATGGCGGAATACGCGAGCAAAGTGCTGCTGCGTTTTGAAGCCGCAGGCAATGGCAACATCCAGCACGCGCATTTCGGCGGAAGGCAACAGCTCCTTCGCTCGCTGGACCCGATGCCACAGGAGATACTGGTGCGGGGTCTGGCCGGTCATGTTGCGGAAAACTTGCGAGAAATGCGCCGCGCTGAGCCCAACTGTACGCGCCATTTCCTCAAGGCTTAAATCCTCCTCCATCTTCTCCTGCACCAATTCCTTAATCTTTCGAAATTTCGCGGGGCTCAGTCCGCCGCGATAAACTCGGACACTATAGTCACGCACGGCATATCCGACGACCAGAGCGCGCGCAAGTGCCTGCTCGACCGAGTCGAGAAAAAGCCGCCCGCTGGGGAAACCCGCGGTTCTTTCCACTTCCACTGCGGTGGCCAGCGCACACAATCGCGAATCCACGAGTTCGCGTTCGAGGCGCAATTCTATTCTGCCCCCTGCCCCATCAGAGGCGGCCATCAAGGCCTCGCCAGAAATGGTCATGGTTACATGTGTCATATCACACGTGCCGATCCAATACTCCGATTGCGGCGGACACAATCCCATCAGGCCAGCATCGAACGTGATGCGCCGGAGGTCAGAACGTCTCAATCCGATCTCCATTGAGCCTGCACGCAACGTCATCCCCAAAATTTGCTCCTCGTTCAGTTTCAAGTATGGCTCGTCAACAGGTCCGCGAGTCTCGAATGCAACCTTCATTGTTTAGCTTTCTCCGCTTCGTTGTGGGCAGATGATCTCTTATTCGACGGCAGCAGGCCGATCTGTTTCATGAACGTTCCACATCAAAATGCGCACCAACTCCTGAAAGCTGGTGTGCGGTGCGCAATATCTCGCCAGCGCGTTCGCCGATGATGACGCAGGGGGCCATCGTGTTGCCGGTTGTCACGTTTGGCATGATCGACCCGTCTGCGATGCGAAGGTTTTCGATTCTATAAACTCTAAGATTGCCGTCCACAACCGACATACGGGCTCGCCCCATCTTGGCGGTGCATGTCTCATGCCAGTAGTCCTCGACGGCATCGCGGACGAAGTTTTCGAGCTCTGCACCTTTCAAGGAGCCTGGCATCACCTCGCGCTTGGTGAATGGCCGGAGCGGGGAGGAGTTGCCGATCTCGCGGCACAGTTCGATGCAAGCTATTGCCGCTCTCAGATCGTCTGGATGCGACAAGAAATTTCCGTGAACCTGAACAGGGTCGAAAGGATTGGGTCCCGTCAAAGCGATGCGGCCTCGGCTTTTCGGCCTGACGACAGATCCGGCCAGTGTCCAACCGGCAGAAGGAAGGCCAAAGGCTGCTGCAGTCTCTGGACTTGCCAGTGGCACTTCCACCTGACAGGTCTGCAAATCCGGACCAGCGATCCCGGGCTGACTCTTCCAGAAGAAAGTTGCCTCGCCCAGGTTGTTGCGCGGCGGTAATGCTTCCGAATACTCCCAGACGCAGCCAAAACGAGTGTGGCTTTGAAGATTCTGTCCCACTCCAGGGAGATGCTGCACAACCTGGATTCCAAAGCGCCGCAATTCGGCTTGATCGCCGATGCCGGATTGCATAAGGTCCTTCGGTGTGTGAATGGCACCAAGCGACAGCACCACCTCTAGCCCAGCACGAATACGATGGGTATCCCCGCGGTAAGAAATCTCTATTCCAGTCGCTCGTTTGCCTTCGAAGGTTATCCGAGTGACCAATGCGTGTGTGAGAACGGTCAGGTTCGGCCGATCCATATATGGGAAGACGTAAGAACGGAACACGGATTGACGCTTTCCGTTGCGAGATCGCAGGTCGATGATCGATGCGCCGCCCTCGCCCTCCATCATGCGGCCGTTCTGATTCTCAAAAGTCGGAATTCCAATAGACCGAGCACCTTCGACCATGGCCGGAGCGATCGGGTTAGGGTTCGGCGCCGGCTCGACAAAACGAGCCCTCCTGTTCCGCGATACTTTGGATCTGGAATTCCATGCCAGTCTTCGATGTGACGATATGTTTCCAACACCGACTCATAACCCCAGGCTGGATCCTTGTTTCCCCCTTGCACAGAGCAAAATGCGGAACGTTCTTCGGCACCACCAGGCAAGACCCTGTCGGGAACTCCTGGCTGCGGAAAGATCAAACTTTTCTCCCAAGCCCATCACCCATGTCCCCGATAGAACAGTTATATTTTCTCGACGAAGTCATCCGCGAAGTCCTGCCAGTTTCGGCAGCCTTACCCCCTGAGTGATTTGGAGAATGTAGCGAGTAGCAGGTAGGTCAAGCGCCGCGTAGAATTCGCCCGCGATGGGGCTGGCGTTGTCGTGCAGCATCTCCACGAATGCCGCGAGTCCGGACGTTACCGTGACGCCCGCCTGCCTCATTTGATCAATCGCAGTCAGTCGCAGAAGCTCACTCCAGGTGCCTGAGGCATCCAAGAGTGCATACACGTCGTATCCGTCCGCCGCAGCGGACATGGCGGCGAACGTCAGGCAAACGGGCGTTGTGATCCCAGCGATCAGCAGCTTCCGCCGCTCGGTCCGCTTGACGGCATCGCGGACTCGCGGCTCATCCCATGCGTTGACAAGGCTTCGCTCGATGTTCTCTACCTCGGGCAATGCCTCCGTGAGCTCTGGCAGAATCGGCCCCCACATCTCAGGCGCAGTCGAGGTGAGTACGACCGGGACGCTCAGGAGGCGCGCAACGCGGGCGAACGCAACGACATTGTGGCGCAATTCATCCGGCTCGAGATCTCGAACGCCTGAGACGAGCCCAGACTGATGGTCGATAAGCAAGACTAGAGAGTTCTCGGGCGTGAGGCGCTCGCGGGCGCGGCTCCGGCCGCTCAGGGATTCGTCTATCGTCTTATTCATTCCATTCATTTCCATTGCCTCCCGTGACGTGTTGTTTTCTCACCCCATTCAATTGCAACACCCTCGCCACGATGAACGCAGGCACAACGAAAACAGATAAGTGTTTGGCAGGAAACAGGAAGGGAAGGATCGATGACGCTGGCGAAGGTGATTGAGGAAGGTTGTTAGCGAAACGGCATTCCGCGTCGGGCACGGTCTTCCGTGACGGACCGGGGGTCTTCAGTCAGCCTTGCGGATGACCCATTGTTTCAAGTGAGAGCAACCGGTGATAGGGCATCAGCAGGAAATTATTTGATCCCGAGCCTTTTCATTCGGTCGCGCAGCGTCGAAGGCGCTAGGCCGAGTATCTCCGCCGCGCCGCCTTTGCCAGCAATGGCACCTTGCGTGCGCCGCAGGACTTCCAAGATATAGTCGCGCTCCATATCTTCCAGTGTGCGGAGCTTCGTGGGCGCTGGAACCGTAGCCACGCTCCTGGGTGATCTCTCCTCGCTGCCCAGCGGCAGATCAACGAATAAGATTTCCCCTTCGACCAGCAGCACTGCCCGCTCGATCATGTGTTCCAGTTCGCGCACATTCCCCGGCCAATCGTAATTCTGCAGGCGCTCGATCGACGCTGAATCAATCGAGGAGATATTCTTCTTCATGCGGGAGCGAAATTTCTGAGTGAAGTAATTGGTGAGCGGCACGATGTCTTCAGCCCGTTCGCGCAGCGGCGGCAAGATAATCGGAAAGACGTTGAGCCGGTAAAAGAGATCTGAGCGAAATCTTCCTTCGGCGACGAGACGCTCCAGTGGTTGATTGGTGGCCGCCAGCACCCTGACATCAACTTTGATGGCTTGTGTCCCACCCAGTCGCTCAAACTCGCCTTGCTGCAGGACGCGCAAAAACTTCGTCTGCGTTTCCAGAGACAATTCGCCCACTTCGTCGAGAAAGATCGTGCCGCCATCAGCTAGCTGGAACCGCCCAAATTTGCGCTGCATCGCGCCGGTAAAAGCGCCCTTCTCGTGACCGAACAATTCGCTTTCCACCAGCCCAGCCGGCAAGGCAGCACAGTTGATTGTGATGAAAGGGCGGTTGTTGAGTGAGCTGCGGGCATGAATCGCACGGGCGATCAATTCCTTGCCGGTGCCGGTCTCTCCGCAAATCAGCACGGTGGAGTCTGTACCGGCGACCTTCTCGACTTCCTGGACCACTCTCTTGAAAGCCGGGCTGGCGCCTATCATCTCCTCGAAATTGTATTCCTCCTCAATTATCTCCCGCAGGTAGAGCACCTGCGATTCGAGCGCTTTGGCGCGCTCTTCTTGAGTTGCGAGTTCTTTCTCGCGCCGTTCCAGTTCGTTGAGTAGGAGTTGGAACTCGGCGTCGATATTTACTGGCCGGTGGTATTCGATGAGCGCGCGCGTTTCTTCATTCAGATTGGTCGCCGCGCGCGCTTCAACCAGACAGCGCGCATCCCCCTTGCCGACGCACTCTCTTTCAAAGCAACACACTTCGCCACCGAAGACGGCGCTCGCATGCCCGCTTGCGTAGCCGGTCAAGGTCCAGCACACCGGGGAGTCGCTGCGCCCGATGTGCATTAGGTGCTGCTCTGCTTCGTAGGAGTGTAGCCATTCGGCCTCGGCTTCTAATACTCCGGCGGCCCGGTCCATGAATGATCTCAGCATGCGAGCCTGAACGATGCCATGCAACTGATGCAAGCGCGGGCCGGCCGCCCACCAGTCGGCGTCGCTCTCCCAATCGAACAATTCCTTAGAGGTCAGCGCGTCGCGGTAACCGCAGGCGTATCCGAAGCGCGTGAGGACACGGCGCGCGCGTTCAAGCCCGAGCGTCTCAATCAGCTCCTTGCGTAGGAGTCCCATGGCATCAGCGTCGAAGATCAGCATCCGTCGGTGCTTGAAGCGAATAACTCCCGATTCCTCATCGGCCTTAAGCAGTTCAAGCAATTTGAGTTCGCCGAGGTTCATTGGATTCGTTTCGGTTGATGCAGTTCCAATTTGAGGAGCGGTGAAAACTTGCCTCTTCTCCGTTTCTTATTGACCCCGAGATAAAATCACACAATCTCATCGCGCGCCAGTCCTGTAGCTATGTGGCCGGTAGGTCTTATTAACTGGGCCATACACGATAACGCTGACACGCGGAATGTTGTCGGTGATCTGGACCGCCGAAATGCCGCGGCCACCGCGGCGACGATCACAACCTTATCCCTTGAGAATGCCACTGACTATCCGCCTCGGAACCTTACTTGACAACGTATCGTATAGTCGTAATATTATGATCGTAATATGACGATCATAATATAAAGAGGGGCCAGATGAGTGACTATGTAACTGAAGTTAATGATGCGAGTTTCGAGAGCGAGGTATTGGAATCATCCCGGCCGGTGCTGGTGGACTTTTGGGCCGAATGGTGCCAGCCCTGCAAGGTACTCGCCCCGACCGTCGAGTCGCTGGCCGAGAAGTATCAGGACAGGCTAAAGGTAGTCAAACTGAACGTGGATGAAGGCGCCGGCAGCTCCTCCCGCTTTGGCATCAAGGCCATCCCGACCCTGATCCTCTTCCGCGACGGTAAGGAGGCCCAACGGGTCGTTGGTGTCCCGACGAATGCCAAAGAATTCATCTCGCAAATGCTTGATAAGCAGCTACCGGAAAACGCTGATGCCGCTGCATAAACAACGTCGTGAGCTGCGAGCGCGCCAACGCCACGTTATTCCGTGGCCGCAGTGGCGACAATTCGGCGCTCGAAACGGCCGCGTCGAAAAAATGCTCACGATCATAGCGAGGTCAACGTATGAACAAGAAGACGACCGACATAAGTGTTCAAGACCGCGAGTTCTCTACGACTCCACGTAACGGGAGTCTGTCGCGAACCAACGGCAATGGCGCGGGCATCGAGCAATTGCCCGCTGTCGTCGATGAACCTGAGGTTAACTTCGATGACACCGCACATGAGTTCGCGGAGCAAGAGGTTCAACTCACTTCCACTCAATCAAGCACCAGATCGAAACGCCGGATCCTCGTCGCCGTCATCGGAATTGTTCTACTACTTGGCGCGGTCGTTGGGCTTCGGTACTGGCTTCACTCACGACTTTACGAGTCGACCGACGACGCTTTTATCGAGGGGCACGCCACACAGGTCAGCCCAAAAGTCTCTGGCTACGTTCAGAAAATCCACATCGACGATAATCAACTGGTGAAAGCCGGTGATCTCCTCGTAGAGATCGACCCGCGCGATTATGAAGCCAGACTCGCTCAGGCTCGCGCAGCGCTCAACGCCGCAATTGCCCGTCGTGATGCAGCAAAGGCCGGCCTTGCGTTAACTCGTGTTACAGCCGGCGCAGGTGTTGACCAGGCGTCCGCGGGAGTCGAGGCCGCGCGCAGCGGTGTGGCACAGGCGCGCGCCGCTGCGTCTGCCGCAGAAGGTCGTGTGAAGCAGTCGTTGGCTGCCATCGGCGCCGCGGAGGCGAACGTCGCGCAGGCGCAGGCGCAGGTCGCTGCAGCGGAAGCTGAAGCCGTGCGCGCCCGCGCCGACGTGCTGCGGTATCAATCTCTGTTCGAGAACGAGGTTGTCTCGCGCCAGCAACTCGATCAGGCAACGGCAGCGGCTGCGACCGCAGACGCACTACTCGAAGCCGCACGCAGGCGGGTCGCTTCTGTCGAATCCACTGTCGCGGAGGTGCGGGCCGCCCAGGGAGCGGCGACCGATCAGTATACTCAATCGCTCTCGCAGATCACCGGAACGCAAGCTCAGGTTGGTCAGGCCGCCGGCAAATTGAGCGAGGCAAACTCAGCCCCGCAGCAAGTCGCCGTCAGGCAGTCGGAAGTGGATACGACCAGCGCCGAGATCGAGCAGGCTAAAGCCACCGTGCGACAAGCCGAGCTTGATCTCTCCTACACCAAAATCTATGCCCCGGAAGATGGACGAGTCACAAGAAAGACGGTCGAGGAGGGCGCGCTGTTGCAGCCCGGCCAGGCGCTCTTCGTCCTTGTCCCCGGGGAGATCTGGGTGTTGGCGAACTTCAAGGAGACGCAACTCAATCGGATGCGCACCGGGCAGGCAGTCGAGATCAAAGTGGACGCTTACCCCGAGAAGATATTCAACGGGCATGTTGACAGCTTTCAAACGGGCACAGGCTCGCGCTTCTCGTTGTTGCCGCCGGAGAACGCCACCGGCAACTACGTGAAAGTCGTCCAGCGCTTGCCGGTCAAGATCGTCTTCGACGAGCAAACTGATTCTGAGCATCTGCTCGCGCCGGGGATGTCCGTAGAGCCGGAGGTCAAAGTGCGATGAGCGCGGCTGCCGACACGTTCATGCTTGGGGCCATGCCAGCGTCTCGGCGGCGCGCGATTAGCCCGTGGGTAATCGCGGTGACGGTCACGCTGGCGACGTTCATGGAGTTGCTTGACACTTCCATCGCCAACGTCTCGCTGCCCCACATCGCCGGTGGCTTGAGCACTGGACAGGACGAATCGACGTGGGTCCTGAGCAGTTATCTCGTCGCGAATGCCGTCGTGCTCCCATTGAGTGCATGGTTCTCGCGACTGATGGGGCGCAAGAACTACTACATGCTCTCGGTGGCCCTGTTTACCGTAAGCTCTCTCCTTTGCGGACTCGCGCCGAGCCTAGGGTGGCTGATCTTCTTTCGCGTCTTGCAGGGCACGGGCGGGGGCGGACTAGCCCCCGTCGAGCAGGCGATTCTCGTTGACACCTTTCCGGCGGAGAAGCGCGCCACGGCCTTCGCCGTTTATAGCATCGCTATTGTCACGGCGCCGGTCATCGGGCCGACGCTCGGCGGCTGGATAACCGACAGCTACTCGTGGCGCTGGGTGTTCTTCATCAACATTCCCATCGGGCTGCTCTCTTTGTTGCTTTCGAGCTCGTTGATTTCCGATCCGCCCCAGTTCACCAGAGAGCGGCGGGCGAAAAAAAGGAAGGCGAGGGGTGACTACAACGGCCTTCTTGCCGTTGCCGGCCGCTTCGGCCGCCTCGGGGGCGGGCCGGACAAAGGCGCGGCGGGAGGAGTGGCCCACTCAGGCTTTATCGTCGCCTTCCTCGTCACGGCAGTCGTCGCACTCGTGGTGGGAGTCATCTGGGAGTTGACGCGCAAAGATCCGGTCGTTGACTTGACGCTACTGAAGGAGCGGAACTTCGCGCTGGCGAGCAGTCTCTACTTCATCGTCTTCTTCATCGTGTTCGCGAGTACGCTGCTCGTGCCGCTTATGCTCCAGAACCTTTTCGCGTACACGGCGACCAACGCAGGACTAGTGCTCTCGCCCGGGGCGATGGTCATCGTGGTGCTCACGCCCTTGATGGTTATGATCCTGAAAAAGGTGCAGCCGCGCTGGATGATGGCCTTCGGGTTTATGATCTGCGCCTTCGCGTCCTTCAGCATGACCCAGCTCAACCTGAACGGCGACTACAGCAGCTTTGTGATACCGCGCATGGTCTTGGGGCTCGGTATAGCGTTCATATTTGTCCCGCTCAATCTGACCGCCTACTCGTACCTGCCGCCGGAGAAAAACAACCGGGCTTCGAGTCTGATCAATCTGTTCAGAAATCTTGGCGGGAGCTTCGGTGTCGCCTTCGTCGCGACAATGCTCGCTCGGCGCAGCCAGTTTCATCAAAGCGTGCTCGGCGCCCACGTCTCGGCTTACGATCAGACGGCCCGGGCGACGGTGCGAAGTATCACGGGGAAGCTGGTCGCGGCGGGCGTGCCGGCAGGCGATGCGCTAACTCAAGCGCAAGCGTTAATCTATGCGACGGTGCAAAAGCAGTCGGCGCTGCTCGCCTCCCTAGATGTGTTCTGGCTCTTGTTCCTGCTGGCGCTGGCGGCAGTCCCGCTGGCGCTGCTCATCAAGAACATTCGGCGCGGCGCGCCCGCGGGCGCGGGACACTAGTGAGATGAATGGAATTCTCGGGTCAAAAGTAAATCGCATACTATGCGTGAGATGATGACATGAATCAGAAGGCTAAGCAGAAACAGAAGTCTCGCGAAGCAATCGCAGCGTCGGCCGCAGCACTCCTTCGTGAACGGGGCATCAAGGCAAGCTCAGTGATGGATGTGATGAAGGGAGCCGGTCTCACAGTCGGTGGTTTCTACGGCCATTACGACTCGAAGGACGATCTCTTTGTCGAGACGCTTCGGAACGCGGCAAGCGCTAACTGGGACCACCTCTTGAAATCCGCGAAGGGTGGGACGCCCCGCTCGCGGACGCTGAGCGTGATCAGGCAGTACCTGTCGCGCAAGCATCGCGACAATAAGGAAACGGGTTGCCCGCTGCCCAGCACCGCTCCGGAGGTTGCACGAGAAGGTGAGCCATATCGGAGCGCGCTCGAAGAGGAGTTATCCGGCTTCGCCAGCTCGCTTGCCGAGATGCTTGATGCTGGTGTTGAGAGCCGGAAAAAGGCGCTCGGGTTAATCGCCCTGATGTACGGCGCGCTGTCGTTATCGCGGGCGGTGGCTGACACGCGACTCAGTGAGGAGTTTCTGCAGGCGGGAAAGAAACTAGGCGAGCAAGTGCTCGCTGAGGAAGAGGCGGTGGCGTGAACACACTGGCCTCCACCGACGTCGAGGAACGGAAACGCGGAGAGGAAGACCTGCGAATGGAGATTGCAAAACGAGTCTCGCGTAGCTGGTACGCGGCGTCGGTTGAATCTGCCAGAAACTGTAACCGACACGGACATGTTTAATCTAAAGGAGGGATATATGGCCATGGTTGAAAGAAAGATAGCACTCATTACTAATGGGAATAGCGACAAGGAACAAAGCTTCGTCACCGCCGATGACATTCTTCGCGATCTATACACAAGTTCCCAGACTCGCGAACGCGCGTTAAACGCGGCCATCGTCCAGGCCAAAATCAGCGAAAGCTTCGAAGAGCATCTTGCGATCTTCGAGGCCTTTTACGCCGATGATATCGAGGTAAGCAGCGAAACCCACGAGGAAGTGATTCGCGGAAAGCCGAGAGTGCGCGCACTTCTCTACAACTTCCTGTTTCCGCTTCACGTAATGGCCGAAATCGGTGGTGTGCAAGTATCCATTCGCCAGAACGCGATCCCTGGAGACGTTGCAGACCACGCGGATTCTGAGTGGACACTCGAGTTGGTCGCGGTGTCTGGCACGGCTTGCACTCTGAGTTGGCGCGCCCTCCGGAAATGGAACGGGTCGCGGGTAGTGTACGAGCATCACTATGACCTTCGGCAGATCGGCGAACCTTTGACCATGGCCGATTTGAGTTTCGATGCGACTAAGCCTGCTCCAGGAGAAAAGCAATGACCGATGCCGCAAAACCGTTTGCTGCTAAGAAGTTTGTAGAGATCAACGGCCGAAGAATGGCCTATATCGACGAGGGCGAAGGCGCTCCCATCGTTTTCGCGCATGGAA
>CAZOOE010000113.1:0-14594 GCA_964581275.1 uncultured Clostridia bacterium
TAAGCGCCGAAACGGTGCAGGCGAGGGTGCAGGGAGTGCGGGGGCATGCGCCGGCCGTTGGATTAAAAAGGGGTTTTTATTACTCGCAACCTCCTCCCTGCTAATGATTGGCGGGCTCGGGATGACCTATCGCAGCGTCAGCAAGGAGATGGATCTCGCACGTCTGAAGTCCGATTTCGTTTCCAACGTGTCGCACGAGCTTCGCACCCCGCTATCGCTCATCCAGTTGTACGCCGAGACGCTCGAGCTTGGCCGCATCACCACGCAGGAAAAAAAGCAGGAGTATTACCGGATCATTCGTAAGGAAAGCGAGCGGCTGGGAAAACTGATCACCAACATTCTCGATTTCTCTCGCATCGAGGCCGGACGCAAGGAGTACGATTTGCGCGAGACTGACATTTCCGAGCTGGTGCGCAACACGCTTGATACCTATCGTTATCAAATCGAGAAAAACGGATTCGAGCTTGAGCTCAGCATCGACTCGAACATCCCGACAATGCGACTGGACCGCGAAGCGATAGCGCGCGCACTCCTCAACCTTGTCAACAATGCGCTCAAATACTCAGATCACGAGAAGTTCCTGGAAGTTAAGCTGTATCGAGCGAATGGTGATGTGAAGCTTGAGGTGATCGATCGCGGCATCGGCATCGCCCATCGCGATCAGTCGAAGATCTTCGAAAAGTTTTATCGGACTTGTGACCCTCTCGTGCACAACACAAAAGGAAGCGGCCTTGGATTATCGCTGGTACGACACATCACCCACGCGCACGGAGGTCAGGTGGAGGTGGAAAGCGCACCGGGGAAAGGCAGCAAGTTCACACTGTCATTGCCGCTGGCAGTAGAGTCGCCGACGAGCCGCGCAGCATCAGGCGCGACCGCATCATGAAAACTGGTATTGATACCGATCAACAAAAGCATATGCAGGCGCTGCCGAATCGAAAGCTGCGAGGTCCGCGTGCTGGAGCCACATCCAGAGGAGCGCAACTATGAAAACGAGAATTCTGATCGTCGAGGACGAACCCGCGATGGTTGCCGGGCTACGCGACAACTTTGAATACGAAGGCTATGACGTGATCAGCGCGGCCGATGGTGTAAGGGGTCTAGATCGCGCCCTGGCTGAACATCCGGACCTCGTGGTGCTGGATGTAATGATGCCGCGGATGAGTGGTCTTGACGTTTGCAAGCAGTTGAAGGCAAAGCGACCCTCACTTCCTATCATAATGCTGACCGCTCGCGGCCAGGAGATCGACAAGGTAGTAGGTCTGGAGCTTGGCGCCGATGATTACGTCACCAAGCCGTTCTCGATCCGCGAGCTTATGGCGCGCGTGAAAGCAGTCCTCCGCCGGGTCTCGCCGCCGTCTACAGCGCCAGAGGTCTATCGGTTCGGCGATGTTGAAGTAAACATCCGTAGCAACGAGGTGCGACGCGCCGGCGAATCTGTCGAGCTGTCGGCGAAGGAGTTCGCGCTGCTCGCTTACTTCGCCGCCCATCCCGCGGAAACGCTCACTCGCGATCGTTTGCTCGATGCGGTGTGGGGCTATGAGAACTACCCCAACACGCGCACTGTCGACACCCACATTCTCCATCTCCGGCAGAAACTGGAGCCCAATCCGGAAGAACCCCGGCTTATCCTCACCGTGCACGGCAGTGGTTACAAGTTCGTAGGATGAGGTAATCGCGTTATGAGTCAGTCGGCATTCAGCGGAGCGTTGGCGCAAGGGGTTGCGGTTGATGTTCAACCAACTCCGCCGGGGCGGCGGAAGATGGTGAAGCGGTCGCGCAACCGGGAGCTGCAGTTGAAACTGGCGGCGCTTCAGAAGGATTACGCCGATCTTCACGGCGCGCTTTTCGAAGCCGCGCAGGTGTATCGTCGCCTGTGTGCCCCGCGTCTGGTCAGACACGGTGACTTTGAGATTGCCAGCGAGACCTTCGCCGCTCGCCACTTGCCTGGTGACTTCTTCATAGTCGAGGAAAGCAACAATGGAGTAATTCTCGGGCTGGGTGACATCGGCGGCAAGGGTCTGGCGGCCGGGATGTGGACCACACTTCTGTTAGGTCTGGTCGCCATGCACAGCACCACGTGCGGCGAGCCCCAAACGATTGTTACGCGGGTGAACCGGGACCTCTTCCGCATGTCGCTAGGGGCACCGCTGGCCAGCTTGTTCCTGGCCAAGCTCCATCCAACCACCGGCAGGCTCGAATACTGCAGCGCCGGGCATCCTCCTGCATTTCTATTACGCGCCGGCGCACAGCTCGAAATGCTGTCAGATGGAGGAACGCTGCTTGGTGTAGCCTCCGACTCTTCCTTCGCTAGAGGAAGCGTGGAACTGCAAGTCGGGGACGTGCTGCTGGCTTACTCAGATGGCGTTATAGAGGCGCGCAACTACGGCGATCAGGAATTCGGCTTCGAACACCTCGAAGCGCAGTTGCGACGCGCGCGAGACGGCTCCGCTGACTCGGTTCTATTCTCAGTGCTAGGCGCCGTTCAAGATTTCGCCGGCGCTTGTCCGCAAGGTGACGACATGTCGATAGTCGTGTTGCGTCGCCGCGCTCGACAAGCCAATCGATGAAGGAAGTATATTATGAGCACTCCCAACCAGTGGTCGGGCAAGCCCTGCGCAACCTCCAGGTGGGGATTTGCTGTAGCCCAACACTTCGCCTGCCCTAAGCCCATCAAGTAATTCCGCCGCACATTGTCACCTCCGCAACGTGCATCTTTTCGACAACCGGCAATCACTTTTCCCTTGACATATGCAACCAATTAGTTGCATAATAGAAGGGTGGACGCAGCGTTTGACAAGGTCTTCAAGGCGCTCGCGGATTCAGGCCGCCGGCTGTTGCTTGACCGCTTGCACGCGGATAACGGACAAACGCTCGGTCAGCTTTGCGAACACCTCGACATGAGTCGTCAAGCCGTGACCAAACACCTCAGGCTGTTGGAAGAGGCGACGCTGGTGGTCACGATCTGGCGGGGCCGCGAGAAGCTGCACTACCTCAACCCGGTGCCGATCAATGAGATCGCCGAGCGCTGGATTGGCAAGTTCGAGCGGAGCCGTCTGCGCGTCCTCGCCGAACTCAAGAAACAACTCGAAGGAGAGACCCATGGCTGATTCGCAATTTGTTTATGTGACCTACATTCGTACGACGCCGGAGAAGCTCTGGCAGGCGCTAATCGAACCCGAGTTTACCCGCCAATTCTGGTGCGAAACTTGGCAGGAATCCGATTGGATACCCGGAGCACCCTGGCGATCGATGATCCCTGACGGGCGCGTCGGCGACAGCGGCGAAATCCTCGAAATCGAGCCGCAACGGAAGCTTGTCCTGACGTGGCGCAACGAATTCAAACCGGAGCTGCGCGCGGAAGGTTATTCTCGTTTGACCTATGAACTCGAAAAACAGGGGGAGTCGGTAAGGCTCACCATCATCCACCAGATCGATAGACCCGATTCGAAGCTCATTCAAGCAGTTTCGGGCGGATGGCCGCATATCCTTGCCAGCCTCAAGAGCCTTCTCGAAACGGGAGAGCCGCTACAAGAGACTCGCCATTGGCCGAAGGATATGTGAGGTCATATTTACGGCTCGGCCCAACGGGGCGGACATCGCATTCCTCGTGGTGGATCATATGCAGCGGCGCGGCATCGTGACCACGCTCATCCCCGAATTGACCGAGATCGCCAGCCGTAACGGTATAACCGCCTTTAGCACCGATGTACTCGCCGAGAATCGGGGAATGCTGTCACTGCTGCGCCGGACCGGCGATCCGCTCTCTACTACCCTCAGCCACGGCGTCATTCACTTTGAGCTTCCGATTGCGTGTCGTGAAGAAGGTATGGTGTCTGAGGCGGCTTGACGGCTTGGTCGATGACCACAAAGCGTCAGGTGACTGTATATCGCCATAAGATCCTTGAAACACGCTTTTGGCGTCCTCGCACAGTCAGCCGCAAGTCGTTCTTGCAATTCAAGAAGACGATCCAGCGTCGCGTCGAGGCGGTGGCAGGGCTGTTGCCATACATCAGGAGTGAGATAGATGGCTGCACGAACGAGAATCGAGCAGATGGGAACGGATTACTATCTCGGAGGATCGTTTCGCATCGGTGGTGCAGCGTCTCGCTGTTTCGTGAGGGGATTCTTTTGCTCGAACCGGAAAGGGGATAAAGGACAATGGGTAGCAACTCGAAAACTGCACTAATTTTGTCGAAGATCATCACGCGGATCCTGCCGTCTGGTTCACGACAGCGGTCGAGGCGGGTATTTGTGTGCGTCGTCACGACTGCGTTCGTCTTCCTAGCCGTCAGCTGTCAGAAGAAGGACGCATTCGAAATGCAACGCCCGCCGGCGCCTGTGGTCGTGGCCTCATCGGTCACTCAAGACGTGCCAGTTTATCTCGACGCAATCGGCAAGACCGTTGCACGTGAAGTGGTTTCCATCGAACCTCAAGTCTCAGGCCGCATAGTCAGCATTCAGTTTGCCGACGGGGCCGACGTAAAAAAGGGCGACATGCTTTTCACAATTGATCCTCAACCGTTTGAAGTAAGCCTTCAACAAGCGGGGGCGAATCTCGCGCGGAGTACTGCTCTGAAAAAGCAGGCCGAGGCCAATCTTGCCAAAGATACTGCTCAGGCAAAGACAGGCGAGGTCGAAAGGGGAAGATATGAACAGTTGGTTGAGCAAGGGGTCGTAAGCAAACAACAGTTCGATCAAGTGCGGACCAGTTCAGACGCATTGAACGCGACTGTTAGCGCTGACGTCGCCGCGGTGCGAAGCGCGGAACAGGCGATGAAGGTCGATGAGGCAGCAATAGAGAGCGCCAAGGTTCAACTTGCTTACTGCTATATTCGCTCGCCAATCGACGGTCGAGCGGGCCAACGGTTGGTCGACGTCGGCAACGTGGTCAATCCCGGCAATCTGGGCAAGGCTACGTCAATGCTCGTCATTCAGCGCGTCGATCCTATCTACGCTGACTTCACCATTCCGCAGAACGATCTCGCGGGCGTGCAGCGGAATATGGCTCAGGGCACGTTGAAGGCGGAGGTTCGTCTTCCCGATGAGCCCGACCGCCCTGTCGCAGGCGACCTCACCTTCCTCGACAACGCGGTCCAGAATTCCACCGGCACTGTGAACCTCCGTGCGACGATCGCAAACCGAGATCGGAGATTCTGGCCCGGTCGATTTGTCAACATCCGACTCGTCTTGAGCACCATTCGATCTGCTGTTCTCATACCTGCGGCTGCGCCGCAGATGTCTGCCAAGGGACAGTTTGTTTACGTCGTGACCGACAACCTCACCGCTGAGCTGCGGCCGGTCACGACCGGTCAGAGACAGGGCGAACAGGTGGTGATCAGCCAGGGACTCAACAGTGGAGAGCGGGTAGTTGTTCAAGGCCAGATGGCGGTGATGCCGGGAGGCAAGGTCAGTATATCCGACTCGGGCGCCACCGAGACGGCAGCGAATAGTGGGGGCGGATTATGAATCTGTCGGAGCCCTTCATAAGACGACCGGTAATGACTGCGGTCTTGACGGTATCGGTTATTCTGTTCGGAGTACTCAGTTACCTGAGGCTTCCGGTGAACGACCTGCCAGCGGTCGACTATCCGGTCATTCAGGTTCAAGCTAACTACCCAGGCGCTAGCCCGGACACTGTTGCGAACAACATCGCCACGCCGCTCGAGCGGCAGTTCATGCAGATCAACGGGTTGGAGCTTGTCACCTCGTCGAGCACTCAAGGGCACACGAGCCTGACGCTGCAGTTTGCTTTGGACAAGAACATCGATGCGGCTGCGACGGACGTGCAGACGGCGATTTCGCAGGCAACCGGCAATCTTCCGGTCGATCTTCCGTCGCCGCCCACCTATTCAAAAACAAACCCAAACGATCAGCCCATAATGTACATAGCGCTGACCACTGACTCGGTGACTCCCGGGCAGCTCTACGACTACGGAAGCACTCAGGTCGGTCAGCGGATCAGCATTCTCCCCGGCGTCAGTCGAGTGGATGTCTACGGTACCAAGTCCGCGATCCGGATCAAGACCGATCCATCGGCGATGTGGGCTCGCGGAATATCGGTGGATGACCTGACGAATGCGATCAAAAACGGAACCAGCTACACCGGAGCCGGGCAATTCGACAGTCCGTCGGGCACGGCGCTGCTTCGTCCGCAGGGCCAGCTCGACGCTGCTGATTCATATAGCAATCTCATCGTGAGCACGACGAACGGCGCCCCAGTTTACCTGCGCGATGTCGCTCAGGTGCGGGACTCGGTACAGGACGAACGGATCAACATGCGTTTTTGGGCCCGCGGCTACTCGGTCCCGTCGGCAACCGTTGTCGTTGCGGTCAACCGACGGGCCGGGGCAAACGCTGTCGAAGTCGCCGAGAGCATACGCAACTTGCTCCCGTTGATCAGTGCAGAACTACCGGCATCCGTACGCATCACGCCCATCTACGATCGCTCGCGTTCGATAGTCAACTCGGTCAGGGATGTACGCGAGACGTTGTTGATCGCTTTTGCCCTGGTGGTGATCGTAATTTTTCTCTTTCTCGGGCGCGCCACTGACACGTTGATACCTGCAGTGGCCCTACCTCTCTCGTTGCTGATTACTTTAATCGCGATGCGGTTGTTGGGATACAGCCTGGACAATTTGTCGCTGATGGCTCTGACGCTTGCTATAGGCTTCCTGGTCGACGACGCGATAGTCTTTCTCGAGAACACCGTCCGACGCATGGAGCGTGGCGAAGGTCCGATGGAAGCCACGCTCCATGGCGCCCGGGAAATAAGCTTCACCATTCTCTCGATGACAATCTCTCTGGCCGCTGTCTTTATACCGCTGGTTTTCATGTCAGGGCTAGTCGGCCGCATCTTCCGCGAGTTCGCAATCACGATTGTCATTGCGATCCTGGCTTCTGGGCTGGTGTCGCTAACGCTGACGCCGTTGATGTGCGCGCGATTACTAAAGGATCGCGGCGAGGGTTCCAAAAAAACCTGGGTCGAGCGGGTAATCGGCGGCATCGAGAAACGCGTGCTCAGCGTGTACGGGACGTCGCTGTGGTGGTTTTTGCGGCATCGGTGGGTATCGGCAACAGCCTGGGGTCTCTGCTTAGCCGGAACGATCTGGCTGTTCAACGCGGTTCCGAAGGCATTTCTCCCGCCGGGCGACAGCGGCTTTATATGGGGCGTGATGATCGGCCGTGAAGGTTCCTCCCCGCAGCAGATGCGTGAGCTGCAGGACCAGGCTGACAACCTCGTCCAACAGGATCCCAGCGTGAGAGCGACTTTTACGATGACCGGGGCCAGCGACTTCCTCGCGTCAAATCAGGGATTGGTACTCGTCTTTCTCAAGCCGTCTGATGAACGCGCTCCGATACAAAGCGTTTCGGGCAACTTGATAGGCAAACTCGGGAGTTTCCCCGGAATGTTCCCTTTACTTCGGCCGTTCCCGGTCCTCGAAATAAGCACCGGCGCGACGAACCAGAATCAAGGTCAATATGCTTTCTCCATATCGGGCGTCGACGCCGCCCAGGTGTATGGCGTGGCCACGACGCTGATGGCGAAGCTAAGGGAATACCCGGGTTTCCAGACCGTCTCATCAGACTACTTCAACAATACACCCAACCTTGACATCGATATCCGTCGGGACCAGGCCAAGACGTATGGAGTGTCCGAGACGCGAATTCTGGGAATGCTTCGGAACTCATATTCACAAAACTATCTCTACTTGATCAAAAAGCCTGAAGACCAGTATCAGGTCATTCTGGAGGTTGAAGACTCGGCCAGGTCCAATCCAGAGGACCTGTCGCTGCTGTACATCAAGTCTGACGACGGCCAGAACCTTGTGCCGCTCAGCACACTGGTTACCTGGAAGCCCACTCTGGGACCGCAGTCTGTAAACCATCTGAACCAATTCACCAGCGTGACGATGTTTTTCAATCTCAAGCCCGGAGTGGCGATCGGCGATGCTACCGACTTCATCAGCAGGACTGCGGCTGAGGTCGTTCCGCCGACGGTGCGAGCAAGCTTGCAGGGCGAGGCCTTGACGTTCAGCACCACGGTTCGCGATTTGACGATTCTGATGATGCTCGCCGTGTTTGTGATGTATGTCATTCTCGCGATTCTGTATGAAAGTTATGTGCATCCGCTGACTGTCCTCTCCACACTCCCGACCGCTCTGGTTGGTGGCCTGTTCACATTGTACTTCTTTGGTGAGCAAGCATCCCTGTATGCCTTTGTTGGCCTGTTCATGTTGATGGGTATCGTCAAAAAGAACGGCATTCTAATCGTTGACTTTGCCCGCCAACGCGTCGACGCCGGTGAGCCGGCTGAGCGCGCGATCCACGATGCCAGCATGGATCGCTTTCGCCCGATCATTATGACAACTCTCGCGGCAGTTATTGGAGCGGTGCCAATCGCACTGGGATACGGCGCCGACGGCGCCTCACGCCGGCCGCTCGGGCTGGTCATCGTAGGCGGTCTGGTCGCATCGCAGTTCATCACTCTCTTCGTGACACCGGTGATTTATTTATACCTCGAGCAGTTTCAAGAAAGGGTGCTGAACCGAACATCGGTGTTCCACTCGGGCGGTTTGGCGAAACCAACTACGGCGCCGGAGACGATTTCTGTTCCATCAGGGTCGGATTGAGGATCGTCATGAGTACTGCAACGACCGAAACACGATCGACTCGGCGCGGGAAGACCTCCAGGACGCGTGATCGCGGCCCAGTGCGCACGCGCATTGGCTGGCTGAAAGAATCCTGGGCCCGCTTTATTACCAACAGTGCCCTGGGTACCGCAATCGGCCGCTTGGCGAGCAAGACAATCGCGCTCACGCAACTCAAGCGCCTGGCAGTGGGAGAGATCCCCTGGACACCGCTACGAAAATCTCTGTCCGACAGCACCGTAGTGCTGATCTCGACTGGAGGCGTTCACCTGGGCAGCGATCGCCCGTTCAACCCGAATAGCGATTCAACCTTCCGCGTCATTCCGAAAGACGCACGACCGGCAGACCTCGCTATCACACACCAGGCCTACGATCGAACCGATGCGCTTCGGGACATCAATCTGGTGTTTCCGCTTGAGCGTCTGCGCGAACTCGAAGAAGAACAGGTGATCGGCCGCCTGGCTGAGGATCACTACGGATTCGGCCTGATGGGCATGTTGCTCAGCAGCGAACTGTGCTTCATGACATGCTTTCGATGGCCACGTGCGCGCCCCGTTCAGGTTTAGTCGTCGACCTGCCATATCGCTGGCGGCGCGAAGGGTACTGGCCTATAGTCGACTGGAAGATTCCAAGCGAGACCTTCGTTTCAGCAGTGTCCTCGACTCTAACCGAAAGGTAGGTGAACCATGACGATTCGCTTAGACCACACTATCGTGCCGGCGAAGGACAAGCTCGCTTCTGCGGAGTTCTTCGCTGAGATTTTCGGCTTGACGGTTAAGCCGGGTCACTTCGCCCAGGTGCAAATCAATGACAGCCTGACGTTCGCATTCGCCGATCAGCCGGAACTGTGGGGCGGGCAGGGGTTCGATCCCGTTGCGGGGCAGAGCCATCACTATGCGTTTCATGTAAGCGACGCAGAGTTTGATTCGATATTCGACCGCGTGAAAGCCAAGGGCCTAGCCTACGGAAGCGGGCCCTTCAACCACACCGACGGCAAGCTCTACACTCGGCGCGGTGGGCGTGGCTTGTACTTCGAGGACCCGAGCGGACACTTGCTGGAAGTAATGACGGTACCAGAGACGGGGAGCTAGAGAAGCGATGGGGATGCCCGACAATCCCATTGTTTTCGGTGACACGCCTGCGGGTCCGGTCATTGCTATAACTGGGCGGTCAACAAGATAAACTCGATCTACTTCTGTTTTGAGCTAGCAGACTTCTTTCCAGCAGACGAAATCGTCACTGAATCGGGCCGGGTCCACCTTGCCACGCCTTCCTTAATTTCAAGACGGTTCATAGTGGCCCTGAGCTTACCTCCCTGCACCTCTACCAGCATGTAGTGATAGTTGACTTCCTGACTTTGGAACTTGTCATCGGCACCACGGGTAATCGGATAGGCGTGAGCCCCTCCGCCGCCGCATACGAAGTAGGTGACGCCCGCGTGCTCGTGGCGCTCATAATTGTGGACATGTCCCGAGAAGACCACGATGCGCGCCCTCAGCTTCTTTTGCTGTTCCTCAAGATAAGCCGCGAGCTTTTGTTCGGGCGACCGCGCACTGTGTCCACCGCCATATGTCTTTTCATCGCTCGAGCTGGTGTACGGCGGGTGATGCAGCACGATGAACACAAAATCGACGGAACCGGGCAGGTGCTCGAGTTGGTCCTGCAGCCAAATGCCCTGAGGGCCCTCGGTTTCGTCGAGTGCGCTGTCCAGCGTAAGCATCAGCGAGTTTGCGGCGTGCACCGAGTAGAAACGGTTCTGTTTGAGTTCGGGAAAGCGCGCGAAATAGTTCTCGAGCGCGATCTTCAGATCGCCGTGCAAGTCATGATTGCCCAGCGCCGGATAGACGGGGATTCGGCGCTCGCGCCAGATCGCCGTTTCGCGGTCGTAGACCCTCCAGTCATCATCCTTGTCGCCGTTGAAGACGATATCACCGCCAAAGGTAATAAAATTGGGATGTGCCTCGGCAATGGCGCGGACTAGCCGTTGGCGGACTTCTGGGTCTGCGGCCGTCGTGTTTGCCGGGTCAGTGAATCGCGTATCACCGTATGCGATAAACTTGAAGGAGCTGCGCAGTCGTGCGTTTATCCTTGCTGGACGCGACTGCGCAGACGCTGCGGTCACCGTCAGCGCAACTAAGAGAAAGCCAAGAAGACCCTTCAGATGCTGTTTGTTCATGCGCTCCTCAAGGATGCCAATTGAGACGTAGTTCAACGGTATGCTACGCGATCCACATACTGCAATGATCAGAATTCGAGGCGCAACATGAACTCGACGCGGCGCGGCGCACCCATCCCGGTAGCACCATCGTTGAGGATATCGGTAATTTTCCCAAAGCTCGCTGACGGCTTACCGCCGCTCAATGAGCCCAAACTGCTTGCGGGATTTTTGTACATCGGATGGTTGAGCAGATTGAACGCCGCAGCACGGACATTAAGGCCGAACCTCTCGGACAACTTGAAGGTCTTTGTCAGCGAGCTGTCGATTTCGTAATTACTGGGGCCACGAGCCGCGAAGCGACCCAGGTTGCCCCACGTCCCTTTCGCTGGAATTGCAAACGCCGCCGGATTGAGCCAGTTGGAGATGGTCTGATTCGCAGGGTAGATCGATACGCCGGGAACCAGATTCGGACGCTGGTTGGAGCTGAACCCATCAGGCAATTGTGACGCTGCCCTGGATAGGGTGATGTTTATTGGCAACCCGGTTCGAGCGGTCGCGATTCCGGCCAGCGCCCATCCCCCCAGAATGTTGGAGGCGAGTCCCCCGCCGGTCAAAAACCTCTTACCGTGTCCAAACGGCAATTCGTAGACCCCGTTCATCGTCACTGTGTGCCGGACGTCGATATTAGTATCACTTCGGTCACATGCTCGACAGTTTTGATTCTGAAACGCCACGGACTCACCGGACCCGATAGAAGCATCGGTTATTCCGTGGGACCACATGTAGTTCATTTGGAACAAGAGTCCGCTTACGAAGCGTCGCTCCACTGAGGCCTGAAACGCGTTGAAACTGTTGTTGCCATCGTTCGACTTAAGGCCGAAGGAACCGAACCCGGCTAGCGGACGCTTACCAGTGGCAGGGTCTATCCTGTTGATAGTTTGCCTGGTAAACAGATGACGACCGACGCTCCCAACGTAGCCTACTTGAGCGACGAAGTTGCCTGGCAATTGCTGCTGAAATACCAAGTCCCAATTCTGGTAAGAAAGGTCCTTGCGATGGCGGTCAATCGCCTTCGGACTGAACAACTGATTCTTCGGATCGAGGAACGCGAGCAGCGGAAAAGCCAACGCGGGGAAGTCCGAGGCGCTAAGTGAAAAACGCGGCACCGCGCTCTCTGCCGGATCACTGAAGTCGTCGTTCTGGTTGCCCCCGTAATAGATTCCGTAGCCGCCGCGGATCACCGTTTTGCCTTGCAATGTCGAGGGTGCCCAGGCTAGTCCAATCCTTGGCGCGAAGTCCCGAGTATTCGGATCGTAGTACGGCGTGCCTTTCGGACAGAACCCGCTACAGCCCTGGATATCTACAACCGCCGAGCGATTCAAAATCTCATGAGCAACTGAGTAATACTCATATCGCAGGCCCAGGTTCAGAGTGAGGTTTGGTGTGGCCTTGAACTCATCCTGAAAATAGCCCTGGAAGAATGTTCGCCGGTTGCCGACCACGCCCTCGCCCTGCAGGTAAGTAGCCGAGGCTGCCTTATTATTGATGAAGTCGTCTTCGGAGTCATAGCTTATCGACGAAGTGGTGAGAGTGTTGCCCGAGTTGTTGAGCTGGATGCGCCTTATGTCGATCCCCGCTTTCAACGTATGTCGGCCTCGAAGCAAGATCAGATTGTCGATGACTGAGAAGGTGTTGCCGACCTCGGTGTCCAGCGAAGTACCGCTAACACCGTCGAACGGGCCCGGACTTACGTCGAGAGGGGAGGTGCCGAAACTGAAGTTGTGGAAGTCAGCACGGTTGAATCCAAACTTCCATTCGTTGATGGTGGTCGGAGAGAACGCGTGCTGTAACTGAAGAACTACATTCGTCGGGATGTGCGGGACTACGTTGTGAGAACCCAGAGCATCGGTTGGATTATCGATATAAGCATTGTCGACATTGTAACGGACATACATCGTGGTCTTATCTGAGATGACATAGTCGAAGCGGAACATCCCGGCATCTTCGCGAATCGTGTCGCTGGCGACCTTGGTGATCTGATCGGTGATGTTGTCAACCGGTGTTCCACCACTCGGATACGCATCAAGTATGGGCTTGAGCGCCGGCGACTTTGCCAAAACCTGTGCCCGAAATGCAGCATTCGGCACAAAGTTGATAAGGGTGTGTCCCAGACTCTGGCGAAGTCCTTCATAGTTAGCGTAGAAGAATGCCCTGTCTTTGATGATGGCGCCGCCAAAGCTGGCGCCAAACTGATGCAGCGTAAAGGGGGGAAGTGCGGTCTGGTCAAACGGTGAACGAGCGTCGAGCGCATCATTGCGGACGGCATAAAACGAGCTTCCGTGAAACTGGTTTGTGCCAGCCTTCGACACTACGTTGACCTGCGCCCCTCCCGCCGCGCCGCTCTCGGCGGTATAGACACCGGTGCTGACGCGGAATTCAGCAATGGCATCGAGTGCGATGTTGAGCCTGGTGTCGGCCTTCTGCGTCTGTTCCTGAACGCCGCTGGTATCGACGCCGTCGAAAGTAAAGTTGCTATCATCAAGAGAGTGCCCGGAGAAGCGGATGGCGCGCTGCGCGCCGTCGCCATAGTTAACGGCGCCCGGAGCCAGCAACAACAGTGTTGCCCAGTTACGTCCGCTTATCGGAATGGCCTTTATTTGCTCTGCTTCAACCAACCCGCCTACTTCAGCCGAGGTGCGATTGAGCGTCTCAACAATGGCGGACCCTTGTACGGTGCTTGAGATTCGTCCGACTTCCAGCCGGACATCAATCGTACGCGGCTGGCCCACCGACAATTCGACGTTCGGAATCTCGACCGAATTGAAACCATCTTTGGAGATGGAGACTCTGTACGCCCCAATTGGGAGCGCCGGAAACTGATAAATGCCTGCCGTGTTCGTTGTAGTCTCACGATGAAGACCTGTGGCGGGCGAGAGGAGCTCGATCTTTGCGGCTTGAACGACGGCACCCGATGCGTCAGTTACCGTGCCGCTGATTGCGGCTTGATCGACCTGCGCTTTGAGCGGCACTACCAGGACGATGATTATTGATACTATTGAGAGCAGCGATGGTACGAACCGACGAAGCTCACACATATGGGTTTCCTCCGAGTATGACTATTTGCCTTCCTCAAACCGACGTTCGATTGGCTCTTCCGGCGTTCATGAGCTTTCCGGCTGGTCTAAGAGAGCTCGTTGTCAGGGACCGCCGGTTCCACTGTTCGAGCCAGCCGGCATGAGGGAGAGGTCCGAAAAAAATCGGCGTTGAAATGCAAGAGTTTTGCCCTTGCTTAATTGGCTAAACAGGTGAACTCACAGCATAGTCAACACGTCTTACGTGAGTATGAAGCTTGTGTAAGATTTAGGTTAAATGAATGGCTACCCAATAGCGCCGGTTGGAAACCTAACTGGGTTCAATAATTCAAAAAGCGTCAGGAGGGGTCGGGTTTGTTGACATTTCCTAGTTGGCGATAGGGTTCGTCCAACATGCACTAGGAAACCAAGGATCGAAGTTGCTCACTTGGACAATCATACTGAACGGTCGTTCACTATTTCACTACTATCTTTCGGCTTTCCATGTCATTAATTTTACGTGGTCACCGGCCATGTATTCCGTCCGTACGACGGCCGTCGTACCGTTGAACTCTTCGACCTTGTCGCTGATGATGAGATCGCGTTTACGGAAATCCTTCGTCATTGGGGTTCGAGGATATGGCGTGGGATGCTGGATATAGGGCCAGTCCACGTAGCGGCGGGCGAAGTCGAGATTGGCTTCGATCGACTCTC
>CAZOOE010000114.1:0-10696 GCA_964581275.1 uncultured Clostridia bacterium
CCGCCGCCTTTGCCCATCCCGCCGGTACGCTGACACTCGCCGGCACGCTCGCCGACGAACTATTATCCGATAGCGTGACCACCGCCCCGCCTTTGGGTGCCGGTCCATTCAAGGTCGCTGTCCCAACCGACGAGTTCCCACCGGCTAAGCTGGCCGGGTTCAGCGAAATGGAGACAAGAGCTGCAGGATTGACCGTCAGGGTAGCTGTCTTCGTCGCATTGTGGGTGCCTTTAATGGTAACGGTCGTGGGCGAAGTCACCGCGCTGGTTGTGATCTGACCCACAAATGGACGATAGACCTGGTTAGCAAGGCTAGTGGGGCCACGTCACCAAAGGGCTAACTTTTTCAACCTTTGTCCATTGTCAGGACCGCTTTCCATGCAGCATTCTCGCACTTTCCCTTGAGAGGATACGCAGGTGGAACCGAACGTTCGTCGCCGGACCAGGTAGTTCTGCGGAATACCTAAGCCCGTTCAACCTGGTGTCGAAGGTTCTGGAGAAGAACGTTTTCACGCGCGTTGCCCAGTACAGAAGTTTTTCCAACAGTGAACGCGTACTCAAAGCCCTGGACTAACGGGCGTTGGCTTCCGTGTATTTGCCGTGGTTGAGCTCGTAGGGCCAGCGAGCAAGAGAGATGTCCTGCGCCGCGCCCGAGTTGAAAGAGCAGCCGAAGAAGAGAACGAGAACTATGATTCCCAACCGTCTCATTCAGACCTGTGTGGCGGCCCTTCCGTGGCCGCCCCTCCTTATGCCCATACAGGCCTACTTCTGTCGAGCCTTTATCTGTTGATTCACCTTAGCGAGCTCGACCAGCAACCGCTCGAGCTCCGCATCGTATTCCTCTGGCTTTATCTCGCTCTTGCGGGCCTTCAGTTTCTCAACTTCCTCTTCGAGCCGCTGGCGCTCCTTTATCAGTCGTCCTAGTTCGGCGTCGCCCGCCGCCTCGTCGAGATGTTTCGAATCCAGGTAGACGACTTTCGACAGGGTGCCGTCGCCGCCAGTCGCCTCTTCGTGACCGGTGCCGTCCCCGTTGTCATCAATCAGCGCGTGCTCGGTTGCCAGCCGATTCTTCTGCTTGTACCAGTCGCCGGTCAGCCTGGTTGCGTAATTGAACGCCTCGAGCACTGACACGCGTCCGTTCTTGTCGGCGTCCGCCGCCCCGTCCACCAGCCCCGCAATGAAGTGCTCTGCGAACACCGTAACGTTCTGCTCGCTGCCGCTGCGAGTCGCGGTGATCACAATGCGTCCTTCCCCTGATAGTGGCTTGATGAACTCGCCCGATGAGCTCGAGCAGTCGACGAACACCACTCTCTTGTTTGGCAGCGAGCCAATCAACTGGGCATAGTCTTTCGCGGAAAGGTCTGGACCGATCAGGTTGAACTTTGCTTGCTGATTGTCAAACGAGCCGTGACCGATCAACACCACAAGCACCAGGCTCTCGGAATTGGCAGCAGACTTGATAGAACTAAAAGCCTTTCGCACCTCCTCGGCGGTCGCGCGCCGGGCAGGGGCGGCTTCGGACTCGCGAGCCCCATCTTCAGGCCCGCCGCTCGACGGGGTCTCGATGAGAAGAGAAACGTTCTTCTCGGCAAAGCCGAGTTGGGTGGTCAGCACTTCGTACAGCCGGGTCGCTTGAGAGGTGAACTTTCTGGCGTATGCCTCCTCGCCCCCAACGCCGGCCACCACCAGCGCGAACTTGTTAGGATCAGCCGTCACCTTCTTGGCAGCGGTCTTCGGCGTAGCATCGTTCTTCTGAGACGGCGACGCGTTTTCTTGTTGAGGATCTCCATGCTCGGCGCTCAGCGCGCACGAGCACAGCCCTATCACCGCTGAGACACACAGCACGCCGAGGCTGCGCAAAGAAGACCCTCCGCGCGATCTTTGCCTCCTCTGTGAGTGTGCGGTGAATATTCTCGAGCTATCCATTGTTTTTCATCCATCCACTAAACTGAACGTTTTTAAGCGAGGCCTTTGCGTTTACGGATGAACCACTCGCCCGCCGCGAGGCCCACTACCAGAAGAAAGTTTATGGGCATGTCCCAGAGGTCATAACTAACTTTGATTGAACCGGCGCCCTCTTTGTGAGTGATATCATCCATGAGCTTGTCAGCCTGAGCGGGGGAGTAGTATCCGCCGCCAGTCTCGGTCGCTATACGGTTGAGCAGCTCGCGGTTCTGAGCCGCATTGCGCGCTTCCCTATTGAAGGGGCCAACAATGAAACTGGTTTGCGAGGGCGCCAGCAAAGCGGTCTGCGGACCTGCTCGTCGCGCGGTCACTTCGACGCGGTACAAGCCGTCTTCTTCAGGATGAAACGGACTGGCATAGCCTTCGAAACCGCCTTCTATGGTTTGCTTCAGCGGAACATCGAGTGTTCGGCCGGATGGGGTCGTCACGTGCGCTGACACGGTTGCATCATTGATCTTGATGAACTTCTCATCGGTGACTTCGGCGCGAATGCGCACCTGCTCGCTGGTGCCGTAGAAGCTTCGCTCGGTGGAAGCTTCGATCGGACGAGGCGCCGATTCGACGGTGTATCGCATCAAGTTGCGCCAGAAGGTCTCAAACGACTTGTCCTTGAATTCGAGCATCATTCGCCACCGCCACGTGTCCGACGCCAGCAGCGCCATCGTCTTTCCGCGACCATATCTTTCTTCAACGAGCAGCGGCACAACTCGATTCTTTTCTTTGGTGCTCCGGGCTTCGAGTATCACTGAAGCGCCTGGCTTGGTTTCGGTGATGACCTCGGGCAGGCTTATCGCGGGCATTTGCTCCCACGCCTTCGCGTTTGCGTCCGGCTGGTCGACAAGTCGAGCGGCGGGATGATCTCGGCCTCGATCGGCCGGAGCCGCCTTGAAAGTTTGGCTATCTTCGTAAGTTTCGCTGACGCCGTTCAGGTATATCGGCAAGAGATCGGCTAGCGGTGTGCTTCCGTAACCGCCGGTGTTGAAGGCTTTAGGTCCGCCAAGCGCCAACAGCGCCCCGCCTCTGCGTAACACAAATTGCTCGACCGCTTTTAATTGGTCGAAAGTGAAGAACGTCGCCTCGACGCTCCCGATTATCAGAGCGTCATATTTAAACAACTCTTCTTGGGATTTCGGAAAGCCATTAACAAGTTCGTCGGCATTCTCGATTCCCTGTCGATAGTATTTCCCGTCGGCCGACCGCAACACCGAAACCAGCACGATGTTCTTTTCCTCTGCCACCGACGCGCGCAGCTTGGCGTACTCCCATCTCGGTTCGCCTTCGATGTACAGGATCTTCGGTTTCCAGTCGACCACGTCGAGCGCAAGTTCTTGCGAGTTGTTGTCGGGAACAGGATCGTCGGACGGCGGTCTCGCGGTCAGAGTGTAGCGGTGAACGCCAGGTGAAGATGGAGTGAATGTCACTCGCGCAACCGTCGTAGCATCGCCTTGGACCGCGATCTCCTGCGAGCGAAGCAGGTGGTTGTCTTCGCTCAGATCGACAGTGACACTTTTGCGGGCTCCGCTCGCTCTGATGAGCAATTCGGATGTGACCGGTGAGCCGGAGAGGGCACGCCTCGGGGCGGTCGCGCGCACCAGCTCGACGTCGCCTTCGAGGCTAGCCGGTCCCACTCCGATGACGAAGACAGGCAGCCCCCGCGACCTCAGATTCGCTAGGGTGGTCGCGAGGCTGGCCGAACGATCATCGTCGCTCGCTCCGGCATTATTGGCGCCGTCACTGATAACGATGACTCCGGACATCGGCAAGCCCGCCGATTCACGCGAGGCTTGATCGAGAGCGGAGGTCAGGTTTGTTTCGTCGCCGCTTCCCGCAAGCTCGCTGGCGTTCTGGACTCTGTCGGCGGTGGCTGCGAACTTGTAAGTTCGAAGCTTGAACTTATCTGCGAGCGCCGAATAGAACGCGCTGTTTGCCGACATCAGCTGCTTCAACGCGTCGAGCCGCGTGTGGTTATTATCATCCGGAAGCTTCATGCTGGATGAATCATCCATCAGCACGGCGACATAGCCGGATTGCGGGATCACCGAGGGCACGACGATCACCGGCCGCATAACGCAGAACAGAATCAGCCCAACCAGGGCGCACCTGAGAGCGATCAGCGCCACCCGCCAGCCGAACTTGAGTCTCACCGAGGGAACCGCGTAGAGAAAGTAGGCAAGCAAACCAAGCGCAAATACCAGCACTACGATCAACACGATCGAAGGTCTCGTGCCGAGACTGAACTGGCTCTTTGAGAAGAGCGCCTGCCGGTGATTGAACAGAAAACTTACAACCTGTTCCAAGAATCAGCTCCCAGTTATGACTGCGCTCTCCGTCACAATGACGATATGCGATAGATTCATTCTAATTGTTCGTGCGCGGCGCCGCAAAATTAATTCAGGCGGAAGCCAGATGAGGACGACGCCGGATCAACGGCTGACCGGCGTTCGCAGCGAAGTCGCCCCCTGAGGAGCAGAACCACACTCCGGCAGCTGGGCCAAAACCCATCTTCACCGCCAAGTTGTCCGTTGGTCGAAGGCGCGAGTCACTCAGATTAATGCCTTCCCTCATGCCCAAAAGTATCGATCACTGTGGAAGGGGCAGTGTGGAATCATCCTCTAGCTCGTTTCACGGCGCCGGTAACAGTCCCCCCGAGCGAGAAGAACTGAGGGGGAGTCGCAAGGTTGGCGGTGCGCCCGTGACATCGCTCGATTCCTTTCGCTGATTTCGATCGCAGGGATCGTTATTCTGCTTGACTTCCGTGCGACGGCATCCACCACATAGCCGTCGGATTAGAAGCCCCAATCAGTTTCACGCGTTTCAGTTTCACTCATCCTTAGTTCTTCCTTGCATCGATAATGATGAATCCTCCCGATTGGCTTATTGGCCGGGAGGATCACGATTGGCGTTAGGACTCGAACCCCGTTGGAAGAGAATATCGACTGAAAAATGATAAATCGAATTCCCATTCCTCCCGCACTATACGCCGACAGGGGGGCCAGCAAACGCGGGTCGGACGCGACAAACGTTGGAAGAAAAAATCCTCCATCGAATGACACAATGCAACAGATTTTTCTTCCATATTTTCTTCTCATTAGGCTTGACTAGCAATGTTCGTCAGAATATCATTTGGCGCGGTTTGGATCATCGCTGGCGGCGATGCCGGTCCAAAACTGAATCACGATACAACATTCAGGGACTGACGTTTTTCCCAATAGCAGCCGTTGTTCATGCTTCACCCACTACGGTCCCGGCATATTTGGTGACCAGTGAGAAGATAACCAGCACGCATTTGGGACACCAAGACTCTTCTCGCTATTTCAAAGCGATCAAGCACCAAGCAACGCAGACCGATTAGCACGGATCCCATGCATGCACACGAGGACGGACCTTCTGTTGAATGAGCGCCAATGAACAGTCAGTTCCGACCACGCTCGACGATCAGCCTTAAACGCTCAGACTCTTCAGGTCACGGAGGACCCACAGTCTATGAAACCGATTCAATCGACACTGAGGGGCGCGCTAGGCCGCCGGCCTAATGCTTCGTCCGCTCCGCGGAGATCTAGATTCGCGGTGCTGGCTCTCGCAGTAGTGCTCTGTAGCATCGTCATCATTGTTCCGGTGTTCGTCGCTTCTGGGAGTATGCAGAAGGGATCAGCACCTGTACCTGGAGCGGCTAAGGGACAAGGTGCCAGTTCATCGCTTGTGCCATATTCCTCTCAAGCTGCGGCCTTCTATGAAACTCAGGCACTCCGAGACTTGAAGCCCACCTCGCTTACGGCTGGAGAGCGCGAGAAGCTGGAAAAGATAGCAGAAGAAAAAGAGAAGAACGAGGCTAACACCAGACGCGTCAAACCGCAGGCCGACCCGAAAAAGACTCAGGCATTTGTCGATCCGGCAATTATTAACTTCAAGCATCCAGATACGCAAACCAGTGCGGTGACAAACCCAATTGTGAACTTTGACGGCCCCGATATGGACACCGTCTCGGCGCTGTTCTCTGGCGGGCGATTCGCGCCCCCTGACACCAACGCGGCGGTCGGCCCGAACCACGTCGTCATCACCACCAACGGCGCGGTGCAGGTCTTCAACAAAACAGGTACGCCGCTCACGGCAGCCGTAAGAATCAGCGCCTTGCTCGTCGGCGTCCCCAATGCCGCGGACGATGACGGTGACCCCATAGTGCTTTACGATTCGCTCGCAGATCGCTGGCTGGTCAGCCAATTCGACGTCACCCAGGTGACAATGAATAGCACTCACGAGCACATTGCCATCTCGAAGACCAGCGATCCGACCGGCCAGTATTATGCCTATGACTTCCTGCTCACGCCGAATCGGCCCGGTGACTATCCGCACCTGGGGGTCTGGCCGGACGGCTACTATATGTCGACCAACGATTTTAGTCTACCGGTGTTCTCGAATCCGTTTCAGGGTGCCGGTCTTTATGCCTTCGAGCGCGGCAAGATGCTGGTTGGGGATCCCACCGCCAAGATTATCGGCTTCAACACCAACAACCAGCACGGCGGCATGCTGCCGACCAACTTCCAGGGCTTCACTCCGCCGCCCGTCGGGACGCCTAACTTGTTTGGAGAGTTTGATGCCGCTATCTTCGGCGCTCCGTTTGATCTCGTGCGCTTCTTCTCGTTTCACGTGGATTTCGGCACTCCGGCGAATTCGACCCTGACTCAAGGGCCGGACATCGCCACCGCGGCATTCGACGCTCGCTCCCCGGCAAGCCGAGCGGTTATACAACAGCCAGCGCCATCGGGAGCCGCTGATTCGCTGGATGCGATTGCCGACCGTCTCATGCACGCCTTGAATTACCGCACTCTACCGGGCGGCGTGCAATCCTATGTGCTGAACTGGACGGTGAACGTCAGCGGCGTGAACCCGATCAATTCGGCAACCTATGAGGGAGGCGTGCGCTGGATGGAGTTGCGGCGCAACGCCGGCACTGGTGTTGTAACGATCAACCAGCAAGCGACCTATGCGCCCGGCTCACCCAATCCCACGGGCCGCGACCTGTGGATGGCCGGCGTCGCCCAGGACGGCGAGGGCAACATCGGTCTGGCAGCTAGCGCAGCCGACGCTACCGCCACCCCGACGCTCTTAAACCCCACAGCAATCTACACCGGACGTCTCGCCGGTGATCCGGCGAATACGTTGCCCCAGGGCGAAGTGGACGCTCTCTCGGCGGTCACCAAAGGTGTGCAAACCGGGACAGGCAATCGCTGGGGGGACTACAGCTCATTATTTGTCGACCCCGCCGACGAGTGTACCTTTTGGGGAGCATTCGAATACGTTGACTCTCCGACCGCAAACTTTGACTGGAACACTCGCATCTTCAGCTTCAAAGTAAACGCGGCCTGCGTGACCGCGCCGCGCGGAACCATTAACGGCACGATCACAAACTGCGGCAACGGGCAGCCGATCCAGAATGCGGTAGTCACAACGTCTGATGGCTTCTTCAGGCAGACCAGCGCAACCGGTCAGTTCTCAATGACCGTTTCGCCGGGTACTTATACGGTAACGGTTTCGCCACCGGCAGGCAGCGGATTCGGAAGCTGTACGCAGATGGTCACCGTCGCGGCCAACGGCACCGCTACGGTCAATTGCTGCCTCGCACCGTCGCCGATCATCGTTTCAGCCGGAGCCACACTGGTTTCGGAAAGCTGCACGCCTACGAATGGGGTGCTTGATCCCAACGAGACGGTCACCATCAGCTTCTGCGTGCAGAATACGGGAGGTGCCAACACGACCGCTCTCATGGGCACGCTGCAGGCAACCGGCGGCGTCACCAGCATCCAGCCCCCCAATCCGCAAAATTACGGCGTGGTAGTTGCTGGCGGGGCTGCGGTCTGTCGCAACTTCATCTTCACAGTCAACGGCACGTGCGGCGGCACGATCACTGCAACGATCAACTTCACGGATGGCGCGACCAACCTCGGCAATGTCACCTACACATTCAGTCTCGGTGTATTGAATACGCCTTTCACCGAGAACTTCGACGGAGTGACCGCGCCCGCATTGCCTGCGGGCTGGACGACTGCCTTCACAAACGGCGATGGTGACTGCACTGTTGGTGGACCGCTTTGCACACTCGGCACCAACTGGACCACGGTCAGCGGTGGAAGCGACACGGCGCCAAACCACGCCTTCCACAACGATCCGAGCTGCGTCACCAATGACACGCTCGATACGCCTAGTATAAACATCACTTCGACCTCTGCGCAGGTGATGTTCAGGAACTACTACAACCTTGAAAGCACCTTTGACGGCGGCGTGCTGGAAGTCTCATCTCCCAACATCAACGCTGGTGTGTTCACCGACATCACCAATGCAACCGTAGGGGGCAGCTTCGTAACCGGCGGGTACAACGGCGCCATCTCAACTATCTTCCTCAGCCCGATTGCTGGTCGTCAGGCATGGACAGGTAACTCAGGCGGCTTCATCAACACCACCGCCAATCTCGGGCCGAATGTGGCTGGACAGACCATCAAGCTGCGCTTCAGATTCGCTTCTGACTGCAGCGTCAGCGCAACCGGCTGGAATATCGACACCATCAAGGTCACCGATGGCCTGGTTTGCTCGACTGACTGCGGCGCAACGCCGTGCGTGATAACCTGCCCGGCCAATATCACCAAGTCGAACGATCCAAACCAGTGCGGTGCGGTTGTGACTTACCCGGCACCAACCAGTACTGGCACTTGCGGTATCATAACTTGCAGCCCGGCTTCGGGCTCTTTCTTCCCCGTCGGCACGACCACCGTCACTTGCCAGGCTCAAGGCGGCGTCCCAGCCGGGAAGAAATCCTCGGCTCCGAAGGGCACATGCACAACTATTACCGAGTCCTCGAGTCAGGCCATCACCGACCTCAACTCGGTATCCTGCAACAACGGCTTTGGTCACACTGACAACAGCTATTGGCGAGCCTTCACCCTGTCGTCGTTCGGTATTTCCAATGCCTTCGATCTGCAGTCGGTCGATATTGGCGTTGAGCTGGCTAGCGCCGGTGTTCCCGGATCACCCACTGGCAGCCCTTCTATCTCGAAACACAAGACTCTGGGCAGCCGTGCACCGACTGGTGGCGGCAGCCAGCCGATCACCATCAGGCTGTATACCAGCAGCATGCCTTTCCCGACCGGATTCCCCGGATCGCTTACCTTGATCGGCTCTGTCAGCACCACCATCGCTGACCAGGCCGATACCATCTTCAACATTCCGGTCACCGGCACTGCTGCAGCCGGATCTCAACTTATCGTCGAAGTTTTCACGCCTGACGGTGAGGCCGCCGGCAACCTCTTCTTTATCGGATCCAACGCCGCCGCTGAGACTGGCCCGAGCTATCTCAGCGCTGCCGCTTGTGGGGTTACTACTCCAACGATTATGTCAGCCATTGGCTTCCCTAACATGCACATCGTCATGAACGTGAATGGATGTGAACAAGTCGGCGGCACCGGGCCAACCTGCACGTTTACCGTCAAGGTCAACGACACCCAGCCGCCGGTCATCACCTGCCCAGCCAACATAACGGCTGTTACCGCCACTCCCGGTGATCCTTGCGTGGTTGTGAACTTCACTACTCCCGCAAGCGACAATTGTCCTGGGGTGGTCGTCGTTTGCAATCCGCCTTCCGGCAGTTGCTTCCCGGTCAGTGTCACTACAGTCACCTGTACTGCTACTGACGCCTCCAAAAACACCGCTACCTGCACCTTCACCATCTCCGTTTTCGATGGCAGGTTGCAGGACGACTCCGAGGGTTGCGCCAACTCCGTGCTGTTCAACACAGTAACCGGCGACTATAGCTGGTGTTGTCATGGCACGATATTCACCGGCAGAGCGACGGTAAAGAAACTAGGCAATACCTTCAAGCTCGAACACAACGCGCCAGACCGCCGGGTGCTGATAAGTCTTTCAGCGGGCATTTTCCCACCGAAGGGAAACGCCGCGCTGCAATCTCCTCCGGGCACCATCCGGTGTGTGATTCAGGATCGCGACACTCGCAACGACAGCTGTGTTTGCGGCGCTCCAGCCACCTAGGCAACACAGCCGAACAGCAACCCTCGGACTTGAACCTTTGTCCGAGAAATTGCTCTCTAACCTGAAAGGGCTGGCTGCAATTCGCAGCCAGCCCTTTTCTTTTGTCCGGTATGGACTCTTTCACCGCGCAGTCAGAATGGCATCCGTTACTCGCACTACGTCAACAACATTCTTTACATCGTGAACCCGAATTATGTGCGCTCCTCTAACTATCGCAACCGCGACCGACGCTGCCGTCCCGAAAACGCGGTCGGCTTCAGGTCGTCCGATCAAGCGCCCGATAAAACTCTTGCGCGAAGGTCCAATCATCAGTGGACGATTGAAACTGCCGAACCGCTCGAGGTGGTTCAGAATCGAGAGGTTTTGCTCCAATGTCTTGCCGAAGCCAATTCCCGGGTCGATGACTATCTGATCGCGTTCGACACCCCTTGCTTCCGCCACCCCGATCGCGGTGCGGAGGTCAGCATCGATCTCTGTAAAAATATCGGCGCTTGGCTCAATCCTCTGCATCGTCGACGGCTCGCCGCGCATATGCATGAGCACCAGCCCCGCGCGCTCGCGAGCCGCAACATCGGCAAGACAAGGATCGAACCGAAGGGCGCTGACATCGTTAATGAGGCTTGCGCCTGTCGCGGGCGCGGCCGCGGCGACTTCGCTCTGTTAGGTATCCATCGCGAGCGGGATTCCTCACGTGCGTA
>CAZOOE010000114.1:10706-14538 GCA_964581275.1 uncultured Clostridia bacterium
GATGTCAGCTCCTTCACTTTCCATTTCGAGCCCTCGCTCAATCGCGCGGTGCGGATCGAAATTCTGGCCGCCATCCGAGAACGAGTCCGGTGTGACATTTAGCACACCTACGACGATCGTGCGCTCGCCGAGCGGAATAGACCTGCCATCCTTGACCTTGATCACAAACGACTTTCGCATCGAACGAAGGCTAGCCGGACCGCTAATAGAGCGCAAGCTGTTTGCCGGTCCGCGGCGCCAAGACGTGCATTCTCAACCCATCGGGTCTCACGCAAGCAAATGCTTCATTTTCCTCATTTATCCGCCTGTGATAGTCTGCAACCTTTGCGCGAAAAATGAGCAAATGAAGAATCCGGCAAAAAGGCAAATTGGCTCGCGAAGCCCGAAGAAGCAAAGCGCCCTTCCTAAAGGGAAATCAGAGCGCAAAAGACTTGCTCCAACAGTAGGTCTCCGGGAGCTCCTGATCGGCGCCGGACTGTCACTGTCAACTCGCGGTCTACGCACAAGTCATCAACCATCAGTTCATAAATCTCGATGACGACGTTTACATAAGCGTAGTGGAGATGCAAGCAATGCACGCTCACCGCTACTTGATCACAGGCTGGGCGTGGTACCTGGGAACACTCGTACTGGTAATCGGCGTGGTTCTGGTAGTCGGGCAAGCCATGGCAGATCGGTATAGCTCCATTCCGTCTATCGGCATATTCTTTATGATCGTCTGGGGAACTACCGACATTGTCGAAGCGAAGCGTGTTCGAACGCTAGCTACCGCGTCAGCCGCCGGACTCTGCCTTGTAATTATCGGATCACTCGCGCGGATCCAGGTTGGTTTTTGGCGGGACAGCATAACCTTGTTCCAACATACACTGTTGCTGGCCCCCAACAACCTTGTTATACACTACAACCTCGGGCATGCCCTTGGAAAACAGGGGGACGCCGCCGGAGCGATCGAGCACTTTGCAGAGGCCTTGAGGATCAAGCCCGACTTCTTCGATGCGATGATTAACATAGGAATTACATTGAACGAGCAACGCAGATTTGCCGAGGCGAACGAGTACCTGAGGCGCGCGGTCGAGATCGAGCCAGTATCCAGTAAGGCCCATCTGCAACTAGCGATGGCGCTCGCCCAGAACGGAGCCCCCGATGAAGCCTTGCAACACTTTTACAGCGCATTGGACTTAGCTCCCGCCGACGCCGACGTGCGCACCAATTTGGGATTGATGCTTGCGCGTTTGAGTAGGCTTCCCGAGGCGGCCGACCAATTGAATGAGGCATTGCGACTTAACCCGAACAGCCCTGAGGCACATAACAACCTGGGCCTGGTCTCATGCACACTATGCAACCAACCGTAAAACTCTACTTCCGCGATTCCAGCGTGCTAGAATTTCACGCGACTGTGCTCGACGTGAAGCCGTCGGAACGTGGCGAGTGTATTGTTGTTGACCAGACCGCGTTTTATCCCACCGGCGGAGGTCAGCCCAACGATATTGGCACGCTGGGCAACGCTCCCCTTGTGGATGTGTTCGAAGATGAAACTGGAACGATCTATCACCTCGTCGAGCAAGCCGGGTTGATCACCTCAGGGCAATCGGTGATCGGAATCATTGATCGCGTGCGGCGGCTGGATCATCTGCAGCAACACAGCGGGCAGCACATTCTGTCCCAGGCGTTCGTGCAGGCTTGTGGAGCCGAGACTCGCTCATTTCACCTTGGCGCGCAGACCTCGACCATCGACATAGATTTGCAGTCACCCACCGGTGAGTTGATGCGCGCGGCGGAAGACGTCGCAAACACGGTCGTGTTTGAAGACAGACCGATGCGCGTCCACGTGGTCAACGAAGAAGAAGCGGCCCGTCTGCCGCTCCGAAAAGAAAGCGCGGTGCGCGGGAGCATACGGGTGATCGAGGTCGAGAACTTTGATTGGTCGCCGTGTGGAGGCACACACGCGGAGCGCACAGGTCAGGTTGGTATGATTGCGGTCCGGTCATTCGAGCGCGCGAAAAAGATGACGCGGGTCGAGTTTGTGTGTGGCGGCCGAGCCCTCGCCGATTACCGGTTGGCAAACAACACGGCTCTGGCGGTGGCGCGCTTGTTTAGCGCCGAACGAGATTCGTCACCCGAGCTCGTTGCGCGCGCAATACAGGAGAACAAGTCAACGAAGAGGCGGGTCCGCGATTTGCTCGAGCTGGCGATGAGCGCTGAAGCGTCGGAGATGTTAGAGGCTTCTCCTGGCTCGCCTGGTTTTAAAACAGTTCACGCCGTGTTCGAAGGTCGGGACGTTGAAGAGGTGCGAGTGCTCGCGGCCAAAATAGTCCAGCGTGAACCGTCGGTGGCGCTGCTGGCCACGAAAGATGCGGGCGGCGCACGACTGGTGTTCGCACGATCCGCATCGCTCGCGCATAACATGGGCCAGCTTCTCGCCGAAGCATGCGAGACTCTGGGCGGACGCGGCGGCGGCAAACCGGACCTGGCGCAGGGCGGAGGTCCCAACCTCCAGAGGCTGGAGGAAGCGATGAGAACCGCTGTCCAACGGGTCGAGTCCGCGTGAGTCGAAGCGATTCGCGTCCGCAATAGGAATCTCTCGGGAAGCGCAAAAACCACCGGGAGTCTTTGTTTGCTCAAATACGCCGTGCGCCTCGGCCTCGCTTCCACTTGAATTTCGAACGCTCGTTCGATAATATCCAATCGGCTCGACGAGAACCTAAAAACAGACGGAGGCGTGATGAGCTACGCGACTACAACCATCACACAGAAATACCACGACGCGATTGTCGATTGGCAGGAAAAAAACTTCCCTGAGCTCGATAGTCTGATGAGACATTGGGACGACCACTTCAAGGGCGTCCCGCCGTTCCAGTTGTTGGCAAAGGTCGGGGACCTCAAAAGCGACGTGGTGGAGATTGGTCAGTATGCCGGCAAGAAGCGATTCGAGCATGCAAAGGAGATGGTTGGCAACGCGTTCTTTAGTGCTCGTGATATTGTGCGCGCTCAATGCTCGACCGAGCTTGGTTCTATTCAGCAGCACAGACTCACACTCGACAAGGCGGTGAGTGACAAGGGCAAGTTCGCGGTGCTGAGAATAATGGCCGAGGAATTGCGACACGCCTACCAGATGTTTTGGGTCCTCGATCAGGATCCCACCTGGAAAAAGCCGGGCCTTGGGGATGTGGCAAAGCAGACCATCGAAGAACTGCTTTCGATGGAATTAGGTGGCCACGTGCTTGATGCTTTCAACATCGACTTCAACGATTTTCTGGACAACGTCACATATGCCACAGTGATCGACCTGGTTGGCAAGTATCAGCTCGAGATGCAACAGGTCTTCAGCTATGCGCCGATGGCGCGCAGCATGGGTCCAATGCTTCAGGAAGAGGCGTTTCATCTGGGCAGCGGACGGAAATTGCTCAAGGAGATCGGGCAGATGGCCGCTCGCGGCGAAGGCGACTATAGCATCCTGGACGTACAGCGCGCGATGAATCTTTGGTATCCTCGCGGCTTGGAAATGTTCGGCAACGAAATGGGTGGCGAGACTGCGGTCACATTCGGCTTTAAGGACAAAACGAACGGTGTTGCCCAATCTGAGTACATCGAGGAAGTGCGAGGAGTGGTGCGAAACGTGAATGTTGGGATGGTTCAGGAACTGCTGCCGGGAATTTCGCGCGAGAACGCTCACACCTTGATCGACGAGATCGAACAAAGCGGTGATCCGAAGCAGGGTCTCAAACCGGAGGACTTGCTCGCACTGCCGGACACAAAGTTCTTTCGCAAGCGGGGGCCGGAGGAGTTCATTTTTGGGTCGTATGATGGGAAGGGACAATTGCTGACTGAGAAA
>CAZOOE010000115.1:0-14418 GCA_964581275.1 uncultured Clostridia bacterium
CCTCGGCGCGCTCATAAAACGAGAATCCGCCGACGATGTTGTAAGCGACTCCCCGCCGTCTCAGCGCTTCCTCGAACAACCGCGACTGCGCATTGGTGCGATAGAGCACAACCGAACGTACGTCGTGCGCTAGCCGTTGATGCTCGACGATCCTGTCCGCCACAAATGCGGCTTCGCCCTCCGCATCATAGGCCTGGTAGTAACGAATCTTATCACCCTGTCCCAGCTCCGGCGTGGCAAACAGCGTCTTGGGCAGCCGCTGGCGGTTGCACTCGATCACCTTGTTCGCAGCTTCGAGAATCGTTTGAGTCGAACGATAGTTTTGTTCGAGTTTTATGATCTTTGTGCCGGCGAAGTCGTGCTGAAACCCGAGAATGATGTTGAAGTCGGACCCTCTGAAAGAATAAATGCTCTGGTCGATGTCGCCCACAACGCAGAGGCTGCGTTGTTGCCAGAGGCCACCCGCGTCAACCGCGCCATTCGTCTTGGCGGGACCAACCGCGATCAGACGCGCAAGCTCGTATTGGATGCCGTTGGTATCCTGGAATTCATCGATCATCATGTGTCGGTAGCGATTGTGATACTGCTGGCGGATCTCAGTGACGCGACGTAGAAGCTCAACCGCTTTGATCAAAAGATCATCAAAGTCCAGCGCATCTGCCTTCTTAAGCCGTTCTTCGTAAAGCTTGAAGATCCGTGCGATCTTTTCAACCCGGTCAGTCATGAAATCGCCTTGATTCGCGTAACCGGCTGGCGACGTACCGCGGTTCTTTGCCCCGCTTATCGAGCCGAGGGCCTGCCGCGCGGGAAGAGACTTGTCGTCAATGTCCAGCTCCTTCATGATCTGCCGAACCAGGCGAACCTGGTCATCTTGATCGTAAATGGTGAAGTTCCGCGTATAACCCGCGTTCAATGCCTCGATGTGCCGTCGGAGGATCCGGACACAAAGCGAATGGAAAGTCGAGATCAGCGGCGAAGCGGTGCGCGGTCCGTCGCTAAGCTCGGCTTCAACCCGAGACTTCATCTCTCCGGCCGCTTTGTTGGTGAAAGTCACAGCGAGGATTTGCCACGGAGGGACACCGGCGTCCTCGATAAGGTAGGCGATGCGAGACGTGATGACCCGCGTCTTGCCTGAGCCTGCGCCTGCCAGAACCAACAGCGGACCCTCGATTGTGGCTACGGCTTCCTGCTGGCGAGGGTTGAGATCCTTCATGGTTAGATCCGAAGTGAAAAATGATAAATCGAATATGGATATTTTCGGCTAGGTTTCAAGTCACTTACTCAGTTCTCTGTTTCCATTTTCGATTTTCTATTTGCCATTTTTCATTTCCATCTATTTGATAAGGTTTTGTATCGCCTTGAACTGCGGCGAGTCGGCCGTACGCATAATCTCAAACAACGCCATCTCAAGAGTGGATGGAATCGCGCCAGCTTGGGTCAACCTCGCCAGCGCCGTCTGCTTGTTTTCGGGTATGCGAGACGTGATGCAATCGACCAGCAGAAAAACCTCGAAGCCGTTCGCTATCAAATCGAGCGAGGTCTGCAAAACACAGATATGCGCTTCGATGCCGCAGACTAAGACCTGTCTGACGCTTCGGCTTGTGAGTTCGGAGATAAAAGTCTTCGCGCCACACGAGCTGAAGCAACTCTTCTCGATCGGCTTCACCTCCAGCGGCAGTCGCGCAACGATCTCGTTGGCGGTGTGCTTGAGTCCCTTTGGGTACTGTTCGGTTAATATCACCGGAACTTCAAGAAGCCGGATGCCGTCTACCGCTTTTGCAATGCGCGAAGCTACCTCGCCGAAGTCCGGTATAACCGCCCGAAAAGCCTCTTGCATATCGATAACCGCGAGCGCGGCAGACTCGCGCGAAAGCTGGCTGATATGGTTCATTGCGTGATCCTCGAGAGCGCCCTCGATGAAGAGTCTGTTGAGAGTCTCCGCAGCAGGCTCAGTCAATATAGCAGCGGGATCATGAGGGGTACAACCTCCCCGCAATACTAGCGAGCAACAGCGAGCTGTTGCAGGCGACGAGTCTCGCACGCAGCCATCTTACGGCAGCAGGCGGTCGAGAGGGCTCAATCGGCGAGTCAATACGAATCGGAGGCGTCAGGAGGTTCAGCGGGCGCGAGTTCGATTCGTCGGGCCCACTTCTTCCCTCCCCGCTGCGCGTACTTTACGGTTGCAGGAGTGCCGGAGGTGATTGATGCGGGTTGTACAGGTCGACCCGATTCCAGGATCGAGGTTCTCTCATCAAAGGCGAGCATCACTTCCTCACCTTCGTTTACCAGAGTAAAGGTTTTCGAGCCGGGATCCACCGTTTGAATCTCTCCCTCGATGACTGTTGTCTCTTCCACGAGACCGCGCACCGAGTGGCTTTGTCGCGATTTACGCAACGTGCTGGAGAGCCGAAGACGGTACACCACCAGGCTCGACAGGGCAAACGCTATGAGGATGACGCTAAGGATTCGTACTAACTTGTTCACGACGTTACTCCACCCAATTACTCTTCCACTGCATATCGATGGCGTCTCTTCGTCGCAAGCGGCGTTCCACGTTCGCGCTCGAGGGTCCCGGGTTCACATTCAAAAAACTAGAGCGGGTCAGCACAGGCGCTCGGCCAACCCGCTCCACGAACAATTGAGTGGTGAGACTGCGAACTACTTCTTGTTGCCGGTCTTGGCTGCGGGCTTCTTGGTGCCACCACCAGTGTTGGAGTCCTTCATCGTCGAGGAACCGCTCTTCTTCTTCTTGTGGTGCCTTCTCTTCTTACCACCGCTCATCGTCGCTCCCGCGTTTCCGGTCGCAGCAGGCTTTGCCATGGCTGGCTTCTTCGGGGCTGCGTTCTTGTTCTGGGCCGCGAACGCAGTTGTTCCGGCGAGAGCCAAAGCTAATACAGCACTGATCAGGATCCTTTTCATTATTGTCCTCCGTAAGGTATTTCTTGCCGTAGACTCGATACATCATAGCTTGGGAGCTATTCTCGTCGGGGCAAGTCGCCAATCAGTAGTGCAACGCTCGTGCCTCGGCACTCGATCGTCGCCCTTTCTGATAAGTCTAAGAATAAATCACTTTAGTATTCGGAGCTCGTGCTGGCGAGCGGCCGAGTCGAATGGCTTTGCTGTGGCCGTTTTGTCAGAGCAAACAAAAAAGCCACATGGCGGGCCAAAATTCCATCGCTTATAACAACTATGTCGGTAGCGCCGATGACTCAGTTCTACGCTACTCGCCGCTCTCTTTTAGATTAATCCCAAAGCGTTCAGCCATACGATAGAGGGTGCGGCGGTCGATGCCCAACACTTCAGCGGCACGGGTTCGGCTGCCGCCCACCGTCTGTAGCACGTGGATTACGTAACGGCGCTCCAGTTCATCAAGCGAAGGCAGGTCCTTGAACATACCTTGCGTCTTGTTCTCGGGTCCGGCCCGACGAGGTTCCTTCCGAATCTTTGCAGGCAGGTCCTCGGGGGTTATCACATTGCCGCGCGCGTAAAGCGCGGCGTGCGCGATCGTGTTCTCGAGCTCTCGCACATTTCCCGGCCATTCATACTGATTCAGCGCGGCAAGAGCCTCTTCGGAAATGGTGGTCGCCCGTGCGCCGGCTTCCCTCGCCTGTCTTAGAGCATTCGCGGCCAGCAGCGGCAGGTCTTCCGTGCGCTCGCGTAGAGGAGGGACGCGGAGTGTGACCACACTAAGGCGATAGTAGAGATCCTCCCTGAATCGGCCCTCCTTTACTTCGCGCTCGAGGTCGCGGTTTGTCGCCGCAAGCACGCGCACATCAACCCGAACCGCACGAGCGCTTCCAACCCTTCGCATCTCGCCTTCCTGAAGCACTCGGAGCAGCTTCACCTGCACCCCAAGACTCGTCTCGCCGATCTCGTCCAGAAAGATTGTTCCTGCGTTTGCTTCTTCAAACAGCCCGCGCTTGTCGGCGGTCGCGCCGGTGAAGCTGCCTTTGACGTGTCCGAACAACTCAGACTCAAGTAGCGTCTCGGTGATCGCCCCACAGTTGACCGCCACGAAGGCCGCCTGGGCTCTTGGGCTGTTGCGATGCAACGCGCGCGCGACCAGTTCCTTTCCAGTTCCCGAATCGCCGGTTATCAGGACCGTCGAACGCGAAGGGGCCACAAGCGCGATCTCCTTGTATAGCTCGATCATTTTGTGACTGTGACCGACCAAGCCGGAAGCTTCGCTGTACTCTTTGAGCAGCACTGCTGCGGGGGCGCCGGCGTCTCGGCCCTTCAGTGCCCGCCGTCCGGTGGCGATTACTTCATTCACGTTGAACGGTTTGCTGATGTAGTCGAACGCTCCCTCGCGAACCGCTTCGACCGCGGTTTCGAGCGTGCCGAATCCGCTGATCAGGATTACTTCTGAAGCGGGAGAAATCGCCTTGAACTCTTTTAGCAGAGCCACGCCGGTTATGCGGCCGCCGAGGTTGATGTCGCTAACAATGAGATCGAAGTGAGCGTTCCCGACGGCGTCTCGCGCCGCCTCCGCAGTCTGACGCGAAGCGACGTCCCAGCCTTCCTCGGCGAAAATCTCGGTTAGGAAGTTGCAGGTTTCAAGGTCATCGTCTATCACGAGAATTCGCTTCATTCATCCACCAGTGTGGAGCCCTTGCCGACCAGTTTGGCGGACCACTTATCGGCCAGCTCCGCGTCGATGTCATCGATACGCGTCTCGCTATCCGCGGTTGATCCTCGGGTGCCGTCCTTGCCAACTCTCGACGCGTGAACCGGCAGAATGATTCGAAATGTGGTTTGCCTGCCTGGCTCGCTTTCGACTTCGACCCGTCCGTTGTGCTCTGAAATTATCTGTTTCACGATAGTCAGCCCGAGACCCGTGCCCCGCCCTTGCTTGGTTGAGAACATGGGATCGAAGATCAGATCAAGTTCATCTTTGGCGATGCCCTCACCGCTATCAGCCAGTATGATTTCTACCGATTCGACCCCGGGCGCGGTCGACACGCTAAGCTTTCCGCCAAGCGGCATGGCATCGAGGCTGTTGTTTATCAGATTGATGAACACCTGTTGCAGCTGATCTGGGTCGGCTTCGATCGTGGGAAGCCTCTGGCTCATTTCTGTGTGAAGCTCGACGTTGCGCGCCACCAGCGTCGGCTGAGTTGCGTCGAGTATATGAGCGAGCAACGAGTTGACGTCGACCGCCTCGAGCTGAGGGACGGGCCTTCGCGTCGAATCAAGCATCGATCGAACTATGTTTGTGATTCTCTCGATCTGACCCGCGATGATATCAAGACGGACCATAACGCGTTCATCCTGCGCCCTCGCGCGGAGCAACTGGACGTGACCCGATATCAGATTGAGCGGCGTGCCGACCTCATGAGCAAACTGAGCAGCTAGCTGACCGGCCGCGGCCAATCGTTCGAGTTGGGTGAGTTGCCGCTGCATTTCGAATAGCCGGAGGTTTGCCTCTTCGAGCTGCCCTGTTCGGTCCGCAATTTCGCCGGTAACCTCGTGAACTCGATCTTCGAGCCGGCGCTGCTCCAGATTCAGTTGCTCGGTCATCTGCCGTATGCGGCCCAGCATACGATTGAACCGCGAAGTGAGAAGCCCAATTTCGTCAGGCGCACCGGGTTCGACCTCGGCTGCGAGGTCACCTTCTTCGGCCTTTGACATTGCAAGCAGCAGGCTATCGATCGGCTTGTAGACAATATGTCGGAACAAAAAGTAAGTCATCAGCGTGATCGAGATGATCGCCAGCAACATAAGCGGCCACATCAACCGGCGGAGCTCGGCGGCCGAGCTCTGGCTCTCATCGAATGTTAGAAGCACGCTCACCGTCCCAAAATGAGTTGGGCCGCCGGCGTCCACGACATTGATTCCCGCTCTGGCGGTGATCAATCGATTCGACCCTTGCTGCCGGACAGAAACGACCTGGGCGCTATCGACTTGCTGTGAAGCCGCCCTTTCCTCATCGGCGGCCAGCGGTTCCGCCTCTGGAGGCAGTCTGATCGCTTCTTTCCATTGACCCGGTGCGACCCGCTGAAAGACCCTAACCTCGGAGAGCTGCGGGTTGCTCTTGGCTATCGTGTCTTCGATTTCCTCGCGCACGTCTTCCCAATCCGGGATGGTGGTCGTTGATTCGGGCTCTTCCTGAATCTGTGCGGTCTTCTTGCGCCGCTCGATACGAATCTTGAGCCGTTTGATATGGTGCTCGACTGTATCGGCGATTCGGGTTGCGAGCAACTGAGCCTGCTGCAGATCATGCTGATCGCTCAGCTTGGTGATGGCGAGGTCGGAAAAGTAGGCAGTGACCGCGAAGACCCCGGCGAGAACGACCGACGTCACGATAGTCGTCCGGGTGTGCAATTTGAGAGGGGGCAGTTTGAATGATCGTTGCGATTGCATTGAACGCCTACTCACTCGCTGGAGTAGCTACAGACCTAGATTATAGTGGAAGGTGGGTTTTGAACAAGATTGGGCGGATGGAGCGGTAACCTCCAATTCACTCCACAGTCACCGACTTCGCGAGATTGCGAGGCTGATCGACGTCGCACCCGCGCCGCACCCCAATATGGTAGGCCAGCAACTGCAGCGGGATGATCGAGAGGATCGGTGAGATCAGATCACTCGCGCGCGGTATCTCGATCACTCGATCGGCTATCTCGCGAGGTTCGGCGTCACCCTCGGTCACTACGGCTATCACCACCCCGTCGCGCGCTTTTACCTCGACCATGTTTGACAGCGTCTTCTCGTAGCGCAGCTGGGACACCTCGCTCGTTTCATCACGAGTGCAAATGACGACCACTGGGAGGTCTTCATCGATCAGCGCGTTGGGACCGTGCTTCATCTCACCGGCTGGATAGCCTTCGGCATGGATATATGAGATCTCCTTGAGTTTTAATGCCCCCTCGAGCGCGATCGGATAGTTGATCCCGCGCCCAAGATATAGAAAATCCTGCGCTCGATGAAACTCGCGGGCGAGTTTTTCAACCAGCTCATCGCAGCCTAACAGCGTTTCCATTTTTACCGGGAGCCCATTGAGCGCGTGGATATGCTCGAGGGATTCTTCATCGCCCAGCACCCCGCGCTTCTGTCCGAGGTGCAGGGCCAGCAGGTACAGCACTGTCATCTGACTTGTAAAAGCCTTGGTTGAAGCAACCCCTATCTCGGGGCCGGCATGGGTCAACACAGTACCATGGGACTCGCGCGTCAGCATCGAGCCACGGACGTTGCAGATCGAGAGTATCTTCGCACCCTTGTCCCTCGATTCACGCACCGCTGCAAGCGTGTCGGCGGTTTCTCCGGATTGCGAGATCGCAATCATCAAGGTTTTGTCGTCAATAATCGGATCACGATACCGAAACTCCGACGCGTAGTCGACCTCGACTGGAATGCGTGCCAGCTCTTCAAGCATGTATTTCCCCGCCATGGCGGCGTGTAAGCTGGTGCCGCAAGCGATGGCCTTTATGGATGTGAACTGACGGAACTCGGCTTCGCTGATTTCCATCTCGTCGAGATACACGCGGCCAGTCGTCTGCGAAACTCGGCCGATGATTGTGTCCCGAGCCGCGCGGGGCTGCTCGTAAATCTCCTTCAACATGTAGTGCTTGAATCCGCCCTTCTCCGCGGCGATTGGGTCCCAGGTGATTCGCTGGACGTCGGGAGAAACCGGATTGCCTTCGAAGTCGGTAACGGTCACGCCGTCGCGCGTAAGCACCGCGATCTCACCGTCGCCGAGGTAAAACACATCACGAGTATGATAGAGCACCGGGGGCACGTCGGACGCAACAAAGTATTCGTTTTGTCCGAGACCGATAACGATCGGCGGTCCCTGTCTCACCGCTACGATCTTCTCCGGCTCGGCCGACGACATGATCGCCAGCGCATAGATGCCGCGCAAATCAGCGACCGCGCGGCGCACCGCCGCGTCAAGGGTGGGTTCGCCCTCATCGAGATACTTCTCGATGAGATGGGCGATCACCTCGGTATCCGTCTCGGTGACAAACATATGGTCTTCAGCCTGGAGCCTGCGCTTGAGCGGCAGGAAGTTCTCGATGATCCCGTTGTGAACTACAACCACGCGGCCCGAACAATCGCGATGAGGATGCGCATTCTCTTCAGTAGGCCGCCCGTGCGTCGCCCATCGCGTATGCCCTATTCCGTAGGCGCCGTCGAGGGGTCTCAGCCGAATCGCTTCTTCGAGATTGCGTAACTTGCCTTCCGCGCGGCGAATGGTCAGAGTCGAATTCTCGTCCACCACCGCGATGCCGGCCGAATCGTAGCCTCGATATTCAAGCTTCTTGAGTCCGTCGAGAATCACTCCGACGACTTGCTTATCTCCTACGTAGCCGACTATTCCGCACATCTGCTTATCCCTTCCTTTGCAAAGCACGGGGTTCAGGCTTTAGCCCGCGTTCTTAGAGACGAAGGCAAACACCAGGTTGAAGACTGAACTCCATGCTCCGCTTACTTCAGCTTCTTCTTGACGACCGCGGGAACACCGGCTACCAGCGAATCGGGTGGTACATCGTTGGTGACCACGCTGCCCGCCCCGGTTACTGATCCGCGCCCAACCCGGACCGGCGCAATCAGCATAGTATCGCTCCCGATCTTCACATCGTCCTCGATGACGGTTTCGTTCTTGCGAACGCCGTCGTAGTTGCACGTCACGGTGCCCGCGCCTATATTTATGCGCTCGCCGAGTGTCGCATCGCCCAAATAGGTTAGATGCGAAGCCTTTGTACCTCGGCCTATTTTCGACTTCTTCACTTCAACGAAATTGCCAATGCGCGCTTTTTCTCCGATCTCCGCTCCGGCTCGGAGGCGGGCGAATGGACCGATCGTTGCTCCGTCGCGAATCGCGCTGTCTTCGATTACGCACGAATTGCGGATAGTCACTCCTTCGCCGACATCGACGTTCTTCAGACGCGTCCATGAATGAACAACGCACCCCGAACCGATTCGACTCGCTCCTTCGATGACAACTTGCGGGTGGATTACCGAGTCCGGGTCAATTTGGACACCCTGATGAATATAGGTGGTCGCCGGATCGAGAAGAGTCACGCCCGAAAGCATCAGCTCGCGAAGCTTTCTGGTGCGGATCTTGTGCTCGAGATCCGCAAGCTCGACCCTTGTGTTAACGCCCAGCACTTCTGTGGCGTTCGAGTGGCACAGCAACCCGACCCTTTTTCCTAGCTGTTGTATTATCCTCGGGACGTCAGTGAGGTAGTACTCACCCTGGGCGTTATCGGTTGTCAGGCGCTCCAGCGCCCCCAGCAGCGCTTGAGCGTCGAAGCAATAAATGCTGACGCCCACCTCGCGAATGGTGAGTTCCTCCGGCGAAGCATCCCTTTGCTCAACGCATCGAACCAGCCGGTGCTCTGCATCGCGGATGATCCGGCCGTATCCAGTCGGATCGTCCATCATCACCGTCAGCATTGTCGCATCATTCTTCTCAGCCAAATGAGTCGCGCACAGGTGCTTAAGGGTGCTGCCCTCGATCAAAGGCGCGTCCCCGGCGACGATCACCACCGGACCGCGACGACCCCTTAGCCGATCCTGCGCTGCCATCACGGCGTGTCCGGTACCCTTCTGTTCACTCTGCATCACAAACTGAAGATCAGGAGAAACGAGTGGGTTGGCCTCTACCATTCGTGCTGCTTGATCGCGAACCGCGCGTTCGACCTCGTCTGCTTGATGGCCGACTATCGTGAAGATGGCTTCCGGAGCCAGTTCGAAGGCTGACCGCAGCACATGCGCGATCAGCGGCTGGCCGGCAAGCTCGTGTAGAACCTTTGCGCGCCGCGACTTCATACGGGTCCCTAACCCGGCAGCCAGAATCATAACGTCCGTCATAAATCCTCACTCCGTCGGACTGCGCGATAGATCAGCGCCGACCTGTGGGTCGATTCTCGTTTGTCAGAGCCGTAACCAATCTATTTGGTACCTATTGGCAGCACTAATCCCTCGAGCGGGATAAGTTAGCCGCTGAAACAAACAGACCGGTTTGATTCTACTCTCACGCTGTGGGTTGGCGCGAGAGACGTTTGTTCAGAAGTAGCAGAATCGGGAGGACTCAATCCGAATTGTGGGGTCCACGCTGAATGCTAGCGACCGGTTATCGCATCGCGTGCCCCCGTCCGCTCGTGGATCTCCAGAACCAGGCGCGCTAGCTTATAGGGGTCGTGGCGCACCAGACCATCTTCATAGAGTACGTCGCAGCAAGCGAGTTGAAAGCCGTGAGTGCGATTGCGGGTCTCGAGGAACACGGGATGAAGATCGTCGTCGAAAACTTCTCGCATCAGCGAATCGAATTTAACCTGAGCCGCGCCGTCGGCAAGGTACTTCTCTCGTAGCTCGGCGCTGATCGGAGTGGTGTTCACGATGACGGAATCGATCTCCAGATTCGGGCTGTATTCAAAGAGGACGCGCAGGTGATCTTCGACATCAAAGTTATCGGTCTCCCCAGGCTGGGTCATTATGTTGCAGATGCACACCTTGAGCGCGCTCGAGTCCCGCATTGCATCGACGATACCGTCCACGAGGAGGTTCGGGATTATTGACGTGTACAGCGAGCCTGGACCGATAGTGATGATGTCGGCGTGGTTGATCGCGTCCAGTGTTTCCGACAGCGGCCGGCACGTGGCGTTTGACAGCCGCAATCGCTTGATTGCCGAGCGCGACGCAACAATATTCGTCTCGCCTTGAATCACTCGTCCGTCTTCGAGCTCGGCTACCAGCGCAACATCCTCGGCGGTCGAAGGAAAGATTCTGCCCTTTATCGCCAGGACCTCGCTGCTGACCTTGATGGCTTCAAGAAAATCGCCGGTAACTCCAGCGAGCGCAGCCAGAAAGAGGTTGCCGAAGCTGTGCCCCGAGAGATCGCCCTCCGACTCGAAGCGGTACTGGAAGAGTCTGGTCAGCAAATGCTCATCTTCCGCGAGCGCAGCCATGCAATTGCGAATGTCGCCCGGGGGGAGTATTTGGAATTCCTCACGGAGTCGGCCCGAGCTTCCTCCATCATCGGTGACAGTTACGACCGCCGTCAGCGTCTCGATCCATTGACCAGAACTCAGGTTTGTGAGGGATTCTTTCCCAACGAATGCCTTCAACCCGGAAAGAAGCCTCGAGAGTCCCGTTCCTCCCCCAACCGAGACAATCTTCAACCCTGAGACCACTTCTTTCATAGTAAGACAACCGGCTATCGACCGCGTCAGTTTACTCGTCGCTAAGGTCGAAGCCAAACCCAGTTAGCTGTTGGAAGTCTTCGTTTGTGTGAAGGCTGGCAAAGTCAAGGTCTCGCCGCGCGTGCGATCGCTGTACAGGACGAATCCTGATCGCGCGACGCAGCGCCTCGATCGCCTTGGCAGCATCGTTGAGGCGGGCATGAGCGGCAGCAAGCGAATAGTAGACATGATCGGCCCGAGGTTCTACCTTGAGCGCCTTCTCGAAGAGCTCGATCGCTTCCGGAGTGTCACCCTTGTTGAGGAGGAACACTCCCTGGTTGTAGAGCGCATCCGGATTCCGCGGCACCGACGGAGAGCGGGCGAGACGTTGCTCGCAGATGGCCAGATACGTACGGGCTCGCGCGACGATCTCAGCCTGTTCGGTAAACTTTGCGAGCAAACTCGAGAACGCCGATTTCGCCGGAGCGAAGTCCTGACGATTGAACGAACGCAGTGCTTGCTCAAACGCACGGACAGCAGCTAAAGTGCCGGGTGAGGGAGGCTTCTTGGGCGGCGCAGGGAGGGGTCTGGGAACGAGCGCTCGTCGCCTGGCCAGCAGAGCTTTCTGGGATTGTGGCTTTGCCGCTCTCCTTCTAACCACTGTCAACTTCGGCGCCGGCTTAGTGCGCGAATGCTTCTTTGAGACCACCAATTTGCTCTTCTTGGCCGGCGAAGCGGCCTTTTTCTTTAGCAAAACTTTCTTGACTGGACGGCTACTCGGCTTCTTGGCGGAAACCGTTCGTTTGCTCTTCTTGGCCGGTAGAATCTTTTTTCCGACCGGTGCCTTCTTTGCCTTCGGGGCGGCGGTGATCCTGCCTGGTCGCTTTGGCTTTCGCGAAGGAGCCTTCTTGCCTTTCGTAGCGCGGATCTTCTTGGACGCCGAAAAGCTCCTCTTGGTCGCTTTAGTGATAAGGCTGCTCATCAGTTTCCTCGGAGTTGAGAATGAACTAGCTCTCCCTTTAAATCCTGCGCATACGCCAGTTTATGGGTTGTTTTATATCAATAATTCATCGGCAAGTCAAGGAAATACCTCGGTTGCCGGGAGAGCCAGAATAAACTAAACCTGCTTGTCAAATCCGCGCGAATTGTCTGCCAAGAGTATCTAAATGGGCCACTTGCACGGACTTAGTGTTCGTGTGTCGCCCCAATCCTCGTGCACCTCGGTGCGCCGACAACGAAACTCCGCCATTTCTTAATTTAGCTTGGAACCAACTGATCCCCTTGCAAGGCTCGAAGCCGTAAACATATAATTTGCTGCGTTTAACAAATTGAAACCCAAAGAGCATCTGATGCCTTCGAGCGAAATTAATAAAAATGATCCGGACCGGCCTGATTGGCCGAGATCAGAGCGTGCGCCGTTGCAGTCGAAGACAATACTGGTCACCAGGGCTCGCGCGCAGTCCCTAGAGATCACCGAGCAACTCGAAGCGCTTGGGGCCACGGTAATCCATTGCCCAACTATCGAGATCGTAGCGCCAACCAGTTGGGCACCGCTAGATGCTTCGATTGGAAACCTCCAGAAATATGATTGGCTCGTCTTTACAAGCGCAAACGGCGCGACCTTCTTCTTTAACCGTCTAAACCAAAAGCGACTCGATGGCTGCCAGGCACTCGCGCGACATGTGATCTGTGCGATCGGCCCGGCGACGGCGCGAGCAGTTGAGGCCGCCGGCCAGGTCGCGCACTTAACTTCCTCCGACTCAAGGGGCGAAGGTGCCGTGGCGGCAATAGTCGATTATCTTGGGGGCGATGAGAATATCAGAGGCCTGAGGTTCCTTATACCTCGGGTTCGAGTCGCGAGGGAGATTTTGCCAGCCTGTCTGCCGAGCCTGGGTGCGAAAGTGGACGCCGTCGAGACATATCAAACGGTTAAACCAGACGTCGACGCTGGAAGCATCATCCGACTCTTAAAGGAAAACCCGATTGATGCGATAACCTTTACCAGTTCGTCAACCGTCTCGAACTTCTCTGAACTTGTCGGACTGACCGATCTATCCGATCTCCTGGGAGGCATGCTAGCCGCGTGTATAGGACCGCTTACCGCAGAGGCAGCCGCGAACCACGGCTTGAAAAGAATTGTCCAGCCCAAAGTGTATAACGCTGCCGACCTCGTTAAGTCGATAGTAAAGTCGATCGGCCATGGGTAGGAGTTGACGAGTATCGCGCATAGATTTCTGGTTCCTCGCTGCAAAAATCTATAAAACGGTCGTTCAGCAGGCAGGGAAGCTCTTCGAGGGCATGATGGCAAAAAAGCGAAGGATGAATCGATGTCGCTTGGCGGCATATGCCTCCTTTCTCTTGTTGGCCACCGCTAGCCAGGAATTCGCCCTCGCCGCTCTCCGCAAGCCCTCACAAGATCCACAAAAGCCGACTGCGGAAGATCCAGTCCGGCTGAGCGCATCTCTCGTGCAGGTTCCTGCGGTGGTGACAGACCGCAGCGGAAAGTTCGTATCCGATCTGTCTAGAAATGATTTCACGGTTTCGGAGGACGGCAAGAGGCAGAATATTTCCTTCTTCGCCGCCGTCCAGCAGTCCTTCAACGCCGTGCTTGTTTTGGATACCTCAAACAGTGCCCAAGACCGCCTCAAAGCGATCCAGAACGCCGCAGTGGATTTCACAAAACAGCTCAGACCGGGTGATCGGATGATGATCATCTCATTCGATAACGAAGTCCGGCAGCTGACCGATTTCTCTCAGGATCGTCAGGAGCTGGAGAAAGCCATCAGAGGAACGGAATCTGGCTTTGGCAAGTTACTCTACGAAGCAGTCGCCCGCGCCCTCGATCAGTTGAAAGACCTCGACGGCCGTCGTGCGGTCATTCTGTTCACCGACGGCGTCGATATGCGCAGCATCGAAGCGTCATCGGAGGGCACTACCAGGATGGCTGAGGAGGTCAGCGCTGTGATTTATGTTGTCCGCTTCGATACAAGGTGGTGGATTGCGGCGGACGCACGGCGACAGGAGAGCGAGCATCCGAAAGGTAAGACGCCGTTCGACATCGACGGGAGAATACCCCTTCCCCCGGACTTTGGCGGGCCCGATCCTACCCCAACCGGAATTCCAAAGCCAAACGCACCAAGAATTGAGGTCGGTCAAGCGCCAAGACCTCCAGTCGTATATGAACCGGGTCGAACAGGCGGAAACCCACGCGGGATACCAAGCGAGGACAGGCCAGACCAAATAACTTCAACGCTCAATAAGCTGTACGGCAAAGCGGACACATACCTCCACGCGC
>CAZOOE010000116.1:0-11527 GCA_964581275.1 uncultured Clostridia bacterium
AAATAGTGATTCTCTTTTTCTTGATGACGCTGCTTGAAGATTCCGGCTATCTGGCCCGCGGCGCCGCGCTGGTCGATCGCCCACTTTCTTACCTTGGTCTGCACGGCCGGTCCTTTGTTCCAATGCTATCGGGGTTTGCCTGTGCGATCCCGGCAGTACTGGCCGCACGCACGATTCCGTCGCGGCGCGAGCGGCTGCTGACCATTTGGATTCTGCCGCTGATGAGCTGCAGCGCAAGGCTTCCGGTGTATGCGCTTTTGCTTGGCGCGCTGCTGCCGGGCGCCGCGTGGAAAGCCGGTCTTGCGCTTGGCTTGATCTATGTCTCCAGCTTGTTAGTCGGCGCTTTGGTAGCCGGGTTGATTAGCAGATTCATTCTGCGCAAGCGTTCCGCCTCGCTCCTCGCTATGGAGATGCCGGTCTATCGAAAGCCTTTGTTGAAGCCGACGTTCAGAATGACCTGGTCAAGATCATCCTCTTATCTCCGCCGTGCTGGTACGCCGATCGTGGTGATTTCGGCGTGTTTGTGGCTGTTGTCACACTTCGGGCTCGGCTCGCATCAGGCTCAGGCTAACACCTCACGGGCGCCAGTGATCGCAACCAGCGACCTGGATCATTCGTTCGCGGGTCAGCTCGGCCAGACGCTGGAGCCTGCGCTTCGCCCAATGGGAATCGATTGGCGAGTAGGGGTTGGTTTGATCTCAGCATTTGCCGCGCGCGAGGTCTTTGTCAGCACAATGGCGATTGTCTTTCACGTCGGCGGCAATCCGGACTCGCAGCAAGCTGGTTTGCTCGAGAACATGCGCACGGCAACTTTCTCAGGCTCAAATCGAAGGATATTCACCACCTCTACTATCCTCGGCCTGATCGTCTTTTTCTTTTTCTCGCTGCAATGCCTGTCCACTGTCTCGGTGGTGCGGAGTGAAACCAATTCCTGGCGTCTTGCGGGTCTGCAACTGCTCTTCTATACCGGCATCGGTTATCTGTTGTCATCTGCGTTGGTCGTAGGTCTGCGGCTGGCCGGAGTAAACTAACCTCTGTGGTAAGCCCACGGCCAGAACTCGGGTCTCGATAGGGGTCAGGCTTGCCTTTGTTGACATTTGCTCTTTAACGTGAAAAGGGGTCAGGCTTCTGTAGATTCTTGGTGGGGTCAGGCATGCTATATTGCCATTCTTGTAGTATTGCCATTCTTGTAGAAAACAACTAGCCAAGGAGACATATCAGAAGTTTGTGCGCGCCGGAATGAAGCTAGGACAGCAGGAGGAGTTTTACCGCGCGGAAGACGGAAGAATCCTAGGCGGCGGGGAATTTGTGGACTCGACGATCCACCGGATTGGGAACCGCAGCGTTAGCTGCGAGTAGCTGCGAGGGCCAAACGCCGTGCTGGCGATGAATTTGATTTAAGAAGGCTAGTACAGGCAGTTGAGATGGCGGCCGGGATGAGGCGGAGCGATTTTTGCGGGCCTGGGAAAAGCGCGAGCATAGTGTTGGTAAAAGAAGCGCTGGTATATGTGGGTCGAGAGGGAGGGGCAACGAACGCCGGCTTGGCGAAGGAGATTGGTCTGGAGAGTTCGGCGGTGAGTCGAAGATATGAGTCGGCGAGGAAGAAGATGGCTGAGTCTCCGCAGATGAGCGCGTTGGTGAGGGAGGTGTGGAAGAGGCTTCGGGGAAAGCCAGCCTGATATGGCAATTTCGCATGCCTGACCCCAAACTTGAACTTGCTCGAAACTTGCACTCGGGGAAAGCTAGACTGATATGGCAATTTCGCATGCCTGGCCCCACCTTGAAAACTTGAGATAGAAACTTGTGATAAAACTCCTGAACGAATCGGCGCCGGAGTGCGTTCCGATCCTTATCCGCCATAACTCATTTTAGTTTGGGCAGCTTCGGTGGCCGCGGACCTCGACGCGCCGCCTCCGCTAATCCAACGTATGCAAGTTCCTCACCTTTCTCCACGCACCTCAGCATAAGTCCTCCCCGGCTCATATCGCCGCGTCCGACGAACGCGGCCGGGAAGCGCAGCCGCTCGCGAAAGGCACCACCGAGGATGCCGAGATACTTTGAAGTTGCGACGCTTCCGAGGAATACCGCTTCGCAGGAAACCGATATGGATTTCGCGACTCGGCGCGCATCTCGCTCGAGCGGTTTGCGGTAGCGAGGGTTTTGCTCATCGACCTCGACTCGGGCGATTTCTTTTAGCTCGTCGAGCGTAAGAATTTCCTCATGCGCTCGCAAACCGCTTCCCGGAGTCACTATCAGCGTTCCAGGCAAATCCAATGGCGGGTTAGTAAATGAGCTCGCATAAGCCAGCTTGCCTCGAAAGTAGAGGCCGCTCATGAAGCTGAAGATCGTTCCCAGGCTGGCGCCGCGATCGCGAAGTTGCCTTGCAAGTGGAAAGGTACTCTGCTCGGACATCAGCAACCGCGCTCGGGTTCCGGCGCAGTTCGCAGGGGAGAGAATGAAAATGCGATTTACGGTTTTCAGACTCATGGTCAATAGTAATTCGGTGCGCCTCGCCGGCGCAATTGGATCTGCAACCCAACCATCTGCTTTGACACTAACAAGCAGCGGGACTAAGATGGCGTCAAGAGAAGGGCTGGGAGGCGAGCGGTGCTAATAGCATTCATCAACCTGTCAGATCCGATCCGTGAGCCGCAAGAATTCCCAGCACTGGGAAACCTAAAGCGTTCTCATTTCGACCACAGCGCTACGAGGGAAACGACCTCTCCTAGATTTGGCATCGGCGGGGCATTGCCGGGTTGCGACCAGTCGTGCCCGCCATAAGGAGGCTCAATATGAAAGACCGCATCAAGTGGATTCTCGTAGGCCTGGGCGTTACTTTTGGGCTCCAAGTCATCATCTCCCTGATCTTCACCGGTATCGCGTACAGCAACAGGGCAAGCGCAGCGGATGTGGTGTCGGACACCGCAGCGGCCGTCGCTTTTGGTGCAGCACTCGGCGCATTTTTAGTCGGGGCCTTTGTGATCGGCTGGCTGACCGAAGAGCTCCGTGTGGTGGACGCGCTGATAGTCGCGGTGGCAACGCTGGTTCTGACCACGTTGGTGTATACCGCGCTTCCAACCGGCAACAAAGGACAGTTCGTGAGCGGATATTTGCTCAGCGACATACGGCGGGGCGTGGTCTTCGCGGTTGCTGCGCTGATCGCGGGCGCAATAGGAGCATATTGGGGCTGGCACCTGAAAGTGCCTCAGGAAGGAGTGGTCGACAGGATAGCGCTGGTGGCCGGGCTGGTTGGGGCGGTGGTCGGTCCATTCGTGTTGCTGGCGATTGGAGGCCGCGATCGCAACAACCCCAACGCATCGAACCTGCCGTGGTATTTTCTCGTCATAGTTCTGGTGCTCGTGCTGGTGATCGTCGGGGTCGGTTTTGTTTTGTTCACGCGCGAGTCACACTACGATGACGAGATATCGATCAGTCCTGAGCACCACAAAGAAGAAGGACCAGCCGCTACCCCCTGATAGTCAGGCTGGTCGCTTGGGTAGATCAGTTCGCTCATGACTGTTGCTTTGAGACGGCTTGCAAATCGCGAGCTATTTCTCCGGCCGACTGATATCGCTCGGCAACATCTTTCTTCAGCATGCGCTCGATGACCGAGACTAGCGAGTCGGGTGCGTCTTTGCGGTGCTTCTTGATAGCCGAAGGCGCGCGCTTCTTGATCGCTTCGATCGTTTGAAAGTAAGTTTCGCCGTCGAAGGGCAGACGCCCCGTGGTCATCTCGTACAACACAACACCAAGCGAGAATATGTCCGCCACGTGGGTCACTTCCCCGCGCCCCGTCGCCTGCTCCGGTGACATGTAGCTCACCGTTCCCAACAGTACCCCCGATTCAGTCAGACGCGCTTTGCTGGAAGCCCGGTTGAGAACCGGCAAGGGCTTCGCAAGACCAAAATCCAGCACCTTAACCTTGCCGCGAGGCGTTATCATTATGTTCGAAGACTTGATATCTCGATGGACCACTCCACGCTCGTGCGCTTCCGCCAGCGCCTCGGCAGACTGCACGCCGATCTCGAGGATCTCATTCAGCGCAAGCGCGCCAACATCCAGTCGTTGCGAAAGCGTCTGCCCCTCCACGTACTCCATCACGATATATGGATTGCCCGCGGCCTCGCCGATTTCGTGAATCGTCGCGATGTTTGGGTGATTGAGCTGTGATGCCATTCGGGCCTCTCTCAGAAACCGTTGCTTCATCGTTTCGTCTTCGATATGTTTCGACGCGAGCACCTTGATGGCAACCGTGCGCTGAAGCTCGGTGTCGTACGACTCGAAGATCTCGCCCATACCGCCCGCGCCAAGTGAACGCCGTATCTGGAACCTCCCGATATGCCCATCCGGTTCTATCAGCGGCGGCGCCGCGACCTTCTCGGTCTTGCCATCATGAACGGCCATTGCCGCTCGGTCGGTCTCCCGCAACTCGGTGGTGATGATACGCGGTCTCGATATCACACTTGAAAACAGCGTCGAAAAAATGCGAGGCCCCCGGTCATCCTGGATAAAGTAGCCCGCGCGCTTCAAATCCTCGTAAATGTGTTCGTGCTCTTTCTCGACCCGGCCATTCTCAATGGATTCGCGAATCGAGCGGCGGAAGCTGTCGCTCAAGTGATCCCAGATGAAGCGGAATTGCCCTTTTGCCTCGTCCAGAAACGTCCCTTCGACTTCTTCCCGATCGAGCTTCCCATCGTTCTCCAGGAGGTAATCGAAATAGGCTGAGCAGGCGATCTGCAAGAAGTATGGGAAGTAACCTGCGATCTCTACTATCCGGCGGGCGTAGCCTTCAAGCGGCACACCCGCCTCCGCCGAAGGCCGGGTGATCAGCTCCAGCGATTCCGTACGGGTCAGCGAGCGCAGGAAGACGTTGGTAAAGATATTGAAGAACGGCGAGTCGGCGATTAACTGGGTGTGACACAGTTCCTGAAGGTCGCGCGCGGAGCTGGTCACGTAAGCAACGTCATAGTTGTTGGCGATCGATCGAAGTAACGAGTAGAACTCCAGGTCAAAGGCTCGATTGGTGGTGATGGCATCGAACTCGTCGAACAACACGACGAGCTTGCGACCATCGCGACGAAAGCCCTCGAGCACTTCGCGCAACGCGTCCACTGAAGGCTGTAGCCTGGAGAGCGCCTTGTCACCGGTCTCTTTCGCAAGAAGCGCGAACAGCTCCTTGAAGAACTCGGTGAGCGTCAGACCTCGCTTCTGCTGAAGGTCGATAAACGCGAAGGCATAGGACTCAGACCGGTCCAGCAAACGGTTTCGGACCTCTGGATGGTTTATGAAATTGAGCAGCGACGACTTCCCGATACGCCGCTCGCCGACGACCGAGATAGACTGCGGCCGCGACGCGCCGATGCGCGAAAAGATCTTGGATACCTCGCGCGCACGCCCGAAGAACTGCGTCGGGTCCTTGATCGCCACTCGATTCAGGTATGGATTACGCGCCATTTCATCAGCAAACCCCAACAAATTCGATCACCTAGGATTCGCGCCATTCGCGCATCAGTCTTTGATTCTAAAGCGTCCTTACTTCTTTCACCACTTGCCAGATCGAATGTGATCGCCGGATCCAAAGCCGAAACAGATCGATCTTGAATCTGAATCCATCGGTGGGGTCCTTCTCCAGCAACTCGCGGCGGAACATCTCTTCAAGCGTCAGCCGTATCGTGTTCTCAGAGAGGTTCACCGGATAGTCGTTCGCCTTCACCGAACCGCGCAGCTCCCCGGCGGTCGCATAACCGATCCCGTCCGCCAGCACCTCACCCAGCAGCGACAGGCCGAGCTTCTCGTCGTCCGACAACGCATCCCACGAATAGATCATCTGCGGGAGCGGGTTGTCGACGATGTCCGTGATCACCTGTCCTAAATCCGCTACCGTGACCCAGTTCTGGCGGTGCTCGTTCATGAAATCCACAACATTCTGACAGATTACCTGGGTGTAGAACGGCTGGCCGGCGGTCAGTCGATAGATGACGTCCATAACGCCCCGCCCATAGACGACACGGCCTACAACCGGCTCAGTGATCAATCTCACGGTGTCCTTTTCGGACAGAAAACCGATCTTGCGGAACAGCGATCTTCTCAGGAGTTCTCGCCAATACTTTCGATCTCTCTCTTCAAGCCTGCGAGACCCGGTGAAGATGAGTGCAAGTCGCTCCTTGTTATCCATCAGCCCGGCCAGAAATGTAAACAGTTCATTCGAAAGCTTACCCTCATCGACCTTGCCTTCAAGCAGTTCGTACTCGTCCATCAGTATTAGCAGAGTGCGGCCCCCGATCGAGTCCAGCACTTCATCCAAGAAATCGAGGAACACCGGATAGGGATTTCTGCCGTCGAACTGAGGTACGGCGATCTTGGTCGTGTGCGTCAGAGCCGTCTTGCCTGCGGTACCCGCGGACCCGCTGCTTATCATCGCAACGCCCTCAGGAGTCCCGACTGTGTTTGCCGCCGCGGCGGGCTCAATTTCCGCGCCGCTGTCTGCCCGAGCGACCGACTCGGCAATCGCGCGGGAAATGCGCGCGAAGAACTCCGAATCAGACGCGATCACCATTTCCTGAAGATCGACAAACACCGGAATAAACCGCTCGCCCAACCTGCCGCCCGCAACTTGATAGAGGATCGAACTCTTACCAGCACGCCTCTCACCACAAAAAACGATCACCACTCCCTGGCTCGTGCCCTCGAGCTTAGTTCGGACGTAGCGGAAGTCGTCTTCGCGGCCATAGAACATTTTCTCGGTGCGGATCGGGTTACCGACGATGAACGGGTTCGGCTCGATCGGAACGTAGCTTCGCAATTCTTTGGGTAGCACATATTCACGGTCCCCAAACCTGCGTACCGCAAAGGCGGCTCCCAGAGCCAGTCCTATGACCGCGATCGTCAGCGCATAAAACCACCAGCTCTTCCAGAAAGGCAAGCCCACCCGCACCGACAAGGTCGCCACCGGGGCATTCGCGCCGTAGAGGTCCCGGTTCAACGCGATCAGCTCAAACGTGTGTGCGCCTTCGTCGAGGTCCATGCGCGACACATCGCGCTCCGCCCCCTGCTGCATTGGCAACACCTCCCAGGGCGGCTGACGATCTCCAGAGTCGATGCGATACACATAGCGCGCCGGCCCGCTCGCGCAGGCAGCACTAAAATGAAAAGTCAGCCGGTGCCGCCCATAGGAAACGTCGTAAGAGCCAGACTCCGAGACTTGCTGAGTCTGGCCATCCACTTCGAGCGAAATCTGAGACAGGGGTGCGATCTCAACCGGAATATGCCGCACCACTCCTTTATTGGTGGCGATCCAAATGCGACCGTCGGTATCTTGCGAGATCGAATTAATCCGGTTACCGGTCAACGCATGAGGTTCACCCGAATAAACCGTCGAGAGCGTGTGTCCGCCAAACTCAAGCAGTTTCTTGACCCGCCCCTCGTCGGTCCCAGACCACAGATAGCCGTCGCGATCGACGAACATGGTGTTGGTGGGCTCGGGATCGATCGTGGCGAACACCGATCTGGTGTAGGCCTGGATGCCTGCGCGAGTCGCGATGAGCAAGTTGTCATTAAATCGCGTGATCCAACGGACGTCGTTATCCGCCAGCCCTCGCGAGGTATCAATCAGTTCGTCGCTATCATTCTGGCGGTCGACAGTTAGTACGCCGTGAGCCGTTGCAAACCAAATTCGACCGTCGTTGTCCTCGAACACATGCCGCACATCGTAACCGGCGAGTGCCTCAATGCTGTGCAACGAACCGTTTCGAAACACGGAAGCGCCACGGGTGGTCGCGAAAACAATTGCCGAGCCGCCGTCCAGAGCACTGACCCACTGAACGTTGTTTGAAGCGAGCCCGCTGCCTTCGTTGAACTGTGTGAGAGTCTCTCCGGTCCATCTGAGTCCTCCCTGGTCGGTAGCAAACCACGCTGAGCCCCATCGGTCGAACGCGACTGCCTGCACGCTGATGCCCGAGCGGAACCCTTCGACTGGAACGATTCGCTCGCCTTCAAGCCGGGAAACACCGCCAAGCGTCAAGAACCACAAGCTGTTCCGACCGCGCGCGCCTGGGACGCCGCGCGCGACCACCACCTGTTGTACGTCGTTATCTGCAAGTCCCCGGCTCGTTGGTACGCTAACAAAGGAGTAGAAATCGGAGCCGATCACGCCGTTGTCGGTTGCGAACCAGACGTTACCCTCGCGGCCGATGAAGATTGCGGCCACGTGATCGCGGTCGAGAAAGTTGACTCTCTGAGATTCGCGTCTCGCCGGATCGAAAACAACCACTCCTCCTGCTTCGAGCGCGAACCACATCCTTCCGGCGCCGTCTTCGCCTATCGCCCGCGGACTTCCGCTACGCGCGCCGTTCGCGCTTCGCATCGCTTCTATGGCCGGCCGCTGCACGCTGCCCTTGTCGACCAGCAGGATGTCACTCGAGGTCGCTAACCACATCCTCCCGGCGTCGTCCACAAATAAGCCTCCGGCGTCGACGATCCCGGTCTGCTCGTCGGTTTGAGTCCGCGCGCCGCGCGATTCGCGCCAGCTTTGGAACGAAGCGAGCTTGTCGCCCTCGAGGATCGACACGCCGTTTGCAGTGGCGATCCAGATACCGCCGCTCTTGTCTTCGGCAAGCGCTCTCACATCAGCGGAGGGCAATTCGCGCGAATGGGCGAAGAGAATGAGCCCGCGTCCATCGTAATTGGAAAGACCATGAGATCCGGCGACCCAAACCGTGCCCCCCGAATCGACGAAGACCTGGCGAGGATCTTGCACATCGAACGCGGGTCCGGCACTCTCGCCGTTCTTCGTGATTCGCCGCACGCTTCGCGAAGTCGCGAGCCAAATCGTTCCGGTCCGATCTTCTGCGATCGAGCGCACATCCTCTCCAGCCAGTTGTTCGAGGGCCGATCCCGCGACCGCCGATGATTTGAAATCGGCGCCGTTAAACCGGGCGACACCTTTGTCGGTGCCAAACCACATCCAGCCCTCGCTGTCCTGCAGCACCGCCTGAACATTCTTAGACGGCAGATTGGGAACGGTGTAGCGTGAGACCGCCTTCTCGTTTATCGGAATAACCGGCGCTACCGTTAGTTGAAGCGGGAACTCGGTGGTGATGCCTGATGAAATAAAAACATCGTTCCGGTATTCATCGTAACCTCGCAGCGCCGCGCTCAGTTGAAATGACCCGGGAGCCAGCCTTCCGAAGTAGGCGTCGCCGTACTCGTCGGTCACGCTACGCGCCGCGAGCGCGCCGACCGAAGCGCGTTCCTTGGCGTAGAGACTGACGGTCACCCCAGCGAGCGGCTGGCTGCTGGCGTCCAGTACCGCGACGTGCAACGACGAGGGTGTGAGCTTGATTGGCGGAGTGGCAAACGTCTCATCGGGGCGGAGGGCGATGTTGACCGACGCCTTCCGGAACCGGGCAGCGTCGACGGTGATGCGATACTGTGCCGGCCGGAGATCGCGAAATTCAAACTTGCCGTCTGCCTGGGTACCCTTTGTCGATAACAGATCGCCGGAAGTGAGAGTAACCTTGGCGTTAGCCAGAGGAGCTCCCCGGTCGTCTTGAATCACACCGATGATGGCACCGCCCGCGCCCTGACTCGCACCCTGCCGGGTTGCGAGATGCGCCTTTTCTGGGAGGGTAGACAGCAGCAACGCCGCGAGCAACAGTCGTCCACAAACTCGGTTGGTGTAAGCGGTCTTGTTTGGGATGCGTGTAGACACTTCTTAAGGTTCGTGACAGTCAGATGCGGGACTAGTCGCGTGTTTGAGTATACACGCGTCAAAATAAGGCTATCAAGAATCCAGCTAGGCCTCAGAATGCCGGACCGGGTCCCTTAGCAGCTTCACGGTACGCCCGAGGAGTGACGCCGGTAACTGATTTGAACATCTTTGTAAAGTGGCTTTGACTCTGGTAACCGACGACCGATGCGATCTCGCTTATCGGAAGTGCCGTCTCCGCCAGCAGCTTGCGGGCGCGCTCCAGCCGGAGGTTGGAGAGGTATACGTGAGGTGTAACGCCGCTGATTTGTTTGAAGAGCCGAGCGAAGTGATATTCCGAAAGATAGGCCGCGGAAGCGATCTCTTCGAGAGCGATCTCGCGTCCATAGTTATCGTGCATGAACTCAATCGCTCGTCGTAGACGCCGGTCCACCAGACCAGCGCGTGACAGTTCGATCTGATCCGACTTTCTCACGGTAAGGTGACACCGGAGCAGTTGAATCACAACCTGACGCACCAACGCATCGAGCATGGCTGCATGCCCAAGCTCCTGAGCAGAGATCTCCCTGACCATTCCACGAGCAAGCCGCGTGATGGTCTCGTCTGTTATGACGTTGTCCCGAAAGACTATGTCCGCCGAAGCGCGCAGGACCCCGATCTCGGCGACAAGTTCACTTACCAGGACCGGGCTTACGCCGATTGAGAGGAACTCGACTTCCGGTGCATGAGCCGAGTGGCTTTGCCCTATGTTGATCAGCGCTATTTCTCCGCCGGACAACTCGTAGCGGCGCTCGCCGATGGTGACCGACATCCGGCCCGCCAGCACTGCGGTCACAGTGAACGCGGAATGCGAGTGCGGATGGAACTCGCAGCTTGCGGTTACTGTGTGGCGGACGGCGAACTGAGGCCGAGAAACGATTCTCTGGACCTCGCCGTCGGTCGGATCGTGGTGTGACTCGGACGGGAATGGACTGTTGTAAAGCGCCGCACCGTTCATCAGTTTTATTTCGAGGAAGCACGAGCTTTCGCGGCTGCGGACTTTTGAGTTTTCTGGCAGTCGACGCAGATTCCGAATATTCGATGGCTGTGATGAAGCGGCTTGAACCGGTAGCGGCGAGCGATCTCATCTTGCAGGTGCTCGATCTGTTCACTATAAAACTCGATCAACGCCCCGCAGCCGGTGCAAATCAAATGGTCGTGATGTGTGTGCTTGTAGTCGTGCTCGTACAGCATCCGCCCGTCGTGGAATTCGAGCTCGCGGGCCAGGCCGCACTCCTTGAGGAGCTTTAACGTGCGATACACGGTCGTGAACCCGACCGACGGGTCCTTGGCTTTGACGATCGAGTACAAATCCTCGCTTGAGACGTGCCCTTCGGTATCCAGGAATACATCGAGAATCAAGTCACGCTGAGTTGTCCGCTTGAGCCCTGCGCGCTTGAGATGCTCCTGGAAAATCGTCTTCTCTTCACGTTCCATAACGCTCCGGCTGGATTCGTTAAGATTATACACACAGCGGAATCGAACTGGCAAAACTCGAACTGTTGTAACACTCGATTGCCTTTACAGGGAGTAATAAGGCTTACCTGGTCGTTGCAATCGTCAAACACAGTCTGTCGGGCTATTGATTCGAGACCGAACCACCGACGCACGGGTGCGCGGCAGGTTTTTGCGGATGCCCACACGCGGCAGCGGTGGGAACTTGACGCTGCAGCCTACAGAATCGCTCCTGGTTCAAGATGCCCACACGCGGCAGCGGTGGGAGGTTCACGCTGCAGCCTACAGAATCGCTCCTGGTTCAAGATGCCCACACGCGGCAGCGGT
>CAZOOE010000116.1:11627-11821 GCA_964581275.1 uncultured Clostridia bacterium
GGGAGGTTCACGCTGTTGCAAGCGACTTGGCGTCGGCGAAGAGTCGGGCTGGTATCGGTATTCTGCGAGTGGCCCTCCAAAGAGGCCTCGAGCACGAGCAGCCCAAGGCTGTCGCCTGCGGGCCCCTTGTCAGACGACGCTATCTGTAGGTTGCAACATCAAGTACCCACCGCTGACGCGTGCGGGTATGCTCA
>CAZOOE010000116.1:11921-14417 GCA_964581275.1 uncultured Clostridia bacterium
ACATCAAGTACCCACCGCTGACGCGTGTGGCTATGCGCAAATCCTGACGCGCACCACTGACACACCCGGATTTGATTCAAATTGCGACGTAGTTTATGCTCAGAGCTTCGCGCTGACGCGAGTCGGCCGCGAATTGATGGCATGAAATCAATCTTCCTCTACTTATCAACAAGCGACCGCTTCAAAAAGTTTCTCACTCGCTTCCAGTCCTTCAACAACGTGACCCACAGATTCGTGGCAGGCGAGGCACTGGCAGACGCAGTTGAAGCTATCCGTCACCTGAACGGCCAGGGAATCAGTGCCTCCTTCGATCATCTCGGCGAGTCGATCACTTCCGAAATCGAGACTCGCACCGAGGTGAACGAATACTTGCGCGTGCTCGACAGCATCGATGAAAGCGGCCTCAACTCGAACGTGTCGGTCAAGCTGACGCAGCTTGGACTGGACGTCAGTCAGGACCTCTGCTACGCCAACACGCGGAAGATCGTCGAGGCCGCGCTCCGCTATAACAACTTTGTTCGCATCGACATGGAAGACTCAACGAAGATCGACCCGACACTCGAGGTGTTCAAGCGGCTGAGGGCAGAATTTGAAAACGTGGGCATAGTTATTCAGGCGTATCTCTATCGCAGCGAGAAGGATGTTGAGGAATTGTTGGGACTTGGCGCCAGGATTCGACTGTGTAAGGGCGCGTACAAAGAGCCGCCTCTAGTGGCGTTTCCAAAAAAAGCCGACGTCGATGCGAACTACATAAAGCTCACAAAGCTACTGTTGACCTCTGACGCATACCACGGAATAGCCACTCACGATGAAAACATGATCGCGGCAACGATTCAGTTCGCGAAGAAGCGAACGATTCCGACTGATAAGTTTGAGTTCCAGATGCTGTACGGCATTAGGCGCGATCTGCAAGAGAAGTTGGTCCGCGAAGGTTACCGCATGCGGGTGTATGTCCCTTACGGGCGCTACTGGTATCCGTATTTCATGCGCCGGCTGGCCGAGCGTCCCGCCAACATGTGGTTCGTCCTGAGAAACATGCTAAGAGGTTAGGGTCGCCTTCAAGAATTCAAAGAAAAAGCCGCTTCGAGGGAAGCGGCTTTTTAGTCCTGTCTTTCGACTCTCAGACCAAATCCTTAAGTCGTGATGCGGACATCGTGGGCGACAGTGTCGGGAATCGGAGCCTTCATCGCAGCGCGCTTCTGGGCGGCCTGAGCCTTCAGAGGTGTCTGCTTGATTATTTCGAAGGCCTTCTTTAGTTGAATGTCCTCAACCGGTTGTACCGGCTTCGGAGGCGTCACCTGCGGCTGTTGCTGCTCGGGCTTATCCTCGGTGTCGTCGTCGTCATCGCCGTCAGGCAGAATGACCTCCGCTTCAACCGGGCGGTCAACCTTGACCGTCGGGTTTATGGGTTCCTCCATGAAAGCTTTACCGGCGGCCGGCGCGTACTTCGCAATGGTTATCAGCAACGCGCCCTCATCTGAGAGTCTAAACATTTGCTGGTCGGAGCCGGCTCCGAAGGTTCTCTCGCCGACCAGTTCACCCCGCTTCTGATCGCGCACTGCGGCGGCGATCACCTCGGCAGGTCCCGCGGTACTCCGATCGATCACAACAGCGAGCGGGCCGTTGAACACAACCTTGCTCGCATCAGCGGCGAAGGTTTCAGTTTCTTTCTCGCCCTTGCCGAGCACTCTGGCGATTGTTCCGGAGCCTGCGAACAGATTCGCCACCGCGACTCCTTCTTGCAGTTTGCCGTTGGCAGTGCCTCGCAAATCCAGCACGATCTTCTGTGCGCCTTTCGAGACCAAATCGTTCAGGGCCGTTTTCACTTCCGCCGCTTTTCCGTCAGCGAGGGTTGTGATTCTGATGTACCCAACTCCCGGCTCTTCCATGCGCGCCTCTAGAGCGGGCTGAACAATCTTGGCGCGTGTGAGAATCACCTTGTGCGATTGGCCCTGGTGCAGTATTCGCACCTCGGCCGAGGTTCCCGGTTGACCGCTGAGGAGTTGCTCGATGTCATACAGGCTCAAATCGCGGGATGGAACCTTGCCTACGTATTCGATGAAGTCCCCCGAGCGGATGCCCGCCTGCTCCGCAGGCGAGCCCTTGAGCACCGCGACGGTGTAGGCGTATCCGCCAACCTTCGAGAGCAGCAGCCCGGTCTCAGCGCGAGTCGCCTTTGGATCGTACTGCTTAACCTGCTCCGACGTCAGGTAAGCGCTGTACGGATCGAGCCCTTCGGCGAGCCCGCGCAGGCTGCCGATCCTGACCTTCTCAAGATCAGGTTGATCGACGTAGTCGCGGATGATGTGGCTGAGCACTTCGTCGAATATCTGAAGCTGGCCGTACTGGCTTCCGCGGGCGACCACCTGGCCCGACTTCGACATGAAGCTGCCAACGAAAGCATAAAAAGCAATTATCGTAAAAAAGACGACGATGGCTAACCTTGTCTTAAACCGCACTCGAATTCCACTACATGCCTGTTGGCAGAAACTAAAA
>CAZOOE010000117.1:0-8896 GCA_964581275.1 uncultured Clostridia bacterium
ACATCAATCGCGTCAACCCAATCGCCGCTACAAGCCCGACTCCAACTCCAAGCGCGGCGACGACAACGCCTTGCCGGACCACCAGCATCAACACATCTTGCCTCTGAGCGCCAAGCGCCATTCGAAGCCCGATCTCGCGCGTGCGCTGCGTCACCGCATACGACATCACGCCGTAGATTCCAACCGTTGCTAGAATCAACGCCACCGCCGCGAACACCCCGAACAACGCGGTGTATAGTCGCGGCTGCCAGACCGATCGCGCTACGACGTCGGTCATCGACATTGCACGAGTGATCGGAAGATCGGAATCGAGTTCCTTCACTTGATTGCGCACCGCGCCGATCAGGTTCTCAGGCCGGCTGGTTCGAATCGCGAGACTCGATCCGCCGATCGGAATCTGAGCGAAAGGCAGGTAGACCGACTTGCGTGTTTGCGCGTCGAGCCGTTGGTGACGAACCTCGCCAACTACGCCGACGATCGTATGCCAAGGCTCGTTGTCCTCGGGCGGCCCAAAGCGGATGCGCTTGCCAAGCGGATCTTCATTGGGCCAGTACTCTCGCGCCAGTCGCTCGTCGATGATCGTGACCTTCGAAGAGTCCTTCGTATCTCTATCGTCGAAGTCTCGCCCCTTCAGAATTGGAATCCCCATCGCGGCGAAGTAGCTCGGACTGATCACGCAGTGATTGATCGACGGCGCTTCTCCAACCGACAACACCGGGAAGCCTTCGACAGTCAGGCTTCGACCCCAATTGTTTCCAGCGAGAGGCAACCCGGAGTTGGACCCTGCGTATTGCACGCCTGGCAGTGCTCTCACTCGCTCGAGCAACTGGTTGAAAAACGCCAACCGCTGTTCTGGTTTGCGATACTTAGCTCCAGGCAGCCCGATACTAAATGTGAACACGCCTTCTGGATTGATCCCCGCCTTTACGTTCTGCAGGCTGATAAAGCTGCGCATCATCAAACCGGCGCCAACCAGCAGGACCAGCGAGATTGCGATCTCGGCGACTACCAACAGACTTCGAAGACGACCACGACCAGCACCCGATCCGGTACGACCGCCTTCCTTGAGTGTTTCGTTCAAATCGGGATTCGAAGCTTCAATCGCGGGAACCGTGCCGAATACAAAACCGGTCAGCAGCGAGCACGCCGCCGTGAAGCCGAAAACTCGGCCATCGAGATCGAATTTCATCCAAAACGGAATGTCGATCGGGATCGCCGCGAGCAACAGGTCCATTCCGTACAACGCCAGCACCAATCCGATCGCTCCACCTATCAGACCGAGCAGCAAACTCTCGGTGAGCAATTGTCTAAAGATGCGCCTGCGATTCGCGCCGAGCGCCGCACGGATCGCAATCTCTTTCTGACGTGCGGTTGCGCGAGCGAGCAGCAAGTTAGCTACATTCACACAGGCAATCAGCAACACAAACCCGACTACCCCAAGTAGAATCAGCAGTGCCTTTTTGTAGTCACCAACCAGACCCGTGCGCAAACTTGTCAGGCTCACGCTCAGGCCCTCGTTGGTGACCGGATTCTGCGCTTCGATGTTCGCCGCGATGTTAGTCATCTCCGCTTGCGCTTGTTCGAGAGTGACGCCCGGCTTCAAGCGCGCGATCGCTTGCAGACCGTGATCGGTGCGCGTGTAGATTTTGGGCGTGAGCGCCAACGGGCCCCAGGCTTCCGCTACCTCAGGAAACTGAAATCCCTTTGGCATAACGCCGATTACCACTCGAGGGCGATTGTTGAGCGACACCGTCTGACCGAGTACGCCCGGGTCGCCAGCAAAGCGGCGCTGCCATAGCCCGTAGCTCAGGATGACTACCAGATCGTGATCGGGCTGATCTTCATCGGCGGTGAACGTACGGCCCAGGATCGGGGTTACGCCGAGGATCTCGAAGAGGCCTTGATTGACAAACGCGCCTTTGAGCTGTTCGGGTTCTCCCGCTCCGGCCCCACTTGCGCCGATATTGAATCCTCCAGTGTCGTAGCAGGCGATGTCTTCGAAGGAGTGACTCTGTTCTCGCCAGTCGAGATAGTTGGGGTATGAGACGCTAAACGAGGTGATGCCTTGTTTGAGTGCGGTCTCATCGACTATCACGAGCCGTTCGGGCTGTTGATACGGAAGCGGCCTGAGCATGATTCCGTTAACAAAGCTAAATATGGTGCTGATAGCCCCGATGCCCAGCGCCAGAGAGAGCACGGCAACGGACGTCAGCCCCGGACTCTTGCGGAGCATGCGTGCGCCATAGCGGGTGTCTTGAAGAAGGTCACGAATCATAGTGTCTGTTCATATCAAGTTCGCAATTCGAGATTCGGCCATTCCGCCTTAGAAATCGTGTCCCCGCCCCTTAGCCGTTCGTCATTCGATACCAAGCGCCGTGCCAGTGCGGTGGCGCTCGTAGGTTGTTGAAGAGTCGCTACTTACCTTCTAGCTTTGCTTACAAGATTCTTAGATTGGTCGCTTGCGGGACTTGGGTTTCCCAATACCGTAAACGCCGAAGATCACCCCGGTTGATCGTCCCTCGAGGGCATGGGCGGACGAATCGCTTTGTCCAATCCTCCTTCAGCCAAGGATTGAAGAGGAGCTAAAAAAAGTTCTTGACAATGCTACGTTCGTAGCACTACGCTACGTGCGTAGCACATAGGAGAAGGACGAACGCGAGGAAAAACGATGGCATCACCACCCCACGAAAAGTTGACTCGTCGCGAGCGCGAGATCATGGACGCCATTTTTGCGCTCGGAGACAGCGCGTCAGCCGAGGATGTCCGCGCAGGGCTTTCCGACCCCCCAAGCTACTCAGCGGTGCGCGCCATGCTGGCGAAGCTCGAGGCAAAGGGTTTTATTAGGCATCGCGAGGAGGGATTGCGTTACGTCTACTCTCCCACCAAATCGCGCGCCGCTGCGCAGCGAAACGCCATAAACAAACTCGTCCGGACCTTTTTCGGAGGTTCACCAGGCCACACCGTGACGGCGTTGCTTAAACATGAGACCTGGACCGACGAGGATCTCGACGCGTTGCGCGCCGAGATCGAACAGGTTCGCAAGAACAGGAGGCAATCATGATATTGACGATCAGCGAGGTGGCCTGCTTTGAGCGGCTGGGTTGAGGTGTCAATTCTCGGGAAGGCGACAATCATGCTGGATAGTTAAGGAAAGATGAAATACCTAGAAGTCCTACCTCACTCGTCGCTACAGGATTATGTGAAGTGTTTTTGGATTCTGGAACGAGACTATACACCAGAGGATCCCAACGAGGAGGTGACGCCCGATGCGTTTGTCGAGCTGATTCTCAACTTCGGGGCACCGTACGTCTTGCAAACACTCGGCGCGCCCGATCGTGAAATGCCGGCGGCGTTCCTTGTGGGTCTGCAGAGGAAGCCTCTGCTGTTTCGATCCAGCGGGACGGTCAAGATCGTGTCGACAAGGTTTTATGCCTGGGGAACTATTCCGTTCCTCGCCATTCCGCCGCAAACCCCCGACAACCTGGCGATAACACTTGGCCAGGAATGGCGTGAGCTCGCAAACAAGATCGAGCCGAAAGTTCAAGCGAGTGACTATGACGGTGCTGTCGGAATAGTGGAAGATTTCTTGATCGGTAAGCTCCTGACCGGGTCATTTGATCTGAAAGAAATCCAGGCGGCCGCGAAGTTGCTCCATCACCAGAAGGGTCAGTTCAGAGTGGCCGAACTCGCCGAGCATCTCAACGTCTCCAGTCGACAGTTGGAGCGACGATTCCACGATGTGGTCGGTGTTTCACCTAAGACGCTTGCACGCACGATTCGCTTTGAAGAGATTCGCAAGCGGCTGATGTTTGACCCGGATACCAGTCTAACCGACCTGGCCTATGAATTCGGATACTCGGATCAGGCCCACTTCATACGCGACTTCAAAGACTTTGCCGAAAAAACCCCGGGAGAATTCGCGGCAGAGATGCGAGAGCTACAGGCGGTTCTTCACGATCGCGACAATGTCGTGTTTTTACAATTACCTTCGCTCGAACCCGACTAGAATGGCTGCGGATCGAAAGAAAACAAAAAAAGGAGAGCCGCGACAATGAACAAGATCAAGATTTTCAGCCTGTTGGTCAAAGACTATGATGCAACGATTCAGTTCTACACTCAGAAAATTGGCTTCGAGTTGATTGAGGACAAGGCGTTCGGGGAGAGCCGTTGGGTCACTCTCGCGCTTCCGAATCAATCGGACGTCACCATTGCTCTGGAGCTGGCCAAGACCGATGCCGATCAGGCTCTGGTTGGCAGGCAAGGCGGCAGTTTCGCGCTCCTGGGATTGGACACAATTGACTGCTTGAGCGACTACAACCGCATGAAGTCTCTTGGTGTGAGATTTCAGGGGGAACCGCAGGCTGGACCCTGGGGCACCGGAGTTCTGTTCGAAGATCTCTACGGGAACCAGATCTTTATGAGCCAGGAGCCGTAGATAAGACTGTTCCTGCCGCTACCATCAGTATGAGCTGACTTTCGTTGTGTTTCTGTCATTAACCCATATCGTTTAGACTGGCTGTTTCCCAAAGAGATAATCAAACTGACTCGGTCGTCACGTCGTCTTAACTCGGACTATGGGTAGCCACAATTCCGAGCGAGCTATGTCCCCAACGCGAAGGCGGTTCCTCGTTCCTGGTTTCCTGTTTCTGGTTGGCTTGGCGATCCCCGTACCGGCGCAGACGTTTGACTCACGCGGTGTGAGACTCCACTACATCGTCGAAGGTAAAGGCCAGCCCGTCGTGCTCCTACACGGGCTCCACTCAAGCATCAGAATGAATTGGCAGATGCCCGGCGTCATCAGCAGGCTTTCGGCGAAATATCAGGTCATCGCTTTGGACTTACCCGGTCACGGTGAGTCAGACAAGCCCACAAGCGAAGCGGCATATGGAATCGAGATGGTCGAGGACGTCGTAAGGCTGCTTGACCACTTCAACATCAAAAGAGCTCATATAGTCGGCTATTCGATGGGCGGCATGATCGCGATGAAGTTCATGGCTAAGCATCAAGACCGGGTGCTCAGCGGAATAGTCGCCGGGATGGGGTGGCTTCGAGAAGGCAGCGCTTTGCAAAACATCTGGGAGCGAATGCCTGAGCGGCAAGGAAGCAGTGCGCCCTCGGTTTGCGCACACACTCTCGGCAAGTTGGCTTTGAGCGAAGCGGAATTGAGAGCGATCAATGTTCCGGTTGAAATAATTGTCGGAGATCGCGATCCGACGATGAGGCTTTACGTTACGCCTCTCGAGCAGATCCGAAGCAACTGGCCGATTATTGAGATCAAGGACGCCGGTCATTTGAATTGCATTGGCAAGCCGCAGTTCAAAGAGGAAATCGAAGCGTGGCTCTTGAACCATCAATGAAGGGTCTAGGATTCAGGGTCTCTGGCGTGTGGTTTCTTGTTTTAGTTTGAGTGTAAGGTTCAATGTTCGAGTCGTGGGCTCCAACAAAAATCAGGAACCACAAACCAGAAACCCTGAACCCTAAACCTATTCGTATCTCAGCGCTACCATTGGATCTACCTTCGTGGCGCGGCGAGCAGGCAGGAAACAGGCTCCCACAGCCACTCCTGCCAGCACCAGCGAGATTATCGCGAAAGTCGCGGGGTCGGTAGGGCTCACTCCATATAGGAAACTCGCAACCATCCGAGTCAGTGTGTAAGCCGCCCCCAGCCCAATCGCAAGTCCAAGAATCGTCAGTCTGATTCCGTCCTTGATCACCAGCGTCAACACGTCGCTCATCTGCGCTCCCAGCGCCATTCGCACGCCGATCTCGCGTGTGCGCTGCGCCACCGCATAGGCCATTACACCGTAGAGACCGATCGCCGCCAGCAGCAGCGCCACCATGCCGAAGACTCCAACTAGCGTCGATGCCAAACGCGTTGCGGCCAGCGCATCGCACGATCTGTTCGGACATCGTCTTGATGTCCGAGACCGGCAGCGAGGAATCGAGCGCGCGCAGTTCGTCACGCACGGCTGAGATTGATTCGGCGGCGTTTCCCCTCACTCGGATGACGATATTGGTGTAAGCGGCGTACCCTCTCTGCAACGAAGGTAAGTCGAAATGAGGGATCGGGTCCTCTGTCAGATCGTGATGCTTGATGTCGCCCGCGACGCCGACGATCTCGAGCGGCCGCGATGTCGGCCCTGCCGACAGTCTCTTGCCCAACGCGCTCTCGCCGGGGAAGAGCCTTCTCGCCATTGCTTGGTTGATGATTACGACGCCGGAAGCGCCAGTTCGATGCGTCTTGGCGGATCTCGGCGTCTTTGCGCTAGAACTGCTTTTTGAAGTCCATCTTCGCGCGAAGTCGCAAAGGCCGCCAAGACGCAGAGATCCGCCAAGACGCAGAGATCCGCCAAGACGGACAGATCCGCGAGGACGTGCTTCCCCGATCTAACGATTGTGCCGGGAGCGTCTTTACCGGTTGAAATCGCGCTGCACCCGCAAGGACTGTCAACTTGATCGCATCGGCAGCGAGGAATAAGATCGGCGGGCTGTCGAGTTTCGGCGGTTGGTTATGGCCGACAAGATGATCAGAGTGTTTGCGACTGCGGATATTGGGCGCGAGGCGCTCGACCGCCTGGTTGAACTTGGTTACGAAGTTGAAGTCTACGCGGAGACCGAGCCTCCACCCAAATCGCTCATCGTGGAAAAGGTATCGGGAGGGATCGACGCGCTGATAACGACGCTCCGAGATCCAATTGATGAAGAGGTTTTTGCCTCAGGCTCAGGCACGCTTCGGATCGTCGCTCAGATCGCCGTCGGTTTTGACAACATCGATCGCGCGGCAGCGAACCGTTATCGGATCCCGTTCTCCAATACGGCTGACGTGCTCACTGAAGCCACCGCCGAATTCGCTTTCTTCATGATGGGCGCCGTGTCGCGCAGGCTTTACTCGTCCGAGAAGCTTGTCGAAGAGAACAAGTGGGTCTCGTGGCATCCGTATCATCCGTTCCTTGGCGACGAAATCACAGGCAAGACGGTCGCGGTAATCGGAACAGGTCGCATTGGAAAAGCGTTCGCGAAAAAATGCATCGGGCTTGACGTAGACCTTCTTCTTTACGATTCCGAATTTCGCGATGAGAAGTTTGTCGGATTCGTGGGGCGCGAGATGCGTCTGAGGTTTGAAGCCGGTTTCTCAAAAAGGCTGCGAGTGGCCCGTTACGTCTCCTTCTCTGAGTCGCTAGCAAGGGCTGACTACGTAAGCTTGCATGTGCCGTTGTTGTTGCGAGGTGAGTCGGTCACTCCGACATACCACTTGATGAACGCGGAAGCGTTTCGTCGAATGAAGAAGACCGCCTACTTGATCAACAGCTCGCGAGGGCCGGTAGTCGACGAGAATGCCTTGTACCACGCGCTGTTGGGCGGCGAGATCGTGGGTGCGGCGCTTGACGTGTACGAGAACGAGCCCCTACCGCTCGATAGCCCCTTACGCGATCCGAAGCTTAGAGACCGGTTGCGATTGTTTCATCACTTTGCTTCCGGCACTCGCGAGACCAGGCTTTCACCCGACCCGGAAGTCGGTATGGCAGGCCGCTGCGTACAAGCCGTGATCGACGCGATAGAAGGCCGGCACAGTGACGATCCTTCAAGGATGCCCTACGTCGTCAACAAAGAGGCATTCGGAGCCTGACTCTTTGTCAATTGCTCTTTTAGTCGAACTGGCTATAGAGCCGACGAACAAATGCACGGTGGCGGCGCACCTTCGACTGATGATGAAGGAGAGCGACCAACCCGACGGTGCTCAACGTGACGATGCCGATAGTGATCATAACCAATCTCCCGAGCACTGGGCACCTCGTGAATCTCGAGCGTCGTTTCGGTTTCGGTGCCCCTGCTCTTTCTCAACACTTGGCCTCCAAACCCATCTTATAACTAACGTTTTGTTCCTCGGCCCCTCCGCCGTATAATTGCTTGAAAGGGAGTTGGTCGTGTGTTTCATGGTCCTCCTCGGACCGCGAGACTTGGGCATAGAGTGGTCCTGAAACCGGGGGCGCGCCCTATTCCTTAATGCGCGAGACGCGACGAAATTGGCTCAGGGCCTGCATTGAGGAGGACAACGGCGACACGGTCCGACTCCACCCCTTCGATTTCAACGTTGTTGTTGTGTATAGAGTGGCTGGGTCGATCGTCTCTAAACTCACCCCGTTGTGAAGAGATTCGTCATGCTGCTTTCAATCGGGATCCAGACGGCAGGCGAACGCGGCCACATCCGCCTGGCATGAATCGTTGCCGCGCATCCGACATCCACGCAAGCTTCGCGCTTGCCTGGCTGGTGAACTTCCACACGTCGCGGGCGTCGAAGTCGAAATGAACGACCTCGCCGCCGTACGTCACGACGTAGTAAGAAAGGATCACGCCTCGCCTTTTCACTATTTCGATCATCAGCACCTCCGGTTTAGCAGCACTGTTGAGGGCGTTGATTTGGAACACACCCAACATCGTTTCAGGCAGTCTGTTCTGGCTAACGTCCTCCTATTTCTTAATGCGCAAGAAGCGGCGAAAGTGGCTCAGATCGGGTTTGCGAGTGACGGCGCCGGATAGAAACAAAGACTAAAGGCCGAACGACCTTTTATCGCTTCGTGAAATGGAGCAGAGTGACCCTCTCGATACGGCGTTTGATGGCGTTGAATTGGATGCGCATCAGGTTTTCGCGCATACGCACTTCGTGAGAGGCGCGTTCGTAATGCTTTGGCCTACGGGACCGCCACGAGGCCTCCCAATGCTGCATACCCACCTCGTGAGAGGTGGGTTCATGATGCTGTAGCCTACGAGACCGAGCCGCGCACCCTTCCAATGCTGCATACCCACCTCGTGAGAGGTGGGTTCGTGATGCTGTAGCCTACGGACCGAGCCGCGCACCCTTCCAATGCTGCATACCCACCTCGTGAGAGGTGGGTTC
>CAZOOE010000117.1:8996-14363 GCA_964581275.1 uncultured Clostridia bacterium
ATGCTGTAGCCTACGGGACGCGCCGCGCACCCTTCCGATGCTGCATACCCACCTCTCACGAGGTGGGTATGCATAAAGTGCCAGGCGCCGAAGGCCAGAGCATCACGGACCCACGCCTCACGATGGTGAGTATGCGCGCGAAAATCTGACGCTCACCCGCGTTGACTTGGTTACGGTCGCAGTAGTAGTCTTCGCCATACCCCGCTACCATTTTTAGAGAGGCGATGACGGTTACCATGAGTCACGCTCCTGAAGACATAACCAGCATGTTAATCCAGTGGAGTGGGGGCGACCGAGAGGCGCTGGATCGCTTGATGCCGGTGATCTATGACGAGCTCCATCGCATCGCCAAGCGATATTTCCGGCGCGAGAGAACCGACAACACACTCCAACCAACAGCGCTGGTGAATGAGGCCTACATTCGGTTGGTCGACCAGAGCGGCGTACACTGGCAAAACCGCGCTCAGTTTTTTGGCATTGCCGCGACCACCATGCGCCGCATCCTGGTCGAGCGCGCTCGCGCAAGAAACGCCGCCAAGCGAGGAAAAGGGAATTACAAAGTCGACTTAACGGACGTGAGTGATCTGCCGGACGGCAGCGGCCGTCTGGATCTTGTAGCCTTAGACCGCGCCCTCGAGGAACTGGGGTCATTTGACCAGCAACAGTGCCAGATCGTTGAGTGTAAGTTCTTCGGCGGGCTCTCCATCGAGGAAACGGCAGAGGCCATCGGTGTCTCACCGGCTACCGTCAAACGTGAGTGGGCGCTGGCCAAAGCATGGCTCTTTCGAGAGTTGAGTTAGAACTTTACACGCCGCTACGGCCCCGGGAGGCGACTAATGCAACCCGATCGATGGTCGCTAATCAAACCTATTTTTGCCGAGGCGGCCGAACAACCGGCGGCTGAACGGGCTGCGTTCATCAGATCTCGATGCAACGGGGATGATTTGCTCGTGGCGGAGATCGAGTCGCTGCTTGACGCCCACGATCAAGCCGGGTCGTTTATTGAAGGTCTTCCCGACGTCACCACAAGCGCATCGAGCGATGAGCAGGGTCCAGACAAGATGATCGGCCGATTAGTCGGCGCATATGAACTGGTCCGAGAAATTGGACGCGGCGGGATGGGCTCAGTCTATCTGGCGTCCCGCGCGGATGAGCAATTTCGAAAGCTCGTAGCGGTTAAGCTGATCAAAGCCGAGTTAGATAACGAGTCAATAACCCGCCGCTTTCGAAACGAGCGCCAGATACTTGCGAGTCTCGATCATCCTAATATCGCGCGGCTTCTGGATGGAGGCACAACCGAAGACGGTTCTCCGTACTTCGTGATGGAATATATCGACGGGAAACCGATCAGGGACCACTGCGACGCGCACAGGTTGAGCACAGACGAGAGGCTGAGATTGTTTCGCGATGTGTGCTCGGCGGTTCACTACTCGCACCAGAATTTGGTGGTCCATCGAGACCTCAAGCCGAGTAACATACTTGTAACTGAAGACGGAACGGTAAAGCTTCTCGACTTCGGAATCGCGAAACTGATCGTCGCCTCGGCAAGTTTTGGGGAAGCATCCCTGGCCACATCGCGAGTGATGACCCCCGAGTATGCGAGTCCGGAACAAGTTCGGGGCGAGACTATCACTACGTCCAGCGATACTTACTCGCTAGGAGTAATGTTATACGAACTCCTGTGTGGTCATCGTCCTTATCGCGTCGCCACAACATCGCCGCTCGAGATGATCCGGGCGATATGCGAGCAGGAACCGGAGAGGCCGAGTACGGCAGTCGGTCGCACCGAGACGACCAACACATCGACCGGGGAGACGAGCGTAACGCCCGAAGCGGTCAGTAAAGCGCGAGACTCACAACCCGATAGGTTGCGACGCCAGTTAGCAGGCGATCTGGACAACATCGTTCTCAAGGCGATGCGCAAAGAACCCCAGCGACGATACAGCTCAGTTGAACAATTCTCGGAAGACCTTCGCCGCTACCTTGACGGCCTCCCGGTGCTTGCGCGTAAGGATACGTTTTCATATCGCTCCGGAAAATTCGTACGCAGAAATAAACTTGGAATAAGCGCTGCAGCGATCATAGTCTTACTGCTGGCACTCGGTGTAGCGGGCATCGCACGCCAAACGGTAATCGCGAATCGACAACGAGCAAGGGCAGAAAAGCGATTCAATGAGGTTCGTGAGCTTGCGCACTCATTCATGTTCACGTTTCACGACGCCATCAAGAATCTTGCTGGAGCCACCGCAGCGCGTCAGCTTGTTGTTACCGAATCCCTTGAGTATCTAAACAGCCTTGCAGATGAGTCGTCGGATGATCCGTCGCTTCAACGCGAGCTTGGAGAGGCCTATCACAAGCTGGCGGAGATTCAGGGAGTGCCCGGCGCCTCGAACGTCGGTGACAAGGTGGGCGCGGCCGAAAGCCTCCGGAAAGCTATTGCCATCCGCGAATCACTGATTTCTTCCCCAGCTGCAACTGTGGAGGACCAGGTCGATTTGGCGGAAAGTTACAGTCGTCTAAGCTCGGTGTTGGCAGGCCCGGAAAGACTTGAATCCGCGCTCAAAGGACAAGCAATTCTCGAAAGCCTGTTGGCGGCAGATCCAAACAACGGACGTCTTCTGATGGCGGCCGGTTTGAGCTACCAGTATGTGGGGCAATACTCGTCAGGCTCTGGCGACTTTGCCGGCGCTCTTGCGAACTACCGAAAAATGCAGTCGATCTATCAGACTCTAGCTGAATCGGGTACGGCGGCAGACACCAATAAGCACGACCTCGCGCTCGCTTGCAAGAAGGTTGGAGCCATACTAATTACCACCGGTGACCTTGCCGCAGCCGCCGAGAACTATAACCGGGCGCTCGATATCGAAAGAGCCCTGATCGCACGTCATCCTGACAATGCAAGCATGCGGCTCGACATGTCTTACACACTGAGTGATCTCGCGTTGATCTATCGCAAGTCCAAAGATTATCCGGGCGCCCTGAAGTTCGCCCGCGAATCAATGGCGATCCGCGAGGAGCTTTGCGCTGCTGACCCAAAGGACCAACGCGCACGGTCCGCGCTCGGACCGATTTATACCAGGATGGCCAATATTCTGCTCGAATCCGAGGATTTCGAAGGCGCCCTTCAATACCTCAAAAAGAGTCTCGAGATAAGGGAGGCTACGATATCCGTGAGCTCGCCAGCGGACAAGGCTAGCATATCGGAGGATTACTGCTCGATCGGAGAGACACATGCCGCTGCCGCCGTAAGCCCAAAACTGTCAGCAAGCGAGCGACGACGTCATTGGCAGGATGCCCGCTCCGCCTACCAACGCGCGCTCGATATGAACAACAATTTGGTAAAGCAGGGCGTACACCCTAGCGCAGCCTGCTCGCCGGACCAGCTTACAAGACAGATAGCCCGATGCGAAGCGGAGCTAAGGAAGAGATAGTCAACATGTGGTGTTAATTCGGTGTCCGATTCTCATCGTGGTTGCTGCCTCGGATCGAGCTTCTCCGTCAAACCGTCGCCGATAAAGTTGAACGCCAGCACCGATAGCGCGATCATCACTCCGGGAAAGATGAACAGATGAGGAGCGGTGAACCAGAACTCGCGCGAGTCGTCGATCATCTTGCCCCACGAAGGGATCGGTTCGGGCACGCCTAATCCAAGAAAGCTCATCCCCGCTTCCGCGAGTATCGCACCGGCCATTCCAAGCGAGGCCTGAACGATCAACGGCTGAATCGAGTTGGGCAGAATGTGCTTGAGCAGTATGCGAACATTGCTCGCCCCCAGCGCTCGAGCGGCAGTTACGAAATCGTATTCGCGAACCTTGAGAACCTGGGCTCGCATCAATCGCGCATAGCCGACCCAGCCGATCACCGACAGCGCGACGATTAGGTTCTTAAGGCTCGGCCCCAGGAACGCGACCATGGCGATCGCAAGCAGTATCCCGGGGAATGACAAGAAGACGTTAAACAGAAAGCCCGACACGATTCGATCGGTCCAGCCGCCTGCGTAGCCCGAGAACGCTCCAATCAACACACCTACCATAGATGATATGGTAACGACGGAAAGGCCCACGAGCATCGAGACTCTCGCGCCGTAGATGATGCGAGCCAGTTCGTCGCGGCCGAGTTGATCGCGGCCCATCGGGTGAACACGATCCGGCGAGTCGAGCCGCGCGACCAGATCCTGACTCTGCACTCGTTCCCATGAAGCGAGCAGCGGCGACAGCGCCGCCATAAGAACCAACATCGAGGCGACGGCGATTCCAAATTTGGATATTCTATTCATCAATAGGACCAATATGACTGATAGGACGAATAAGACCTATTTCAACCAACTTTGATCCTCGGATCGAGGAATCGATACACAATATCCGTCGCGGTGTTGACCAGCACATAAGTCGCCGCGATCACCAGTATGCAACCTTGGGTGAGCTTGTAGTCGCGCTCGCTGATGCTATCAACCAGCAGGCTTCCTACTCCGGGCCACGAGAAGACTCGCTCGGTGATTATCGCTCCTGCCAGCAATACTCCGAACTGGAGTCCAAGAACCGTCACCACCGGTATGAGCCCGTTCTTCAAGACGTGCTTGTAGATCACTGTCCGCTCTGGCAGGCCCTTAGCGCGGGCGGTGCGCACGTAGTCTTCGTTCAACTCTTCGAGGACGCTCGATCGAACGATGCGAGTGAGAATCGCGGACATCGCGGCACCCAGAGTCACCGCCGGCAGGATCAGGTTGTCGAGCCCTCCCGCCCCGGACACCGGCGTCACTCCGAGGTTTACGGAAAAGAGAAGAACGAGGAGAGGCCCGAGGGCGAAGCTTGGAAGAGATATTCCCAGCAGGGCGATGAGCGTTGACAGGCTATCGACAACACTCCCGCGATGAGTAGCGGCGGTGACCCCGAGCGGAATCGAAACGAGGGTGGCGATAAACATCGCGGCGAGCGCGAGCTTGATCGTAGCCGGATACCGCGAGGTGATGCGGCTGAGCACCGGTTGTTTGGTAACAGGGTTTGTGCCCCAGTCCCCGCGCACAAGACCCCGCCAGTAATCGACATATTGTGATCCGAGTGACCTGTCCAGGCCGAGCTCCGCGCGTGCGATCTGGTATTGTTCTTCGGTAGCGTTTTCGCCAACGAGCTGGCGAGCCGGGTCGCCCGGCACTATGTGAATTAGAAGGAAGACTAGCGTTACGACGGCCCACAGAACGGGAATGATTATCAGCAGCCGCCTCACCAACGCCAACGCGAATCCTCGCATATCGCGCGCATGATAACAAAGCCCGGTCCAAGCGCCAAAGCCCAGAGGTTCGGCTGCTCAGGGTTTAGGGGGTCAGGGTAGGGTTCAGAGTTCAAAGTGCAGGGTTCAGAGTTCAGGGTT
>CAZOOE010000118.1:0-14351 GCA_964581275.1 uncultured Clostridia bacterium
GTGTATGTGTTCTTGCAAGAGGAAGTTCGCAATGCGCGGATCGAAGGCTCCGCCGGCGGTGCTCAGCACTCCCGCGGTACCTGCCTTCGATATCGCTGCAGGCACGGTTCCATCGGGCACAACTGGCGGGCCCAGTCGGATCCCCTCGAGTCCACAATTTGGATTGTTGAGACTATTGCCTGCTGCGCATCTGGTCCCTATCCCTATTGTTATGTCATTGCGGGCGCCAGTCATTTTGAAAACGCCGAGGACGTTTCCTTCTTTGTCGGTGACCGCAATGGTAACCTTCAGTCCGCTTGCGTCGGCTTGAGCGACTGCCTGAGAGATTATCTTCTTTACGTCATCCGCGGTGAGTTTGCTGTCGTCGGCGGTGATCGCGACCGTGATATGAACCATCGACGACGTGATGCCGTCGGGATTGGTGACCGCAATATCGATACCATCGCTAATCTGTGCGGCTAAGACGTCGTTGATGATGAGCTTGGTTGAGCCCTTTACTTTCGCCCGGCTAAAGCTGATAGGACCGGTTGCGTTCCGGAGGTCAACAGTCGCGCCCTTCTGAAAATTTTGCCCTTTGACGATGAGTCGACCGCCCTCTGAATCGTAAACGGCGCTGTCCGAATTGATCTGTGGGACGGGACCGGATTGGCTTAGCCAGGCGAGAGAGTTTCCGCTGAGGCCGAGCATCACGATTGCTGCCACCGCGCAAAGGGCTGTGATCGTTCTGCTGCAACGATGATGAAGCACCGAATCCCGGCTTGCCATCTTATCCTCCTGAAGCGTGTCCCAATCAATCGACCTTAAGAGTTGAAGCCCGCCATCCGAACTTCATTACATACTAAAAACGATGTCCGCGAAACACCATCTGCTCGCTTCTTTCGCGCCGCAGTATATCGAATGTGAAATTGCGCCGCAAGCATCAAGACCGCCAAACACCGCTGAGGCGGACTTCAGGTTCAATCGCGCAGTCCTTCACGCGCGCTACCATCAATGACGAGTCGGATATTGTTGCAAGCAAGGCGGTACGCGGGTTGACTCCAGGCAACACTCAATATAAGATCGGCGCGTTCAGCTCTCGGCACTTGAGTGTTTGGTGCCTGATGTTTCTCATCACTAGTATAAGCTTAAAAGCTTGTAACAAGTCTGTTCTGGCTAATCATTCTCCCGGCGGTTGGGTCATTAATAGTGAGGCGCGAAATGAGACTCAAACTGGTAGTGGTCGCTCTTTACGGACTGTTGCTATTGCTCCCGTTCGGATTCTCGTCGCGCTCGTTGGCTTTTTCTAAAGACGGCGAACCGACGCAGGGAAAAACTCAAGTCACACCCATCGCATTCGATCCAGCGGGCAGAAGAGGGCTGGTCCTATTCAACCACAAAACGCACGAAGCGCTTTTTAATCCCGATCCGCGGTTTCCCCATAAAGCGCCTCCTGGCGTGGCGTGCCTGGCATGTCACCACTCGGTAAAGGACGAGACGGTGAGGAGCCAGTTTCAGAAATGCTCAGCGTGCCACAAGGACGAGGGCAATCCTTCCAATCCAGATGATAGTGAAGGCTATGATCTGAATTCACGGGAGGCTTTTCATAGACTCTGCATCAGTTGCCATCGTGCCACAAACTTCAAGGCCACAAACGCACGATTCCGAGATGTCGGTTTCACAAAGTGCGGTCAGTGCCACGACAATCAGGCAGAGCCTATACAGATAGCCGCCCAACCCGAAGTCGTTCCACCGCCAGATGAAGAGCCTGAAGTGCCGCCTGGTTTTGGGAAACCAATTGAGATGTTCACTACGCCGACGGACCCGCCGCGAGGGTTCGCCGGAGCGTCGCGCATAGCCACCCCGCCGCAGACGACTCCTGACGCGGTGCCTCGCCCGGACCGTTGGCGCATCGGTCTGCCCGAAGACCCGCGCTTTGAGCAGGGCAAATGGTATAACCCCTATCGTCAGAACGTACTGAAGGGCGATTATCCGATCTACAAGCAACAGAATTTCCTTGCGCTGACGCTCGAAAGCGACAGCCTTTTCATCGGGCGGCGTTTGCCTCTGCCAAGCGATGTGAGCAGCGCCGACCCCGACAGCGCCGAGTTCTTTGGCCGCGGAGTGAATGAGTTCTTCCGCCAGAACTTCACGTTGTCGATCGACTTCTTTAACGGCGACGTAGCATTCAAGCCGGTCAACTGGCGGTTCCGTTTCACACCTAACTTCAACATCAACTACTTCAACACTCAGGAAAACGGGATCGTGAACATTGACGTTCGAAGACAGACGAATCGAACCGACACCTATGTCGGCTTTCAAGAGTTGTTCAGCGAGTTCAAGGTTGGAGACACCACTAAGCTAATGCCCTTCTTGCGCGGGGCAGGAAGCGACGGCGGCAAGAGTCCCTATTACGATTCGACGTTCGTGCGGGCCGGCATCCAGCAATTCAACAGCGATTTTAGAGGCTTCATCTTTAACGACTTCAATCTGGGAGCGAGGCTCTTTGGCCAGTTCGCCAACAACCGATACAACTTCAACGCCGCTTATTTCTACCTGCTCGAGAAAGATACCAATAGCGAGTTGAATAGGCGCGTCAATCTTGGTGAGTTCCGCGACCAGACGGTGTTCATCGCCAACTTGTTCAGGCAGGACACAAAGTGGAAGGGCTACACGGCTCAATTCAGCTTTCACTACAATGACGATAAACCGAGTACCCATTTTGATACTAACGCATTCCTGGTTCGGCCGGCGCCGATAGGGGATGTGGCTCGGCACGGGATCAAAGCCATGTACCTTGGCTGGGCGGGGGATGGACATATAGGCCTGTACAACGTATCACACGCCCTTTATCAGGCTTTTGGTCACGACTCGTTCAATCCGATCGCCGGCAAGAGGACCAGCATCAACGCACAGCAGGCAGCGATCGAAGTGTCGAGGGATAGAGATTGGCTTCGGTTCAAGGGATCGTTCTTCTTCGCCTCCGGTGACAAGAAGCCGTTTGACGGCAAAGCCACCGGATTTGACGCGATTGTAGACATCCCTGAGTTTGCAGGAGGAAACTTTAGCTACTGGAACAGCCAGGGCATCAGACTTCTTGGCACCGGCATCGGGCTGAAGAGCGGCGAGAGCCTTTTGCCCACACTTCGGAGCAGCAAATTTGAAGGACAGGCCAACTTCGTCAATCCCGGAATCTTCATCTATAACGCGGGACTTGAAGCCGAGTTGACGCCAAAGCTTCGCGGCATTGCTAATTTGAATTATCTCCAGTTCCATCACACCGAGCCGTTGGAGGGGATCCTGTTTCAGCCGAACATCCGAAGGAACATCGGGTTTGATTACGGACTCGGAGTCCTGTATCGGCCGTTCCTGACTGAGAACTGGATAATTCAGGGCGGGTTCTCGTCGCTGATTCCCGGGACAGGATTCAACGACATCTACTCCTCAAACTGCAGCGGACAGGGCTGCGGCCAGCCGTCAAAGATTCTCTTTTCATCATTCATACGGTTGAAGTTTACTTACTGATCTCGATCAGCATCGTGCATTTGTTCGCGCCGGGAGATCCGAATGAAAGTAACGAAAAACGCACTCAAGCTTCTGTTGATTCTGGTGGTCGTCGGCCTCTACATGTCCTTCGTTCTTGCCGGCTCGAAGACAAATGCAGACTCGTCAAAGCGCCCCGCCGATTCGAGCGGAGCTGATCCGGAGAAAGGCTCAACCCAAAATCCGCCGGCGGCGCAAGCCTCGCGGCCGGTTCAGGCGGCCGGGTTGTTCGGCGAAAACGCAGAAGAGGCGATGCGCAGAAGCGCCGGCTGCGTCGATTGTCACAAGGGCATAGAAGACATGCACAACGGGGTTATCAACCTCGGTTGCACAGATTGTCACGGAGGAAACGCAGCCTCAAGGGCACAAGGAGTCCAGAAGGGTTCTGCCGGATACGAAGATGCGAAGAAAGCCGCGCACGTCATGCCGCGCTTTCCAGATCGGTGGAAGAGCTCTGCCAACCCCGTACGCCCTTACACGCTCACTCTGGAAGAAAGCCCTGAATTCGTCCGGTTCGTAAACCCGGGCGACCTGCGGGTGGCTCAATTGAGCTGCGGTACTACCGAATGCCACTACAGCGACGTGCACACTGTGGGCAAGAGCATGATGACAACGGGCGCCATGCTCTGGGGCGCCGCGCTCTACAACAACGGGGCGTTCCCTTTTAAGAATTACCGGTTCGGCGAGAGCTACGGAGCGAACGGCAAGCCTCAGAGACTGCAGACCGCTCCGCAGCCCACCGCGGAAGAAACGCAGAAGAAGGGCGTGCTCTCTTACCTTGACCCGCTTCCGCGCTGGGAAATCTCTCAGATGAGCAACCTGCTGCGGACGTTTGAGCTCGGGGGGCGCAAGGCGGCTGAGATTGGCATCCCCAATACCGAAGAGTCTCCAGGAAAACCGTCGCAGAATCTGCTGAGTCCGCGGGGGCTTGGAACGAACCTGAGAACCGACCCTGTATACATCGGGCTACAGAAGACCCGATTGCTTGATCCGCAGCTTTCGTTCATGGGAACTAACGACCAGCCGGGAGACTATCGTTCGAGCGGCTGCACCGCTTGCCACGTCGTCTATGCTAACAATCGCAATCCGTTTGAAGCGGGGCCGTATGCCGGGCAAGGCCATACCGGCGAAAGCGCGAGCGGCGATCCGACTATTCCGAGAGGTGAGCCGGGTCACCCAATCAAGCATCAGTTCACGCGATCTATTCCTTCGAGCCAGTGTGTAGTGTGTCATATGCACCCCGGAACCACGGTGCTTAATTCCTACTTCGGCTCGATGTGGTGGGACCTCGAGACGGACGGCGACAAGATGTATCCGAAGCAGGAGAAGCACCTTAGTCCGGAGCAACAGCGAGAGATAACCATCAGAAACCCGGAAGAGTCCGCGCGGAGGGGATTGTGGGGCAACGTTGAATTCTTAAAATCAATACGCGACCAGATAAACCCGCAGCTCAAACACACACAGTTCGCGGACTTCAACGGGCACGGCTGGGTATATCGCTATGTCTTCAAACATGACCGCAAAGGGAATCTGCTCGACGCGCGCAACAACGTCATCGCGGACGTAACCAACGAAAAGCTGCAGCGAGCCGTGAATGAGCCGGTTGAGGATCCGGCAGCCCGGGACGGTGTCCCGGTTCATCTCAAAGACATCCACGAAGAGAAGGGGATGCACTGCGTGGATTGTCACTTCAAGCAGGACAATCACGGCGACGGAAAGCTATATGGCGAAGTGCGCGCCGCAATCGAGATTGATTGTGTCGACTGCCACGGGTCGATCACCAAGCGAGCTGATCCGACTTCGAGAGATGCTGTGACCAGCGCGGCGGCCGGTGGCAACCGCATGATCGATTACAGGAATCTCCCTTCGAACAAGGATCGGTTTTTCAAGAGGGATGGAAGGCTGTATCAGCGGGCGGCGGTGTCGAAGGATAAGGACGGCAAGCCGCTCGTCTGGGAAGTCAAGCAGGTGATCGACAGCATCACCCCTGGAAACGAGAACTATAACGAGAAGGCCGCACTCGCCAAGACTATTCTCAAGGACGGAAAGACCTGGGGAGCGGCGCCGAAGGATGACGTTCAGCTTGCTCATTCGAACAATCGCATGACTTGTTACACCTGTCATACTTCGTGGACGCCGAGTTGTTTTGGCTGTCACCTCAAGCAGACTGCGAACCAGCAAAAGCCGATGCTGCACAATGAGGGGATAGAGTCTCTCCGTAACTACACGTCTTACAATTTCCAGACTCTCCGCGACGACGTTTTCTTGTTGGGTAAGGACGGCACGGTAACCGGTCGAAGAATTGCGCCGGTGCGGTCGGCTTGCGCGGTATTTGTCAGCTCTCAAAATGCGAATCGGGAGTGGATTTATTCGCAGCAGCAGACCGTATCTGCCGAAGGATACAGCGGCATTTCCTTCAGCTCGCACTTCCCGCACACGGTGCGAACGACCGAGACCAAGGGTTGCACCGATTGCCATCTGTCGGAAAACAACGACAACAATGCGTATATGGCGATGGCCTTGATGCAGGGGACAAACTTCTACAACTTCATCGGGCGCTTCATGTACGTCGCGCAGGGAAAGGAGGGCTTTGAAGCGGTCGTGGTAACCGAACGCGATGAGCCGCAAGCGGTCATCGGGAGCACCTTGCATAAGCTGGCCTTCCCCGACAACTACAAGAAGCACATCGAGCACAAGAAGGAACTAAGGGAGTTTTACGAGCATCCCGGCAATGATGTCGGGAACAACCTCACGCTCTTTAAGAAGGAAAAGACCGAGGTCTTGAGCCTGCAACATCGAGGCGAATTCCTATATGCGGCTACTGGCGAAGGCGGCCTCAGGGTATACGACATTGCCAACATTGATCAAAAGGCATTCTCTGAGCGAATCACAACAGCCCCGTTCTCGCCGCTTGGGCAGAAACTCTATGTGAAGACGAAGTACGCGACTGCAGTCGCATCGCCGGCCACAATAGCGGTTGATCCTACGCGCAAGCACTATCTTCAAAACGAAGAATGGGAAAACCGCGATGACAAGCAGGGGATAAACCTGATCTACGCGTTCCTCTACGTCGCGGACAAGTACGAAGGACTGGTGCTTGTAAACGTAGCCACGCTGCTCGACGGCAACCCGAGGAACAATTTCTTAAAGCGCGCGCTCACCTGGAACCCGAACGGCATCCTGAACGGCGCAAACAACGTCACCGTCGCCGGCTCCCACGCTTACATCACATGCGACCGCGGATTGGTGATCGTTGACATAAGCGATCCGCTCAAGCCCCGCGTGGCCGGAGAGTTCGGCGCGCCCTTTATCAAAAATTCGCGTGCGGTCCAGGTGCAATTCCGTTATGCGTTCGTCACGGATGCTGAAGGTCTGAAGGTCGTAGACGTCACCGATCCTGATCGAGCAAAAGCCGTAAACGGTGCGGTGGTGCCGCTATCGGACGCTCACAACCTCTACCTCGTGCGGACCTACGCCTACGTGGCGGCCGGTAAGCAAGGTCTGGCGATCATCGACATCGAGAATCCGGAAAAGCCCCATCTCGATCAGATGTTCAGCGGCGAAGGCGAGATCAAAGACGCGCGGGACGTTAAGGTCGGAATGACCAATGTGAGCCTCTTTGCTTACATCGCCGACGGAGAGCACAAAGCCATTCACGTCGTTCAACTGACCTCGGCGGAGCAGCCCGACAACTATGGGTTCAGCCCGCGCCCTCGGCCTGAGCTAATCGCAAGCAAGGAGACTCTTGGACCTGCGCTTGCGATCTCCGAGGGCGTGGACCGAGACCGCGCCGTGGACGAGAGTGGAAATCAGCTTTCGGTTTTTGGACGCAGAGGCGCCAGGCCGTTCAACGCGGCCGAGATGCAGCGGATGTATATGATCAACGGCAATATGTTCACAGTTCCCGAGATCAAGGACGCAAATAAGAAGGAGAACTCGGATATCCGCCGGGTTTTTGGTCCGCCGAGACCCGCGGATTCGGCGGGCGTCAACTTGCCTATACTGAATGGGCCGAGGAAGGACGAACATAAGAAAGCTGGTGGGACGACGACCGGTCAGTCGAGCGGCCCGCCTGCAAAGGACGCCCGAAACGGAGTGGAGTTATTCAACCTCGGTTTTATGTCGTTGCCGCTAGCTGTCTTGTTTTTCCGATGGCGGAAGCGAAGATGAGCAGGCTCTCGCGGGTCGAGCTTGTTTGTAGTTCGACCTTCAGACGGAAGTTGTAGCCAAATTCCTACGGCACTAGATACCAACTTCCGCCTGAACGCCGAACAACGAACGCGCAACGCCTCGAGTTGACGGAGACGAATTAGATGAAAGTGAAGCTGGCTGTTCTTATCACATATGCGCTTGGCCTGGCGATGCCGGTGGCCGTGGGCGCCGGATTATTCGGGCGGGCGGGTGAACAGCAGACAGACAGCGGCTTTGCGCCGAAGATTCTCCGGCTCGACGAGAAGGGAAGACGTGGGGTGGTCTTCTATGATCACAAGGGCCACGAGTTGTTCATAAGCCCTGACCCGAATGCGCCGTTTCCGGCCAAGAAGGGCGCTGCCTGTGTGGGATGCCACCATACGGTGAGCGAGAGAGGTATCCCGCAGTTATACAAGTGCAATGTGTGTCATCATCGGAAGGATGGCGATCCGCGGAATCCAAAGAACAGAGAGTTTGATGAAGTGATGGCTGAGAGGGCGTTTCACGATAGTTGTATCGGATGCCACAGAGCCGCCGAGAAGGGGCCGGCAACGTGCAGCGGCTGTCATAAGTTGGGAGTTCCGCCTGCATCGGTCGGAGCACTACGTACGCCGGATCAAGCCGGTGGCTATAGGGAGTGAATTCATGACTTGTAGGGGCGCCGTAGAGGGACGCTCCGACCGGTATTCATTCGGAAACCAAGAGTCGCTTGGAGGATACTTGGCGATGCCGCGAATAAAAAAGAGCATATTCGCTTTGGCGTGCTTGCTGGTGGCGGGAGCCTATCTCGGACTTCCATCTCACGCAGAGGAAAACGTTCTTCTGGATCTCCAGCGGCCGCAGCCCAATCGACCCCAAGCCGGCCGACCGCAAGCCTCTCGCGAGCGAGCGAGTTTTGATCACAAGCGAAAGGAACACGCCAAAGTTACCTGCAATAGCTGTCATAGAGTGACGCCGCAACGGATCGAGGTCACCTCCTTCCCGGCACACCCCACCTGTGTGAGCTGCCACAACTTCGCCAAAGAATACTTCACGAGAGGCACCGGGTTTTGCGGCGTTTGTCATCAGGGCGGACCCACCTCAAAGGCGTCCGCGGGTCTATTCAGTTTCAAAGAAAAGACGGACAGGCTCCATGCCATCTTCGGGAGCGACTTCGGCATCGACTTTTCGCACGAGGTCCATCGCAAGCCGCTCCCGGCAAGCTTCGAGTTCCAACCAGTCACCTCGAGGCCGTCGGAGCTTCCGCCATCGAAGCTTACCGCTGGCCAGAGCGCCAGGTGTACCGATTGCCATCAAAGGATCAAGAAGGCTAACGCCGGTGAGAATGAACTGACCATCGAGAAGGGCCATTCGACCTGCTTCCAGTGTCACGGCATGAAGCCCGATACGGGTGCTCGGGAAAACTTCCCATACATGAACGACTGTAAGGAGTGCCACGAGATAAGCGGCTCGAAGGCGACACACCTGGCACTGATACGCGAATTCAGTCACGCGGATCATGAGTGGGATATCAGGCCGAGAAAAAAAGTCGATTACCAGGTAAAGCGGCCGTCCGACTTCTTGTGCGTTGAGTGCCACAAGTCGGTGGACCTCGCGAAGCAGCTCACCGAAATCCGGATGCCCGACGAGAGCAGCTGCAGTTCGTGCCACAACGGTCGCCTGGGGCTCCCCGATGCGCTGGCTCGCGACCTATTGGATAAGCTCAAGTAGTAAATGCATTCGCGAAGGGCGGCAAGATGAGAAACGATACCACGAGAAGTCTAAGACTTATCATAATCGGAGCGGCGGCAATTGTTCTCATCGGCGCAATGGCCTGCCGCAGCACCAAGCCACCAACCGCCAACAAGGCTGCTGAAACGCCTCAGCCCGCGCCTCAAACGCCTGCTGCCCCTTCACCGTTCGACGTAAAAGAGTCGGTGGTGATCGAGCGCACGTCGCCCTTCAATCACACCCGAGCCGAACATCAGACAAAGACAAAGGATTGCGGCTTTTGCCATCAGCGTTTGGACAACAACGTCACCCCGGTGTTTCCAGGCCACTCGGCTTGCATTGAGTGTCACGCAAAGGATTTCACCAATACATCGAGTCAGATGTGCGTCGTCTGCCACAAGTCGCCGGTCGATGCTCAGGGGACGAGAATAAGTTTTCCAGCGAAGATGACCGAGTTTGGAATCAAGGGCTTCTCGCACAAACAGCACATGGATCCCAAGAAAATGACCGGCGAAACGGAGAATCCAAAGTGCAGCACTTGTCATCAATCTACCGAGGGCGCCTCGTCGAGCTTTCCGAACCATCAACAGTGCTATAGCTGCCATATCCATCAAGCGAATCAGAAGCTCGGGGAGTGTGGAGTCTGTCACGCTGACAACAAACTCGCCTTGAAGTACACGAGAGGTACGGGGTCGGCGTTAAGCTTATACAATTTCCAACACGGTCCTCATACGAAGAAGGCCAGTTGTGATAGATGCCACCACCAGATAGAAACCGCACCCAAACAGGTACGCGCTGATATTCAAACGATCAGCGTATCGCGAGGCCAGCGTCATACCTCGGCCTGTTGGAGCTGTCACGTTCAGGCCAAAGAGTCTGTGTGCACCAAGTGTCACCGCGGTTCCCTGCCGTTTTCCTTTTAGGTTTCAGCCAGTGATGCCCGCTTTTCGATTGGAAACAGCCTACAAGCGCCCGGCGCGTAGTCTTGCGATGAAACCTGTGCGGCCGCATGGGCGGGGCGTCCTCGCCGCCGTCAGCGGCTGTGATAACCACCTTTTGCTTTACGCGGAGTGTCGGGGGTAAATTCTTTCTCGCCAGGTAAGCAGGTATGCCGAAAGAACAAAAGAGCCGTCGCGAAGTCATCAATGCGATCAAGACCCTTCCGGCGATCTCTGCTCTCATGTCCGCGCACGAGGGTCACTTCGACTATGAGCTTGATCTCGAGGTGACGGTATACGGGCGCAACTACGGGGGAAAGAAGGTCGGGCCTTACTTCCGCTTGCTGAACTACGAACCCGGCGAAGCGGTCATCACCCAGGGAGAGTGGGGCGGCAACACCCTGTTCTTCGTTGTTAGCGGCATCGCCGAAGTCTACATCAAAGCGCCCAATCAGCAAGACGTGAAGGTAGCCGAGATGAATCCGGGTACTCAGTTCGGAGAGATGAGTGTCCTCGCGGGCGTGCCTCGCAATGCGACCGTGAAAGCCACGCGAGACAAGCCCGCCCAGATCCTGGAAATTCACCGCCCGGCGTTACGCCTGCTCAGAAAGCTCCCAAAGTTTGGCGAGAATCTCGATAACACCTATCGGAACCACGGGAGAGATGCCGCGCTTGAAAGCCTCAGGCTAATGGCCGGCCTGACCCCGGAGATGGTAAACGAACTGCGCAATTACTCCCTGTTCCGGGTGTTTGCAAAGAACCACGTGCTGTTCCGCGAGAAAGAACCGATCAATCAGATCTACATAATCAAAGAAGGTTGGGCTCACCGCGTTCAGGCATCACTGGGCGGAGAAGTTGAAGACTTCATAGGCCACGGTTTCTGCTTTGGCATCGAAGGCATTGCCAGGGAAGGACGGTGGCCCTACTCGGTGACGCTGATGGGCCGCACCGAGGTCCTGGAGATTTCCACCTCGAAGCTGCGTCAGAACTTTGCGTTGCAAGATGCAGTGCTCAAGGTCATTTCCCGGCATGCGCCTCCCCCGCTTGGCGCTTTTGTAAACTACAAGCCTGCTGTTCACGAAGGAATGCTCGCGGCGCAAGAGAGGCTCATCGATACCGGGTTGGTAGACGGAACGAATTTACTCGTAATGGACATGGATCTTTGCGTGCGCTGCGGCAACTGCTCGCTTGCCTGCCACAAGATCCACGGCCAGTCCCGATTGATGCGCCGAGGCGTTCACGTTACTCGCCTCGAGTCCCCTCGGGCGAGCGCCGTTCAAAGCGCGCTATCGCCGGAAGTGTGTATGCATTGCGCCGACCCTGAATGCCTGACTGGCTGCCCGACCGGCGCGATTGGCCGATTCGATTTGGGTCAAGTGGATATCGATCCGAAGACCTGCATCGGATGCGGCGACTGCGCGACCCAGTGCCCGTACAACGCCATCTCGATGGTGCCCCGCAGGCCCAAAGAAGCGGCCAAAACCGAGGGCGGTTTCAAATCAAAGCTTCAGGATTTCTTGAGAATCAAGCCCGATCCGATTCCGCCTCCGGTTGATGCTACCGAGGATCTGGTAGCGATCAAGTGTAACCTGTGCAGTGATCGCGCGAAGATGAATCCTCCGGGGGCTAAGACCAGAGCTTACAGCTGCGAGGAAAACTGTCCGACTGGGGCACTTGCTCGCGTCAAGCCGCGGCAGTATTTCGCCGAGATAGGTAAGATAGAAGGCTTGCTGCTTGTAGACAAAACGCACGCTTACGGCCGCAATATTCACAAGTCGGACGGGCCGAAACGCTTGATTCATATTCTCGGCATATTACTAACGATAGCCGCGACCGGGGCGACGATCGTTGGGCTTCAGCGCTACGGGCTGGGCGAACGCATATTTAGCTTTCTGAATATGCGCTGGATCACCGGCATCGCCGGTCTCGCCGGAATCGCCGCGGTGATGACCTATCCGGCTAGGAGACAAATCTATACCAAGCGAGTCGGGCCGCTTCGCTACTGGATGCTCGCGCACGCGTATGTAGGAATCATCGCGGGAATATTGATACTTCTTCACGGCGGTACTCATCCCGGCGGCGCACTCACCACTGCGCTGATGATAGCGTGGGATCTGGTCATATTCACTGGGATACTCGGAATTTTCATCTATGTTTTTGCGCCACGGAAGCTCACTAAAATTGAAGGCTCGCCGCTTCTTATCGATGATTTGAAGGACCGTCGTGAGGAGCTGCAAAAGGAGATTGCCGAGATCGCCGGGCAAGCTGCCGGTCCGCTTCAAGCCATCGTAAAGGACAAAGTAGTGCCTCGTTTCGTGTCATTCGGTTACTTGCTGCGGCAGTTCTTGAGACGAGAAGATCTGGACCGGATGGTCGAGTTGGAAAAAGCAAAATTCAGCAGGGAGAAAGCGGTTATGACCAGTGAGAAAGACCGCCGCAAACTGGATCGGGCTATCGAAGCGGCTGCGACACTGCGCCGAATCGACGCGCTGATCTATCTGCATCGTTCGTTGAAACTGTGGCTGCCGCCGCACGTTGCAAGTACCGCACTGATGCTGGCGCTGATGATCGTTCACATCATCCAGGTTGTTTACTACGCCTCGCGGTAATCCGGAATTCGGGGTATGGCTACCAAGAGTCGGTTCATCATCAAGAGGAGAGACAAGTCCGTTGACGACATCGTTCTCGAGAGCGAAGGTCTGACCATCGGCCGGCTCACCGGGAACGACCTGGTGCTCAACAATCGCGCGGTCTCTCGCACCCACGCCGGAATAAGAGAATTCAACGGCGAGTACTGGATATTCAACCTCTCTGAATCAAACGGGACAGTGCTTAATGGCTGGCTTGTTGACAAGACCCCGCTTCTGGACGGCGACGTCGTTCAGATTGGACCGTTTTCGTTGCTGGCGAACTATGCTCAAGGTGCGCTTTCCCTGGTCGTCCAGATGGACACCGAGATACATCCGGCTGAAGGCGGCGCAACCCGGATGCTGTTTGAAGAAGATCTGGGCAAGACGGTGATCGTCCAGGTTCCTGCGGGCATCAAGAAGCAGGCGGTTGCGCCCGGGGGGACGAAGAGATTCCAGATGGGGACCGGTTTGTTCAATGCGGCGTCGCCAGCCCTGGATGAACAAGCGCTGCACGTTTTCTGGGACAAACGAAAAAGAGAGGCTGGAAAGATCGCTCCGCAGACGCTGCTTCATCCGAGGAGCAACAAAAAAGTTGGAAAAGCTCAATTCAACTGGCGTCCGTCGCTTGACCTGAGGCGCATTTGGCGCAAGTCGTATTTTTATTGGGGCGCCGCGGTCGTCGTGCCGCTCTCGATCATAGCGGTGATCATCTTTGAGAACGCGTATTCGCCCGGTCAGGTTTCGATCGCTCATACCTCAGCGCAGATGTCCGCGCGGGCAATAGCTCTCAAGCCAAATCAGAACTCGTGCTCGAATTGTCACGGTGTGACCGAGGGCATGCAGGACAAGTGCGTCACCTGTCACACGACTCCAGGGACGCAAACGACTCAAGCTTTCGCTCCGGTGGTTTTTGACAAGCACGCTCGCGAAAACATAGGTTGCACCGGCTGCCATGTCGAGCACCGAGGATCAAGCTCTAAGCTTGGACTCTTGAGCAACCAGCTTTGCGCGAACTGCCACAACGGAAGCTACACAATCAGGACGGGCGACAAGACCGGCCAGATTTTGCCGGTCGCGCACGGGGGCACCGTTGGTTATCCGGTGATCAACGGCAAATGGGCGAAGATGCTGGATGGCGATCAATTGAAAGTTAGAGGGCTTCCTGAAACCTGGGCCGGGCCGACTTGGGATTCGAATCGTCAGTTCCACGCAATTCATCAACTCGGCCGAATGAACAATCGAATGAGCTGTAAAGACTGCCACACCGCAGGAGTGCGCGGAGAGGCCAGCTTCCGGGATTCGCCGAAACCTGAGTGCGCCAAGTGTCACGATCTTGTGGCGGGCCCGACCGGCACACAACGGG
>CAZOOE010000119.1:0-14331 GCA_964581275.1 uncultured Clostridia bacterium
ACTCTGTCGCACTCGTTTGTGCGCCTAAAGCCTTCGATGTCCTCCATCAACTGTTTGGCGAGATCCACATTGTTAGCGCCTTGTTTTACGTGAGTGCCATTGAGCCGCTTGACGTAGCGCTGGTCGAAGACAGCCTTCATCGGTTTGACCGCTTGGAGTTCCAACTTGAGTTGATTCACCAGATCGCGCTCGAGTACGCCGGCGTGCAGCGCGGCCTCGTAGGCATCCTCTTCGAAGATGTCCCAGCCGCCGAAGACCAGGTCGTCGCTCGAGGCAAGGGGCACAAAGTCGCGGACCAGAGGCACGCGGTTTTCCGTTCGCTTTCCCAGTCGGATGGTGCCCATCTGCGTGAGAGACCCGATTGGTTCTGCCAGACCGCGCTTGACCGCTTCGACGCCGGCAATGAAGGTTGTACTGACTGCGCCCAGCCCTACCAATAAAACGCCGAGCCGGCCTTTTGGCTCTTCGATCTCAGCAGAGCTCTTTGGGGTTTGAGTTGGCATTGAATTGAGGTCCCTTTCGAAATATCTGAACGGTCACACGCTTCCAAGAGTCGACTTTGATTGAATCAAAACGAGCGAGCAAAGTCTTGCGCTTTGTTGCTGAGTTTTAGCGCTCAGTTGCCGAAGCAGCATAGACTTTAGTCTGTGCGCTTCGGCTTCTTGTAATCACCGGAATACAGACTGAAGTCGATGCGCTTCGGCTTCTTGTGATCACCGGAACACAGACTAAAGTCTATGCCACGCGATGGGCATCCCTGAAACCGGCCCAGAGCACTAAGGATTAGGCGGTGAGTATTCGAACTAAACCTGCAAGCTTAAGGCGCGGGAATCATTCTACGAATGGAGCTTGGTAGTCACGACAAGCCGGTCGAGGTGGGAACGCCAATGAGAGTCAACTCGTGGGAGCTTTGAGACGTTTAGCCTTGACACCGGCAAGAGTACCAAGTGAGAATAAGACAAGCCATCTCAACCAATTGTTGCTGAAGATGGCGCTAGAACAGGATGTGTAGAGGGATCGTTCCCTCTTGTCGCCTCTGAGCCAGTGCGGCCAAATTGTAGAGCAGCATCAGGCTTCTGGAGAGAGGAAATGCAAGAGAAAGCTTTATTCGCAGACACCTTTCTGAATCAGCCATCAATACTAACGCGTCTGGTCAGAGAGTTTTTGGAAGCAAGTGCGGAGTTCCGAAGGGAACCGAAGGGTTACATCGTTACTGCGTTCAGAGGGGATGGCATTGGCGGTCACCGCCGCAAGATGCTTTTGCGATTCGGTCTCGCGATCGGGATCGTTGTCTACGCGTGCTTCTTCGGTGCGATTCTGATTTTATGGTCGATTCATGCAAAGGCGAAGGATGGTGGGCAGACCGAGCTTGAAGTCCATATGATCAACCCGGACGACTTCAAGCCGCAGCAGGTCGAGATGCCAAAGGCAGAGAAGAAGGCGGGTGGGGGCGGTGGCGGCGGAAGAGAAACGCCAACACCTGCATCGAAGGGCCAGTTACCCAAGTTCTCTCTCACGCCTCCAATCATAGCTCCACGTCCGGAACCGACGCCGAGACCTCCATCATTGCCCGTTCCGGAGACGGTGATGGTTGATCCGCGATTAGAGCCGAAGCGCGACGAGCTCGCGGTTACCGGTCTACCGACTGGTGTACCGGGTCCGCCCTCGGCCGGTCCGGGTTCGGGCGGTGGAATGGGCGACGGAAAGGGTGGCGGTATGGGTCCCGGCGACGGGCGAGGCGTTGGCCCAGGTACTGGGTACAACACCGGCGGCGGCGGCCCAAATATCGGCGGAGGAAATGGTGCGCCTGCTACCAGCGTCGACCAGCAGCCTGTCCTGTTGAACAACCCGCAGCCCCGCTACACGGAGGAAGCCCGCAAAAACAAGATCCAGGGGACCGTTTTGGTGCGCGTACTGATTGGCAGTGACGGACAGGTCAAGAGGGTCTTAGTTGTGCGGCCGCTCCCAGACGGATTAGACGAACAAGCTATCCAGGCTGCCTATCAACTGAGATTCAAGCCGGCGATGAAGAGCGGGCAACCGGTCTCTTTCTGGAAACCCGTCGCAATAGAATTCAATCTGCGGTAACGCCGACCTGTGGTGAGGGTTGCAATCAATCGCGGCCCTCATCCGTACAAGCTATGACCTTCCGCTCGAGTGGCTCACCTCAAAATGGCTTCAGTAGTGACAACGGAGTTTGTTAGAACCACACACCCTGATAGCCGGCCATTCTCATTAATCGAACAACAGGGTTTATTGGCGCGCCTGATTCAAGCGGTTGAATCGGCATTGGCCGAGCTTTGGAGTGATCCTGGCGGCTTTATTCGGGATCTGGTCACTGCCGATAATAAGGACGCCAAGCGTCGTCAGCGGATTTGTCTCGGTCTAGCCTGCGCACTTGTTGTGCACGTGGCGCTGATCGTATTCATTGCGGTCCTCGGATGGCGAACGATGTTTGTTAAGCGAGTCGCTGACCAAGCTCCCGAATACTCGGTTGTATTCCCCGGGCCACCATCAATCGAAAAGATCGAGACACCGAGGCCGGAGATTCCGAAGGGCGATGACCCCAGCGGTGGAGGAGGAGGCGGTGACCACACTCAACTGCCACCGTCGAAGGGCCAACCTCCGCCGATGCTGCCGGTGCCGCAGATCGTCAGCATGAATCCGTCCAACATCCCCGAACCATCACTACCAGTTAGTCCAACTGTTGTTGGTCCGGAGAGCCCGCCACCCCCTCCTGCTCCGATTGGAGATCCGACCGGCAAAAGCAAAGAGTTTGCTAACAGCGCCGGTGATGGGGGCGGCATTGGTCGCGGCGACGGTCCGGGCGTCGGAAGCGGGAAGAACGGCGGAGTTGGGCCCGGAGGCAGAGGCGGAAAAGGCGGAGGTCTTGCCGGTTTGCCTGACGGTTCCAGCTCGGTCATACCCAGCGCCGTTGATTTCAACCAGATAAAGTCGATCACCGGCTACCGGCCCTGGACTTGGATTCACAAGGAGCGAGCGATAATCACACCCGAGGCGCGAGACAACAAGATAATAGGCACGGTGGTGCTACGAGCAAACTTCAACGCAGACGGCACAATCACCGACATAGAAGTTGCTATGCCGGTCGATTTCATGAACGAGGCAGCAGTGGACTCTTTACGGCGATGCACCTTTCATCCGGCGACCATCAACGGAGTACCTATCACGGTCCGCAGAGCCCTCATACGAATAGACGTCCACTATTAGGGCTTCCATACTACAACCTGATTTCATCACGAAGTTTGGCTGCTGCGGTCCGCAATTGAAAAGCCGCACGTCCCAATGTTCCGCGCTGTTTCAGTTCAAGCACCACGTAACAGTCATCGTCGATCTCTTGCGCCAGAAGTGACGCGCGGTCGTATGCGATGACCGCGTGCTTCAGAGGTCCAAGCCCCGAGCGCGAGGCGGCGGTACGGAATCCCTGCATTACGACCGCTATGTACGCTCCTCTCAGCCGCAGCCGTTCGCTATTGGTTGATGCGAACCACTGAACCGCCTCTCCGTCAACTGCCACAATGATGGCGCCGGTGGCCCCATCTACAGTTGAAACCAATTCCATCAACAGTGAGTCGATCGACACGATGCCTTAGCCCTTCCATTTCAAGTCGCGCTTTGGGCCGATTATAGGCGATATCGTCCCAAGCTTCGAGCCCCCCAAATTCTGATAGGGGTTCAGAGGTTAAGTTCAGAGTACAAGCTTAGTCCACTACCCAAACTCTGGCTACAAATGATTTTCCAACTTTTTAGCGGCCACCGGAGTCTATACTATTGAAGCGGGTGGGGGTCTATCTTCGGATACGTGGCGTGAGAGCGACTTGGAACTGAGTGATAGTCAGATAATCGAACGCACACTTGGAGGCGAACCCGATGCTTTCAATGTGTTGGTCCGTCGTTGGGAGCGGCAAATTTACGGCCTCACCCTGCGAATGCTCGGCAGAGATGAGGAAGCGAAGGACGCGACACAGGAAACGTTCCTGTCGGCCTATCGCAACCTGTCGAAGTTCCGGGGCGAGGCGAAGTTTTCGTCGTGGATCTATAGGATCGCGCTCAACATCTGCAACACGAAGTTGAGGAGCCGATCGAAGTTTACGATCTCCCTCGACGAGCAGCGGGAGGTCAGCGGATTCGAACTGGCGGCCGAAACCGATGATCTTGGCCGCGGTATTCAGCAGGAAGAAATAACCCGGCATGTACGTCGCGCGCTGCAAGGACTCCCGTCGGAGATGCGGCAGGTAATCATAATGAAGGAATACGAAGGGCTTAAGTTTTCAGAAATCGCCGAGGTGCTCGGAATACCAATCTCGACCGTGAAAACGAGGATGTACACAGGACTCTCGGAGCTGAGGAAGCGGCTCGGGCACTTACGAGAGGCCGTATGACTTTGCCAGTGGGAGAAACGTAAGAAACAGGTGGTGAAGACAATGAGCGACAATCAGAACACACCAAACTGCGATATGCACGAGGCACTGGTCTCGTATCTCTACAACGAAGCGACGCCTGAAGAGAGCGGTCGCGTGGCAGCACACCTCACCGAGTGCGCCGCTTGTAAGCAAGAGCTGCATTCCTTTGAGCGCGTGCGAGGCATGCTTCAGCAGTGGCAACTCGACGACCTGCCCGTGGTGCGGGTAGTCGCCGAACGAGCGTCGAACCGGCGGTCGCTGCTTGCAGTCCTCAAGGAATTGCTCTCGGTGACCCCAATGTGGGCGAAGGCCCTTGGAGCCGTTGCAATGGCCATGATCGTCCTCGCGGTAATAGGCACCGACGTAAGCGTGGGCAGCGGAGGCGTTTCATTTCACGCGGATCTTTTCCGTCGCGATCGCAACGCCAAGCCTCTCGACCCACCGAATGCGGCGTCGCCCAATAGCGCTAACATCGAGCAAGTACGAACTGAAGTGAAGAGTCTTGTCAACCAGTTGATTGCCGAGAGCGAACGACAGCAAAAGAACGAAATCAAAGCGCAGCTCGTTAGCCTTGAGTCGCAGCTTCAAAACATGCACTCGGCTGGTCTGACGAAGCTCGCAACGAGAATTCAGGAGCAACAGACCAGGCTTAAGACGATTGAACAAGACATCGATCGCCGCGAGGGTCTCGATCTTACTGATATTCTGTTCAGCGAAGTGAGCAAGCCCGGCGAGCGATCGACGACTGGGGGTGACTAGGTTTGCAGGCGGTGCTCCACGCCGGGAGCGCAGGCATCCCTGCCTGCATCTTCTCGCTTAACCGCAAGCAGCCAGGGATGCCTCGCTCGCAGAAGTTAGCGCAGCTTAGTCGCCAATGATTCGAACGATTATTGACGGATACCACGGCGCCGGTTGAAAGTTCCTTGAGCCAGTCTCGCGCGAGTCGGGGAGAGTTCACGCGAGGCGCGGGAAAAGGGGAGAGTTCACGCGCGCAAACGGCTCTGGGCATCGACGGGGCGCTGTGGTTACTTACAAAGGCTGGGGTGAGCGATGCGAGCGCGGCCCCAGCCTTTTTGATGTCTTCCACTACTATCCTGCCTTACCGCTTACTCGCCCCAAGCATCAAAATCGGCTAGAATTTTGCTCTTGCTCAGAGTTTGGAGTTCAGCCTCAGTGTTCATAGAGCGCTAAACTCTGAATCCAGGATCCCAGGAGGCCCACTACCGCAATGCAGCTGCTAGAACGAATCCGTGCGCGTGCAGCTTCCACGCCAAAACATATCGTGCTGCCCGAAGGGGAAGACGAACGGACGATCCATGCGGCCTCGCTCTGTGTCCCCGAGCGCTTAGCTCAACTTACCCTGATCGGCGCGGAAGATGTGATTCGAAATAAGGCCTCGAAGATTGGCGCTGCTCTCACCGGGGTGGCGATACTAGATCATCGGCGGTCAACTGACCGTGAGCAGTACGCTGCTCGCTACTACGAAGCGCGCCGCGCCAAAGGCGTCACGATGGACGAGGCCCGGCGGCAAATGAATGACCCTCTCTACTTCGGGAACATGATGGTGAGGTTAGGGCAAGCCGACGGCACTGTATCCGGCGCCACGCATACCACGGGGCACACCGTCAGCGCTGCGCTCAAATGTATTGGACCAAAAGCCGGTCTGAGAATCGTTTCGAGCTTCTTCCTGATGGTCGTTCCCGCAAGCCAATATGGTGAGGGAGGCGCGTTTATCTTCGCCGACTGCGGCGTGGTCATTGACCCTTCCGCCTCGGAGCTAGCCGAGATCGCGATCGCCTCAGCACACTCCGCTCGAGCACTGCTTCAAGCCGAGCCGCGGGTGGCGATGCTTTCATTTTCGACCAAGGGCAGCGCAAATCATCCCCTGGTTGATAAGGTGGTTGAAGCAACTCGCACACTTCGCGCGCGCGCGCCGGAGCTGTCGGTCGACGGAGAGCTGCAAGCAGATGCAGCGCTCGTGCGCGCGGTGGGCCAAAGCAAAGCGCCCGGAAGTCAGGTCGCTGGCCGAGCGAATACCCTCGTGTTTCCCAATCTCGAAGCTGGCAACATCGCTTACAAACTGGTTGAGCGCCTGGCCGGAGCGGCTGCCATCGGACCGATCCTGCAGGGGCTCGCGCACCCGGCGAATGACCTCTCGCGAGGCTGTAAAGCGGAGGACATTCGGGATGCAGTGGCAATAACCGCCGTTCAAGCTCAAGCGGTTTGATGTGACGCTTTTTCGAAGGGTCCTGGTGTCTTGCAGAGAACAGCGATGGACAAAGTGAACTACCCAGTGACTCCGGCGGTGCGTTTGTTGCGTGCGAAGAAGATAGAATTTGAGCCGCACCTGTACGGATACGAGGAGCACGGCGGGACTAAGCGCTCTGCTGAGCAGCTTAGGGTCGATGAACACGCGGTCATCAAGACGCTGGTGATGGAGACCGACGCTCGCATGCCGCTGATTGTATTGATGCACGGCGACCGGGAGGTGTCCACCAAGGAGTTGGCGCGCGCGATTGGAGTCAAGAGCGTCTCGCCATGCGACCCCGCTAACGCGCAAAGGCACACCGTATCAAGTCGGCGGAACGAGTCCGTTCGCAACCCGCAAGCCGCTGGCGGTATACGCTGAGAAGTCGATCTTTGACCTGCCGTTGATCTACATCAACGGTGGGAAGCGGGGTTTCCTTGTGTCGATTGACCCGAAGGACTTGCGACGCGCCCTGACAATGTCGGAAGTAAGCGTCGCGATCAGTTGATGCTGAATTCCGGTTGCAGGACGATTCACATATGTCTGATACTACCCAACACGACTTCCCGCCGCTCAGCGAGGAAGATGTCGACCCCAACCCGTTCAAGCAATTCGAGAGGTGGTTCAAGCAAGCCGCCGCCGCCGTTCCGATCCTGCCCAACGCAATGACGCTGACGACTGCCACAAGAGAGGGCGTGCCATCTGCCCGAGTGGTTCTGCTAAAGGATTTTGATGAGCAAGGCTTTATCTTCTACACAAACTATCAAAGCCAGAAGGGCAGGGAGCTGGACGAGAATCCAATTGCCACTTTGAGCTTCTATTGGCCGCAGCCGGCAAGACAGGTGCGCATCACCGGGACTGCGAGCCGGACATCGCGTTCCGAGTCAGAGGCATACTTTCACACACGCCCGATCGACAGTCAGATGGGCGCATGGGCATCAAATCAAAGCGAAGTGATCAGCGGTCGCGACGTGCTCGAGCGACGGATGGAAGAGCTGTTGAAGGAGTATGCCGGCAAGCGCATACCGTTGCCGCCCTACTGGGGAGGCTATCGCGTAGCCCCGTCCGTCTTTGAGTTCTGGCAGAATCGGGCTAGTCGCTTACACGACCGTCTTCGCTATCGGCTTGCGAACTCGGGCAAATGGGTGATCGAACGACTTGCGCCGTAGGCCTAATTTGGGGTGCCCTGCAGGCCGAAGTCGGGACGCGCGCTCTCGAAGGTAACCGCGGCCCAGCCCATTTCAGATCGCACCACGCACGCCGGATACCTCATCCACTTCTTTCCTGTTAGTGGCAGCTCGATATAGACATCGAGTTGAGTTCCTGTTGACAGCGAGTACCTGAGCGACAGCAGAGCGCCGCTGGAGCTGATGTTGCGCAGTACACCGGTCTCGACAAAACTGCTCTCGCTGGCGGCGGCCCCTTCAACGCGAATTTGCCAATCCACCTGAAACCGCTTAGCTCCTCTCCTTTCGATCAAAGGGCCTCCAGTGTTATTCAGACAGATTGTGGTGTGGACCGCTTTCACCGCTTTTTTTACCCCATCCTTCGAGAAATTGAAATTGAAAATCGACGGAATTGTCCTTGATGAAGGAATAAATTTGCAGCCGCGAAAACTCCCCGTCTGCATGAACCTAGCTTGAGACGCACGTAGATGTCGGAATGGTACGATCCATTAGACCTGGTCTTTAGTGGTGTTCGAGAGGTCAAAGAAAAAAAGGGAGCCCGAAGGCTCCCATAGGTACTCACGCGAGGAAGACAGAAACTGATCCGGAGTGTGATCTGGCAAACGAGCGCCCGGAAGAGCGGGCCCGCTCGCTTCAGGTTGCCGCCGACCGCGCTCAGAGACTTTCAGGCTGTGTGACCTTTCTTAGGCCAAGGCCCGCAGAGCCCAAAAGCCGTTTTGTTAATAGTCAAAAGGCGTATCGCACCTGAATTCGTCCGTATCGTCCGACCTGTGTCCCTACCGGGCCACCGATTCCGCCGTCGTTCAACCTCACGTTGTTGAAGAACGGGTTCGTCACATCGCCGTTGCTGTTGTCGGCACCCAGAAACGCCCAGGTGAAGTTGGGATGGTTAAACACGTTGAAGACATCAAAACGCACTTCCAGCTTATGACCTTCAAACGGCAACCTGAACCCTTTGTTCAGGCTCAGATCCATCGTGTTTGTCCTGTTCCCGCGAAGGGTGTTGCGGCCCGCGATGTTGGTTCGAATCGCGGGATCAACGATATACCGGACATTCGCCGGATTTACCGGATTCCCATTCGCGTCGACATAACCTGTCGGCGACGAGGCGCCCAGCAACGACCCCAGAATCGCTACTGATTGCGGAGGCGCGCTCAAGTTCCCAATTGCGGGGCGGTCGTTGGTATTCTCCAGGTCACGGTTCAGATCAATCCCGCCTACGAACGGAGTCTCCACCGAGCCGGACTGCAGCCGATAGATACCTCCGATCGACCAGAGGCCGGCAACCTCTCCGAGAAGCCCGCGCTTTGGACCCGGGATATCGTAGATGAAAGACCATACCGCCCGATGCGGGACGTCAAAACTCGCCACACTCCGATCGGCCCGGCGATCAAACGGATTCGACGCTCGGCTCGCGCCGCCCGATGTGACGAACACTTCGCTGTTCACATCATCGATTGCCTTCGAGTAGGTATACGCAAAGCGGAATAGCAGTCCGTTCTTGAAACCCCGCTCCGCACGCGTTTGTAGGGAATGGTAGATCGAATCGCCGCCGTTTGTTCGTAGGACCACCGATCCTCGGTCCGGATGGAGCCGCACGCCGTTGACTCCAGGGTTCAGCTGTTCGTTGATAAACAGACGAATCCCGCGAGTCCCAACGTAGGCCGCATCTACGATGAAGTTGCCGGGTAGCTGGCGCTGAACATCGAGATTCCAGGTCCAGGTCATCGGGTTGACCAGGTTCGGGTCGATGGTGGTCACCGCGGCTTTCGGATTTGGAGAGCCCGACGTCGGCAAGGAATTCACCCCGGCATTTGCGAATCCGCGGCCGCCAACCGACGAGCCCAGAAGGCTGACCCCAAAGGCGTTCGGAGGCGACGCGGCAGTGTTGCTCAGGATGTTGTTGAAGAAGACATCGTAGCCGACCCCAACACCTCCGCGAATCACTGTCTTGTCTTCGCCAAACAGCCAGCTTGCGATGTGCGGCGTGTATGCGAAGCTCACACGCGGAGCGAAGTTGTTGTTATCACCCTTCTGCTTTGCGACGGTGTCGAAGGGTTGGTCGAAGCCCGCGAATGCCGGGAACTTCACGGCATTGAAACGTGTCCCGTAGTTCTCGTACCTGAGACCGAGATTCAAGCTCAGATTCGGTTTTACGCGCCAGGTGTCATTGACGAAGTATGCCTGCTGAAACGCATTGGGATGATCCACCGGGCTGCCAAATGTGATCGACGCGAATGTCCCTTGCGTTCCCGAGAATCCATCGACGAAGTTACCGAATACCGGAAACCCGCCGCCCGACGAAAAGGTCAGTGTGCCTTGGGCGTTGAACGGAACAAACTGCTTTGCTAACTGACGCATCATGTCCGTTCCTGCCCGGATCGTGTGCGCACCGGTTGTATAGGTAATCGTGTCTTGCAACTGATAGTTGTTGAATACACGTCCTTGCGGGAAGAAGGTGGTCGTGAGGCCGCCCAGGATACCTACGCCGCTGATCGTAGCGCCTGCAAACAGGAACTGAGGCCCAAAGGTGAGCGCCGCCGGATCCTGAGCGCCAAACAGCACGTTGAACCGTCCGTACGAAAACCTGAGCTCGTTGGTCATTCTCGACGAAAGAATGCGAGTGTAGTTCCCGTAGAGATTCTGGACGCGGCCTGGCGTGTCCACGGCGAAACCGGCAAACGGTGTCGGGAACTGATTGGTTACCAATTGGTCGTTGAAGATATATCGCGCAGAGAAGTTGTCCCTCTCATTCGGCGTCCAATCGACACGTACCAAAAGATCATAGGTGTTGATGGGGGCAGGCGCCGAGGCGGTCACCGTGCCAAACTGAACATCGGGACGCCCGCCGCCTAAAGGCACGTTGAACGCGTTGGTTGAGCCACGCAGGCCCCCAACAACGCCAAGGTAGCGATCCAGGTTCGCGCTCGCGCCTGGCGCGAAAAGCGAGCGAAGAGTGTTAAAGCCCTGCTCTGTAGGGACGACTGCCGAACCGTTTGCCGCCCCGATTCGCGTCAGAGTGGGCTGAAACGTCCCAAAGAAAAACAGTTTGTCCTTCTTTATCGGCCCGCCAAATGAGAAGCCGAACGCGTTTTGGGTATAGACCGGTACGGAAGTTAGTCCCTCGTTCGCCTTCTGACCAGCCGTCAACGACGCAAGCGCGCTGGTGTCGATCACGTCGTAGACAGAACCGTGAAATTGATTAGTCCCACTCTTAGTAACTACGTTGATCACCGCGCCGCCGGCCCGACCGTACTCTGCGGAGTTGTCGCCGCCAAGCACGGTCACTTCCTTGAACCCATCGCGCAGCCCTGGTTGAAGCTGCTGGCCGGTGATCGAGTTGTCGTTGTTGTCCGCCCCGTCGATCAACTGATTATTGGCGCGCGCTCTCAATCCGTTGATGTTGAACTCGGTGCCTTGCACGAATCCGCCCGCGAGCACTCCGGGGTTCGTGATGCCCGGTAAGGTGAACACCAGGTTCACAGGATTGAGACCCGCGACAGGCAGGTCGACGATCTGGCGCGATTCGAGGGTGCTTGCGCGGGCGCCATCCTGCTTTTGAAGGATGACCGTGGAGTCTGCGTTCACATTGACGACTTCTGTCTGAGCGCCTACTTCCAGAGCGAAATCGGTGGTCGTGGCCTGCGCCGCTTCTACGGTGACGTTGTCGCGCGATGTGGTCTTAAAGCCACCGGCGCTGATGTCGATCTTGTATGATCCCGGGTCGACCGCGTCGAGGCGGAATCCCCCGTCGGACAACGTCTTTGTTTCGCGGCTGACGTTGGTAGCCTTGTTGGTGATCTTGACTGTCGCTCCTCCAACGACTGCGCCGGACGGATCGGTTATGGTTCCCGCGACTATTCCCTTGCTGGACTGCGCAAGAACGGTGCTACTGAATAGCGGCAAGAACAACCCCGATGTAATCAGAAGCGTTGCCGTGTACGCGAGCGATTTCATTTTTCCAAGGTGCCTCATTGTTTCTCCTTGAGAAGTGTTTCCTTTCCAGAGCGGGCTGAACTAGTACAGCGATCCAGTGATACTGCCTGACAAAAACGATTCGTCAGTCTTTTGTTTTGTCATGATGCTCACTTGCACGATGTCGTCTGATGAGCCGAAGTTTTTTGTGTGATCCAATCAACATTCGGTTCCACCTAATACGAAATTGCTGCGTGAACAACAGTGTGCTCCGTGGAGTTTAGATGGGGTCATAGAGACGCGAAACAACTTTGGGATGAAGGCCCGCTGATGTGGGATGGAGTGGACGAAATGACTGACGGGCGCATTCTTCAATTTTTTGAAGGACTGGTAGCGCCTCAGCAAGAGTTGGATTCTCGAGACCGCCCTGCACCACGCTACTATTGTCGTGCCAGCGCCCCTCTACTCCATCTTGAGACATCGAGCCAGTCCAAGTTGCTCATCACTTTGCTGATCTTCCTGATGCCGGGATCATAGACGTACATACCTCTGCTGGTGATTGTGAATATAGGCACCAGGTGTTTGTCTGCTATCTCTATATCGTCGGCCTGCGGTTTGGGATCGGAGGTGTTTGGATGGGTGTGCACGATCGCAATCGTCGCCGGGTGCCAGCGAAACGTGAACTTTTTGTACTCGTTGGTTGAGCCCAGGTCGTTTGCCCTGAAAACGCCCCCGGAAACACGCAAGATCAACACTACGCTTTCGTTTGGCAAAGAGCCGTTGCCAGCGCGCCGCCACGCCCGGGAAAAGGTTTCGACCGTCGACCTGTCGAATGTCGAGATCGCGAAGTCAGCGCCTTTCAGTGGGTTCAGGAGCGAGTGCGTCCTGCAGGCCTCGACCGAATTTGCAAGTGCCGCGGAGAGACTGGCGGTTATGTTGAAGCCGGGCGCCGGGACGGTTGCGGCTACTAGCACTAGGGCGGAGGTGAGAAACTTCACAATGCTGCTCATGCCAACTCCAGCAGGTCAAGCTTGCCGCGCTGAACCGGGTGGCCGCCTCTGCCTTGGCGCGGGCTCTAACAACACGCGCGTCCCCGCCCGAACGCGCGCCCGTTACGTTGGAGTTTAGGAGGAGTTTCTTATTCGAAAAACTAGTTTGGGATGAAGCTGTTGGACTTTGTGATGGTCTGACCGAAAAGCGTGACGAGCATGGTCACAGTCAGAGCGGTCTTCCCAGCAACTCGTGCAGCTTTTCGCGGTAGGTGCGCGACAACGTCAATTGAACGCCTTCGCTGAGAATGATGCGATACTCGCCGTGGAACCAGGGCTGCAGTTCGGTGATGCGATCAATGTTTACGATGGCTGAGCGGTGAACGCGTATGAACCTCTTCGGATCGAGTTGTGATTCGAGTGCGCTGATTGTGTCGCGCAATAGGTACGACTCCTTGCCAGCGTGGAGCCGGACGTAGTTTCCTTCGGCTTCGAGCCAGTCTATTTCCTCAGCTTTTATGAAGAACACGTGACCATTCATCTTGATGACGAGTCGCTCCAGGTGGACTGGTCTGGTCTTGATCTCTTCGAGCGCGCTGAGTATCCGCTGACTCAGAGCATCGCTGCGCTCGCTCGATATCTGGGCCTTGGCACGGTCCAGAGCCTTGTCGAAGCGTTCCTGATCGAACGGCTTTAATAGGTAATCCAGCGCGTATACCTCAAACGCGCGCACCGCGTACTGATCATATGCCGTCACGAAGATAATTGTAGGTATTCGATCAGCGGGGATCGCTTCGAGCACACCAAAGCCATCAATGCCCGGCATTTCCACATCCAGATACACAAGATCGGGCGAATGAAGTTGAATAGCTGCGATTGCATCCCGTCCGTTGGCGCAATCGGCAATGATCTCGATTCCGGGGTCGGAGGCAAGCATTTCGCGAATACGCTCGCGCGCAAGCGCTTCGTCATCAACTATCAATGTTCGGATACACGCCGAGCCTGACATCGACTTCCCCTTTACGGCGTTTAACGCCGGAAGGTCGCTGCAGGTTCAATTTTGAGTGGAGGCGTGTTCTCGGAAGGGAATCTCAAGGATGACAGTGAGTCCTCCGGTGGTGGCATTGGCGAGATCGAGCCGGTGTTCGTTGCCGTAAAGCTGTTTCAAGCGCGCTTGGGTGTTCGCGAGTCCTACCCCCGCCCTCACTATGCTGCCCGAGTTTGAATCCGAGGAGAGCCCAGGACCGTTGTCGGTGACTTGCACTTGAAGAGTTCCGTTCAATCGCCGGGCTTCTATTCCGATGCGCCCGGAGCTGGTTCGCGTGGAAATGCCGTGACGAATAGCGTTCTCTACGATCGGCTGTAAGATCAGGTTTGGCAGCCGCGCGTCTAGAGTCTGCGGCTCGATTTCCATTTTAACGGTCAGCCGGTCCTCGAATCGGATTCTCTCCATTTCCAGATAGCACTTCAGAACCTTGAGTTCCTCCGGAAACCAAACTTCCTCAACGCCGGGATTCTTCAGTAGTTGACTTACAAATCACCCCAGCTTGCGACACACTTCGTAGGCC
>CAZOOE010000120.1:0-12907 GCA_964581275.1 uncultured Clostridia bacterium
GCAGCCGGGCCGTGAAGCGCTGCTTTCGATCATGCTCCCCTGCGGATGCCGTGCGCGCCTGCCGCGAGATTGGGTATGTTAACGCGGGCACGATGGAGTTTCTGCTGGATCAAGACAACAACTTCTACTTTATGGAGATGAACACCCGTATCCAGGTGGAGCATCCGGTAACCGAGTTCGTTACGAACACCGATCTGGTTCGCGAACAGATACTTATTGCGGCCGGTGAACCCCTCGAGTTTGACCAGGACGACATCGTGTTTAGCGGTCATGCTATCGAGTGTCGAATCAATGCCGAATCCCCTTTCACCCATGTGCCCTCTCCAGGCCTGATTACTGCTATGAATGTGCCCGGGGGCCCCGGCGTGCGAGTTGACACGGCGGCATACCCGGGGTGGGTAGTTCCTCCGCACTATGATTCGCTCATCGCCAAACTCATCGTATATCATCGCACTCGGGACATGGCAATCGCACGAATGCAGCGCGCACTCGAGGCGTACATAGTTGAGGGGATCGAAACGTCAGTTGCGCTTCATCAGCGGATACTCGCTGAACCCGACTTTCTCTCTGGAAATCTGTCGACGAGGTTCATGGAGCGGTTCAGCAAGTCCCAGGGCGCAACCAAACCCGGACCCCACCAAGCAGCGCAAGGCGCGGGCGAGTAATTCGCTAGCCGGCAGTGAGTCTTTGGCCGGTACACTCTCCGCCGTTTGGTTACCCTGCACAACCCAGGCCTATGTTACGCGGCGGAGGCTAAGACTCGGTAATGGTTCTTACGCTTCCAAAGATCTATCCGATCACCGATACCCTGATTAGCGGGCTATCGCACGCCGAGCAGGTTGAGTTGCTTGCAGTGGGAGGCGCGTCACTGATTCAGCTGCGGGAGAAACGCGGCTCGGCTCGCGAGTTCTACCACGCCGCACTCGACGCGATGTCGATAGCTCGGGGCCTTGGAGTGCAGATCATTATCAACGATCGCGTCGACATCGCGATAGCCGTCAAGGCTGATGGGGTACACCTCGGACAGGACGACCTTCCGCCGAGCCGAGCCAGGTTATTGCTTGGCGACAGTCGGATCATCGGATTCTCAACGCACTCCTTGGAACAGGCTCTTGCGGCCGACTCGGGGCCTGTGGACTATTTGGCGATCGGGCCCGTACTTCAGACCTCGACAAAAGACAGGCCTGACCCGGTGGTTGGACTTGAGGCAGTCAGTGGAGTCAGACGGCGGGTCTCGAAGCCGCTTGTAGCGATCGGCGGCATCACCATTGGCACCGCTCGATCGATCCTCGATGCAGGGGCGGACAGCGTTGCGGTGATCAACGATCTGCTTTCAGCCAAAGACATTGCCGAGCGCATGCGCGCTTTCATGAACTGCGTAGGTGAGCGAACCGAGCCCCCTTCCCAATGGTGACTACTTGAACGAACCCTGTATGGTGACCTCGAGGACGGGTGCATCGGGGTCGTTGGTCTCGATATGAACTTTACCACTGAACGCGCCGGTCTTGATCTTCGTGGTGTCCAGCGTGAGCTTGATCGCGTAGACTTGACCCTCGGTCTCTGTTATCAGCTGGAGCTTGATGAACGGAAGTGTTGAGGTGAAGCTGTTGACCTTGAGGCCCTCCGATTTGATCTTGCGCACGTAAATCATCGGCCAGTTTATGGTGGACAGATCGCTGCTCACCGGCAACGCCGGCATGATGATTCCCGGCGGCGAGACGAATACCTTTGGATACACGGTCAAGTCGATCTCAATCGCCACTTCTGGCTGAACCGTGCTGTCGGTAGCCACCTTCACGGTTTGGGTGTAATGGCCGGGCTTGAGCGCCGGATTGCTTGCGATTATCAACTGATAACGCTTGCCATCCTGAATGGTGCCAAGCGTCGCGGTGAAGTCAGTGCTCCCCGTTATGACCTTTTTGAGATGGATCGGCGTGGACTGTGGATTGTAGAGGTACATCGTGTTTGTGGTGCTACTTCCAGTCAACGCGCTGGTGGTCCAACGGTCGGTGGGCTCCACGGTGATCACCCGATTGGGGTTCAGCGGCGCCGCGGGTGACAGTGAGCCAGGCTGCCCTTCTAATTTGAACCGAGCGCGAAGGACCAGATTGAAACTCGGGTTCTTGGGATCGTTTGTCGAAACACTTGCCGATTTTGCTATCTCGCCAGTGTATCCCTCGGTATGCTCAACTGCCAGCTCGATCTTCCCCTCCTGACCAGGAGGCACGACTTTGTCAAAGTCGCCTTTGGTGCATCCTCAGCCAGGTGCGACGTTGACGATCACCAGGTCCGCCTTGCCCTGGTTCTTGACTTTGAATGCATAGCGGAGCGGTGTCCCGGCTTTCACTTCGCCGAAGTCGTGAGTGAATGACTCAATCACCATGGCGGGAGCGGGGCCCGAAGGCGCAGCTCCGCCGTTTGGCTGCGGGGGTGCTTGCTTCTGCAATGCGGCAGCGCCGGTCACGAACATCGCCACAAGAGTCAACGCCCCTATGGCCCGGATAATCTTCATAGAATGTCTCCAAAGGGATGAGTTGCCAACTGAACAGACAGTCTATCAGAAGGAATAGGGTGTGTCAGCACCCTTTTCGTTGTCACATCCTATTGCGTCTTGTCTCAACCCAACAGCTGCGGACATCATGCTGCAGTGTGTTATTGTAGACGCCGATGAGAGTCATTCCGCTTGGCACAAGCTCCGGTAAGCCGACGCTCAAACGCAACGTCAGCGCACTGGCTGTCGCCCGTGAAGCCGAGTGGCTGCTGTTTGATTGTGGGGAAGGCGCTCAGATGCAGGTCCCGCGAGCGGGCTTGAACCCTAGCCGGCTTGCCGCCGTGTTCATCACTCATCTGCACGGAGATCACTTCAACGGTGTGGCGGGACTCCTCTCGACCATGGGTCTCGATCGACGCACGCGTGGGTTGACGCTCGTCGGACCAAAAGGCATTCGGGAATATCTGGATACGCTCGAGCGGCTGAGAGTCATCTTCTTGAAATATCCAGTCGAGCTAAAGGAGCTGGCATCGTTGACTGGGCCGGCGATCGTTTATGATACCGCCGAGTACACGGTCACTGCACGGCCCCTGGATCATCGGTTGTTCGCGTTGGGCTATCGCGTCGATGAGCGTCCAAAGCCAGGCCGGTTCAGTGTCGAACGAGCACGAGAGTTGAGGGTTCCCGAAGGACCGCTGTGGGGCCTCCTGCAGTCGGGCCAAGACCTGAAACTCGAAGATGGAAGAACGATTCACTCTTCCGATGTGCTTGGCGAGCCGCGACCAGGAAAGTCTGTCGCCTACTGTCTGGACACTCGGCCGTGTGCGTCGTCGATCGAGCTTGCGCGGAATTGCGACCTGCTGATCCACGAAGCTACTTTCACCGAAGAGTTCGCTGCCGAGGCCCAACAGTACGGCCACTCAACCGCGGCGCAGGCTGCTCGCACTGCTCGCGACGCAGGCGCCCGGCGATTGCTGATTACCCATTTCAGCTCGCGCTTTCCCGATCCTGCGCTACTCCTTCTGGAAGCGCGTGCGATTTTTCCAGGAACAATTTTGGCCGAAGATCTGATGGAGATCGAAGTCTAAAGACATGATCGTCGCGATAGGAATCGACCTGGTTGAGATTATTCGGATCGAGGAAGTGTTTGCCCGCCGAGGCGAGCGGTTCCGCAACCGCGTGTTCACACAAGGGGAGATAGACTACTGCGAACGTCGAGCGTCGAAGTTCGCCAGCTATGCGGCGCGATTCGCGGCAAAGGAAGCTACGATGAAGGCGCTGGGTACGGGCTGGTCTGAAGGCATAGGATGGACGGATATCGAAGTCGTGAGCGGGTCAGGTGGGGCACCCGCACTCAAACTGGACGGTCGTGCGTTCGAACGCATGCGCGAGCTCGGGGCAACGAGGGCCCACGTGTCGCTAACCCATTCTGGTACTCTGACGATAGCGCAGGTTGTTCTAGAGGGTGATCCGGAAAGTTAGAGGCCTGGAACAGTTTCTCTAGGAAATGTATCCGCGCAAATCAGCCGAATCCGCGCCATCTGTGATGGTATATCCGTACTGATTTCCCCTTGGCCACCGATGACGCGGATCGGACGGATTCGCACGGATTTCAGGCGCAACTAAGAAAGTCCCGAAGCGTGCTGCCCATCTCGTGCTCCCGAAGCTTCGCAAGCGCCCCAGCTTCAATCTGACGAACGCGTTCGCGTGTGACTGAAAGATCCTGTCCGATTTCCTCGAGCGTCAGAGGGGTGGAGCCGGCTTCCAGCCCGTAATGCATCTTCAATATCTTCGCTTCGCGGGGCGTCAACTCGGCCAAGGCGCGCTTTATCGCACTGCGCCTCGACCAGTCGAGCGCGGCCCTGAACGGATTCGCGTAGTCGCCGTCGTCGATGAAGTTGATCGCGGTTTCTCCGTTGTCATTAGCCGGCACGTCGAGTGTCAGGGTGTGCTGAGCGAACCCGAGAGCCTCGCTGACTCGATTCGGCTCCACCTCCAATCGCTCAGCTATCTGATCACCGGTGGCTTCGGCGCTGGTTTCTTCCCGGATCGTGCGTGACGCCCGTGAAGCCTTGTTTATCAACGCCAGCTCAGAGGCTGGAAGCCTTACGATGCGACTCTGCGTATCGAGCGCACGAGTCATTGACTGACGAATCCACCACATCGCATAAGTCGAGAATCTGAAGCCGCGCCGCCAGTCGAACTTCTCTACCGCGCGCATCAATCCGACGTTGCCTTCTTGAACGAGATCGAGAAAGGGCAAGCCTCTGCGCGAGAACTGGCGGGCTACCGATATCACGAGTCTCAGGTTTGCTTCGGTCATTGCCTGCTTGGCTTCGTTGAGTTCGTTGATGGCCGCGCTGGCCTTTTGCGAGAGCTTCGCCAACTCGCGTGGCGCAGCGAGCCTGCTATCGATTAATTTGGTGACCGAAGCTTGGACATCAAAGCCTTCCGGTGGTGTTGGCGCTTCGTTCCTGAGCCTGAGGCCTTCGTGGGCCGCAAGATGACTTGCGCTTTCCATCAGCGCGACCAGTCGTCGCTCTGCTGCGGGAGTGAATGTAATTGATCGGATCGAGCGCGACAGAGCGACCCGGGTACGGCTAGTTGTTTGAAAGGCCGATCTGCTGCGTGCCCGTTGGCGAGGTTGTATCGACGCCGGTGAGCACACGTCCCGATATGCGGATTCGATTCGAGCCAGCGCTGGGTCCGCGAGCTCGGAAACGGCGAGGGCCTTCGACGGATCCCCGCCTGGCGCCCGCTCGATAACGTCTGCGGCCGTCTCCAGGCCCTGGCGAAAGAGTTGCCTAATGTAAATACAGTATTCGGCGACGACCAGCGATCTTGAGAGAAGCTTGTTCAGCCGAATCCGCGCGCGTTCAATTCGCTGAGCTCCTCTAACTTCTCCTTCAGCAGTCAACATCGAAGATCGGCTTGCTTCCCGTAGGTAAAGCTTGAGGAGGTCTGTTCGATCGATGTCCGCAGCCTCATCCACCTGCTCCTGTTCATCCGCCACTGCGAACGAGTCTTCGCTGTCGATTTCGTCCCGCCCGTGTTCGAAAGTGCCTTCAATCTCTTCGATAATCATAGCCATTTCTCCCACCGCTTATAAACGAGTTAGCGTGGTACAAAGATCATCAGGGGCGCTGCCTGACTCGGAGCTCTACGGTTCCGATTGTAGCCGGGTCACGAATTCAAGAAAAATTAATAAAACTAAAATTAAAAACGCTTGCTGCTTATAGTGGATTTCCGGGGTTGTGAGATGGAATCGAGGTTAGCTTAGAACTGCGTCAAGGGCGTGATTCATTTCATCCAGGCGCTTACCGGAGAGTCGTTTCGAATGATCGTCTCGGTGCGATCCGGTCCGGTGGAGATCAGAGCGACCGGCGCTCCGCACAGCTCCTCGACTCGTCGGATATAGTCCTTTGCCGCCGAGGGCAGTTCGTCGAAGTTCGTTGTGCGGCTAGTATTGGCCTTCCAGCCGGGCAAGGTTTCGTAGACAGGTTCGCACTCCGCCAGCACGTTCGCGCCGTAAGGCATTCCTTCCAACAGTTCGCCATGGCAACGATAGGCGGTCGAAATCTTGATCTCATCGAACTCGTCCAGGACATCAAGCTTGGTCAACGCCAGCGCGTCAAACCCGTTGAGCATCACCGCGTAACCTGCTACTGCCGCGTCAAACCAGCCGGTCCTCCGCGGTCTTCCGGTCACCGCGCCATATTCGTTCCCGCGCTTCTGCAGATAGGCGCCGTGCTTGTCCAGCAACTCTGTCGGGAAAGGGCCGCCTCCTACGCGAGTCGTGTACGCCTTTGCGATGCCCAGCGCTCCGGTTATGTTTCTGGGCGGCAGGCCCAAGCCGGTTGCCGCGCCTCCGGCGGTTGCGTTTGACGAAGTAACGAACGGATAAGTGCCGTGATCGACATCGAGCATTGTCCCCTGGGCACCCTCGACTAGCACCGACTTACCATCCCGGGTTGCGGTGTTGATCATCGCCGCCGTGTCACGGATGAAAGGCACGAGTCGCAAAGCTTCGGCGAGAAACTCATCAAGCGACGAATCGAGCTCGACAGTCTCAGCACCTATCGAAGCCAGCTCGAGGTTTTTCTCCTCGATGTTTGCCCGAATTTTTTCGCGGAGCAGATCAGGATAGAACAGATCGCCGGCGCGGATTCCGCAACGAGAAGCTTTATCTTCATACGCCGGTCCTATTCCGCGCATTGTGGTGCCAACGCTGTTCGCCCCAAGGCGTTCTTCGCGAACGCGGTCGAGCGCGACGTGGTAAGGCAGTATCAAGTGAGCGCGTGCCGAAATGAACAGACGGCCCTCGCACTCGACTCCTAACTCCCGCAGTTCCTCAATCTCGCCGTTGAATGCTCCCGGATCGACGACGACTCCGTTGCCGATTACGCAGGAGCATTCGTCGTGGAGAATTCCGGAAGGAATGAGCCGGAGGATAAACTTCCTCTCACCGATACGGACGGTATGACCTGCATTGTGGCCGCCCTGGTAGCGGGCGACGATGTTGAAATGCGGCGCAAGGATGTCGACGACCTTGCCCTTTCCTTCGTCGCCCCACTGGGCGCCCACCACAACAATGTTCTTCATTTCAACCTATCAGCTTGTGGAATCCCTGAAACCGGCTGCGGGAGCCAGTTTCGCGTCTCGACGTTAGCGCAGCAGCGAGGGTGCGGCGCCAAACCAAACCTACAGGCGCACACTGCCGATGGCGACGCGTGCGCCTGCGGTTATGTAGCCGGTCCCGACCGGTGGTTCAGGAGGCGTTTCCAAGTGCGCGGTCGATCATGCGGGCGATATTTTCTTTTGATGTTGCGCCCACCACTCGCTCTGCCTCGACTCCACCCTTGAACAGGATCAAGGTCGGAATGCCCTTTATTCCGCAGTTCTGAGCCGTCGGGTTGTTATCGTCGACGTTCAGCTTGACGACCTTTGTTTTGCCCTGATACTTTTCGGCGATCTGCTCAACTGCCGGATTAAGCATCTTGCACGGATGGCACCACTCCGCCCAGAAGTCAACCAGCACTGGCTGGTCTGATTTGAGAACTTCCTGTTCGAAATTCTGATCGGTCACATCACCCACTAACTCGCTCATCACTACCTCCGAGAAAGCATTGCCTGGTATTGGTACTTAGTGTCGTCGCTAAACGGTTGCCGAAGCTCCGACGCCCACCAGCCTTTGATAAAGCTCGACGTAATGGCGCGCCGAAGTGTTCCAGGAATAGTCGGCACGCATTCCATTCAGCATCAAAGCCCTCCACAAATCGCGCTGGGCGTATACAAGAAGTGCTCTGTGAATCGTGTCTAGCAACCGTCCCGAGTCGTATTCATAGAACTTGAATCCGTTTCCGCTGACCGTGGTGCGGTCGAAGTTCTCAATGGTGTCATCCAAACCGCCCGCAGCCCGGACAATCGGGACAGTGCCGTACTTTAGCGAATACATTTGATTCAGACCGCACGGCTCAAATCGAGACGGCATCATGAACATATCGGCGCCAGCCTCTATTTTGTGAGCTAGTTCATTGGAGAAGCCCAGATAGACTCCAACCTGCGAACGTCTGGCGTCGCGCAGCGCTTGAAACGCGCGCTCGTACGCTTCCTCGCCTGACCCCAGAAGCACGAAGGCAGCTCCTTGATCCAGCATCCTGTCGGCGATCGGGAGAATAAGGTCGAAGCCTTTTTGATCTGAAAGCCGCGAGATGCAGCCGATCAAAGGGCGGTCCAGTTGCTCGGGTAGACCGAACACCCGCAGGAGATCGCGCTTGCATGCGAGCTTACCGGTCAAGTCACCCGCCGAGTAGGTCGCAACGATATGTTTGTCCGTTTCCGGGTTCCACTCATCGTAGTCGACGCCGTTCAGTATGCCGAACAAGTTGTTGCGTCGCGCGCGGAGCAGTCCATCGAATTTCTCGCCGAACTCGGGCGTTTGAATCTCCGCGGCGTACCGAGGGCTCACCGTCGAGATTGCGTCTGAAAAGACGAGGCCGGCCTTTAACGAGCTCGCAAGGCCGTAGAATTCGACGCCGTCTTCAGCACGATTCAGCCACTCAGGCAGCCCGAATCTTGGCAGCTCGTCGGGTCGAAACAACCCGGGAAACGCGATGTTGTGAACCGTGAACAGGGTCCTGGTTCCGTCGAAGACCGGATCGCCCGAATAAACCGTCTTCAGAAAGGCTGCCACCAGGCCGGTCATCCAATCGTTCAGGTGGATTACGTCGAACTGCTCGCCGAGGGCCTTTGCCAACTCGAGAGTGGCTCGGCTGAAGAAGGCGAAACGCTCCGGGTCGTCGGTCTCACCGTAGAGTTTTGCACGGGAGAAGTATTCCGGCGCATCGATAAAGTAAACAGGCACTTCTCCTGAGCGATCAACGTAAACAGCGACGCGGCGCTCACCGAAATTGAACGGCACTCTCAGCTCGCCTGGGACGGGGTTACCGACGCTCTCGATTTTATCAACCTTGTACCGCGGCATAACGACCCGGACCGTGTGTCCGAGACGCGCAAGGGCTTTCGGGAGTGCGCCGGCCACGTCCGCGAGACCTCCGGTCTTTGCGTACGGCACAACCTCAGACGCCGCCAATAAGATGTTCAAGAGTGGGCTCCCATTGTCAGGAATTTGTTGTTCATCCGAATGAAAAACAGTAGCGGACGGCGAACGAGGTTGTCAAGAAAGCGCGCATTCCGGCGCCGAACTGCAAGCACGAGCCCTGCGATCGCGAGGGCAATGATTTGAGCTGGTTTCTAATCATCCGGGTCCCCTTTGAGCGCTTGACTTCAAATCCGGAATCGCAGTATATATGGCGACACCATATATTGAGACGATTGACATATGATTAATCAGGAAGTCAAAAGAGGAAGCGCCGAAATGCTCATACTGGCGTTGGTAGAAGACCGCCCACGCCACGGATACGAAATCGCAAAGCTGATCGAGCAACGCTCTCAAGGCGTATTGCAGTTTCACGTTGCCTCGCTCTACCCGCTGCTGTATCGACTCGAGACAAGAGGATGGATTCACGGTCGATGGGTCGAGAAAGCCGGCCAACGCCGCCGACGCTACTACAAGCTCACCGCTGCCGGGCGAAAGGTTTTGAACCAGCAACGTCAGACCTGGGCTGATTTCTTTGAGGCGCTCGATCGCGTCGCCAGGGTCAACCCGGCATAGTCCGCATGAACCAAGGGCGGAGGACATGCCCGATTGGAAAAAATATGTTCGTGAGCACCTCGCGGCGCTCCAGCTTGGCCCCGAGCGCGAAGCGGAGATGATCGACGAGATGGCCCAGCATCTGGAAGCGGTGTACGCAGATGCATTGGCTGAATGCGCTACCGAGCGAGAGGCTTATCAGCGCGCGACGGCGCATATCAAGGACTGGCGTCTGTTGGAGTGCGAGTTGATCCGCTCGAGGCGGCCTATTGCTCACACTTGGATCAACAAACGGCTTGCCGCAGAAGCCCGTATTGAATCGCGGCACGGAACAGGAGTAATCGGTATGGTATCAATAGCACAAGATCTCCGATACGGCTTACGAATGCTGTTCAAAAACAAAGCGTTCACCGCAATTGCAGTGCTGTCGCTCGCGCTGGGCATCGGTGCCAACACGGCGCTATTCAGCTTGATTGACGCCGTGTTGCTGAAGACGTTGCCGGTAAAGAAGCCAAGTGAACTGGTGCTCTTCAACTGGCTCTCTGGGCCGAGAGGAATGGCCCGCAGCATTGATGGAGCCATCAACACAGATTCGGCCAGCGGGCTAAAAAGCAGCAGCTCTTTCTCCTATTCAACTTTTGAACGCTTTCGCGATTCCAACGATACACTCTCGGGTGTGTTCGCTTTCGCTCCGCTTCAACAATTGAATGTGAACATCGACGGCCAAGCCGAGATCGCCGGAGGGCAACTCATCTCCGGCGGTTACCACGGCGGGCTGGGCGTGCAAGCTACGCTCGGTCGAATGATTACGCCCGACGATGACCGAGCCGATGCCAGTCCGGTGGCCGTGATAGCTCATCGCTATTGGCAGCGTCGATTCGCGCTCGATCCGGAAGTTGTTGGCAAATCAATCAATGTGAACAACGTCGCCTTCGTTATTATCGGGGTCACTCCGCCGGAGTTTTTCGGAACGTTACAGGTCGGCCAGGCGCCTGACCTTTCTCTCCCGATGGCTATGGAACCTCGGCTCAGGCCGGGTATTCAATCCAACTTGAATGAGGGTTGGACTTGGTGGCTCCAGATCATGGGACGGTTGAAGCATGGCATGACAGCAGAGCAAGCGCGCGCCGATCTGGAGGGAGTCTTTCAGCAGAGCGCTCTAGAAGGCTGGCAGGGTGCGCAGAGGCAAGCACAGGATCAGGAACCGCGCGACGTTCCCCGCCTGAGAGTTGTGTCGGGAGCGCAAGGGTTGACCGAATTGCGCCGGGCGTATTCGCAACCTCTGGCGATCCTCATGGGCGTGGTCGGACTCGTGCTGCTAATCGCCTGCGCCAATCTTGGCAACCTGCTCCTGGCACGCGGAGCGACTCGCCAGAAGGAAATTGCGGTGCGGCTGGCGTTGGGCGCTTGCCGCAGTCGTCTCATCCGGCAACTGCTGACTGAGAGCATTCTGTTGGCGCTACTCGGTGGCGCGCTGGGCCTGCTGCTCGCTTATTGGGGAAAGAATACGCTTCTAGCTTTGCGCCCCTGGGGAGGCGCTGAGATGATGCTGGATCTCAAGCTCGATCTGCGGGTCCTAGGATTCATGTTGGCAGTTTCAATGATCACCGGGTTCCTGTTTGGACTCGCGCCTGCCGTCCAGGCAACACGAGTTGATCTGACTCCTACCCTTAAAGATGCCGTCGGGAATCGGAGCGGTCCGGTGCGTTCTGTTTTCGGTAGAGGTCTGATTGTCGTGCAGGTGGCGATGTCGTTGGTATTGCTGACCGGCGCCGGCCTCTTCTTGCGCACGCTCCGCAACTTGCAAAATGTCGATGTCGGATTTAGTCGCGAGAATCTGCTGCTGTTCAGAGTTGATCCTCGGCTAAGCGGATACGCAGGCAAAGGGCCCGAGATCGGAAATCTGTACGAACGCATGGTCGAAAGCATCGAAGGTGTGCCCGGCGTGAGTTCGGCAACCATCTCGCGCCATCCGCTGCTCAGTGGCAGCGCTCGTACCAACAGTATCACCGTGCAGGAACACGTACCTCAGCCAGGTGAAGACAACCTTGTCTACGTCAACCTGGTCGCTGCCAATTTCTTCGATACGATGCAGGTGCCTATCCTGCTTGGCCGAGGCCTGAGTATCCGGGATGATCAGCGCGCGCCCAGAGTCGCGGTGATCAATCAGACTCTGGCGCGCGAGTACTTTGGTGATGAAAATCCCGTTGGCCGTCGGTTCGGCTTCGGAGCTGCGGAGAGCGATCAGATCGAAATCGTTGGTGTTGTCAGAGATGCGAAGTACAGCAGTTTGAGACGAGGTACGCCGCCGACCGCTTACACTCCATACCTGCAGGACATTCCAGGTCAGGTGAATTTCGCAGTGCGCACAGGGGGCGATGTGGAAGCACTGATCCCCTCAATCCGCGAAGCCGTGCGCCACGTCGACAGAAACCTTCCGCTTTTCGATGTAAAGACACAGATTCAGCAATCGGACGAGTCAATGGCCCAGGAACGCCTCTTCGCGACGCTGTCGAGTTTCTTTGGCGTTCTCGCGCTGCTCCTTGCTTGCATCGGACTCTACGGCGTGATGTCTAACGCGGTCGCGCGGAGAACCAATGAGATCGGCATTCGAATGGCGCTTGGCGCAACTGCGCCTTGCGTCACTCGACTGGTGATGCGCGAGACGATGCTGCTCGTTGTTATCGGCGTCGTTATCGGATTGGGAGCGGCGCTCGCGAGCACGCGGCTGATTGAGAACATGCTTTTCGGACTCGCTCCCAGGGACCCGGCGACGATTTCGTTTGCGGCTTTGCTATTGATCGCTGTGGCCGCGCTGGCCGGTTACATACCGGCGCGGAGAGCTGCTCGCGTGGATCCGATGATTGCGCTGCGATACGAGTGACCAGCATGCTCGTACCCCTGGCGAAAGGGTTCGCTGTTCGCAAGGGAAGGTAAGAACAGGACAACCTCACGAGCGTCCTGCGCGAATCACGACTTGCGCACCTGGTCTTTGATTCTTCGGTAGGCAAATATCAACAAACGCACGCCTGCCCGCTCTGAATGCTGGTTCAGACTGGGAAATAGACGCTCGATGAGGTAGTCTCCCAACTCGCGGATCGTAATTACCAGATCAGTAAAGTGACGATGAGAAGAATGGATTGCAAGAGACCTGGGCTCGCGCTGTTGCTCGCAATTGGAATCGTGACCAGCGGCACTTCAAAACCAGCGTTCGCCGGTCCGCAAACGGATGTGCAGATACCTTCTTCCAAGTTGAAGTTTGG
>CAZOOE010000120.1:12917-14246 GCA_964581275.1 uncultured Clostridia bacterium
CCGCAAGACGGGCGAGCACGTCTTTGCCGCGCAGTTCGATTCCAACCGCACATTCACGCTTAACGGCGCCGGGTGGCCCCCTATGAGGGGCAGTTGGAAAAGCAAGGGAGATGAGATCGAATTGTCAATGTCCGGCGGCGCCGACGGTTGCGGTGGATCCGGGCGATACCGTATTCGGTTGGATGGCAGCCACCTCAGCTTCGACCTCGTATCGGATGAGTGTACGGTACGAAGAATGATCCTCGACCGAAGTACCTGGGTGCCGCATGAAGAGGTGAAAACCATAGCCCCGCGGCGGATCGTGACGACCGCGGGCGCCCGCGCTCCAGCGCGCCCGGATCCGGACAACCCAAAGGGAAGTTGGCCCTCCTTCCGGGGACAGCAGGCGTCTGGCGTAGCTGAGCGGCAGAATCTCCCTGATCGTTGGAACGGCAAGACTGGCGAGAATATTCTCTGGCGCACGCCCATTCCCGGACTCGCTCATTCCAGCCCCGTCGTATGGGGGCAGCGAATCTTCGTAACAAGCGCTTCGAGCAGCGACCCGAGCGCGACTTTCCGCCCCGGTCTGTATGGCGACGGCGATGCTTCAAAAGATCGCTCGAGGCATCGATGGACGATTTACGCGCTCGACAAGCGAACCGGCCAGGTCCTCTGGGAACGCGTAGCCCACCAGGGCGTGCCTGCCGAAAAGCGGCATATCAAATCGACCTACGCCAACTCCACTCCCGCAACCGACGGACGCATAGTAGTCGCGTGGTTCGGATCGCAAGGCGTCTATGCTTACAATGTTAACGGGCGCTTCCTCTGGAAGGTCGAGCTGGGCCGTCTCGACCTGGGTGCATACGACATTCCGACATACGAATGGGGTCCCGCCAGCTCGCCAATCATCTGGAACAATCTCGTCATCCTGCAGTGCGACACGCAGAGTGATTCATTTCTTTTGGCGCTCGATGCTGCCACCGGCAAAACGATGTGGAAGGCCGAACGCGAAGAGATTCCGTCGTGGGGCACGCCTACAGTGGCAATGACTTCGGTGGGCCCTGTACTGGTGGCCAACGCCTCCAACTACATAAGGGGTTATGACCCTCGCACGGGAAAGGAGTTGTGGCGGCTTGGGGGCAGTTCCAAAATCACGGCGCCGACACCGGTCTTTTCCGATGACCTGTTCGCAATCGTCAGTGGCCGGGCTCCCGAACGTCCGATTTTTGTTGTGAAGGCGGGCGCTCGCGGGGACCTTACATTGCCTGACGGCAAATCGAATAGTGACGCGATCATATGGAGCCGAAATGGGCCCGGGTCGTACATGCCGACGCCCCTAATCTATAACCG
>CAZOOE010000121.1:0-7420 GCA_964581275.1 uncultured Clostridia bacterium
AGAGGATGAGCAGCGCTCGCCATCGACCAAACAGTTGGCGCACGGCTGATTCGAGTGAGTGAAAGATTCTTTTGATCATCTTAATATGGCGAGGGTTCGATTGTCTTTGTAATCGAGAACACCAGAATCAACTGCGTGACTGCGGTGCCCCCTCGTTGGTCCTCCATTTTCGGCAGCACAAAGATGGCCAAGTGTTTTCTCCTTCGGTTCAGGGGCCCGTCACTTCTTGTCCAACAACGTTATCTTCCCGCTGGCGGTGTTCGCCTGCACCGTAGGCTGATACATCAGTTCCGCGCGAGCCGGCGCTACGCGGAAGTCGCCGGGCACTTGCACTCGCAACGCCACTTGGAACGTCGCGTCGCCGCCGAAGTAGTCCATGAACAATGCCGTCTTCTGGTCTCGGAACTCGCGCGAACTGTACCAATCCGACCAGCGATTGCGCGCGCCGTCGATGTAGGACAGATCCAGTCCGCTGATCCGCTCGACTTGTTCACACCCGGCAGGGATCGGGTCTTCGATCATCATGTACTGGGCCCTCGCACCCTTAACGTGCAGTCGCGACACGATCAAGTCACCCGATCGCAGCTCTCCAGTCAAAGGAGCGATCTCCCAGCGGGCCTGCTCTCCGCTTTCGACTACCTTCAGTCGCAGGTATTCGCGAGTGAGCGTCAGATCAGGTGAAGCCTGCGCCTGGATCTCGTCATCTCGAGTAAAGTAGCTGAGCGACGTAGAGAGATACAGCGCTCCCTTGCCTGTCTTGACGACTCGCACCTGATTTGCGCCGGTGAGTTGTGAGCCCTTGCGTTCGATAACAAACGCCTGTGCTGAAGTCACGTCTGCTGCCGTCACCTGCTTCGACATTACCTGCTCGCCGTTCAAATAGACTTGTACCGAGTAGTCCGGCGAGAGTTCCTTGCTGACCTTCACATAATCGATCAGCCCGAAGATCGCAAACGCGGTCTGGCGGGTCGATTCCCAGTAGTAACCGTTGCGGCGATTACCGACCAGCCATTTCGCTGCTTTGGCCACCAGAGCGCTTTGAGGATTAACCCGCGTCAACGCCTTGAGAGATAACGCCGTCGCTTCAGTATCGTTCTCGACGGTCCAACCGTGGGATGTGTGTTTCGATTCCCAGTGCGCGTCGTATTCGTTGGTGCGCGCGGCCTGCTCGATCTCACCTGCAACCTGACGGGCGCGGTTGTCGTCGCGGTGCTGCTTTAATGCGAGAGCGAGAAGAGCGCGGCCGTAGGCTTGCAATTCCCCACGTTTCGCAAACAGATCATTCATTACCGAACCGTCGACATTGCCGCTCTCGGTGAGCGTGTAAATCATGTAAGCGCGCGTGTCGGGATCGATAGGTTGACCGTCATCATTCTTCCCTCTGCCGAGCATCTGGACGATCTTGTTGCGGCCGTTGGTGACACGAGTCTGATCCACGGCGTAGCTCGCGCGCGATGCCAATGTAAGACCATCTACCACGTATGCGGTCATGAACGCATCGCTCTTATCATCCTTCCACCATCCCCAGCCGCCGTCGCCGTGCTGGAACCCGTAAAGCCGGTCCATACCTCGCTGGACTTTTGTTCCGAGATTGTTGGTCCCGCGAATCGAGGTGGTCTTGATGTCCTTTAGCGCCTGCGCGACGATCACATTAGGCAAAAAGCTCGACATCGTTTGCTCGGTGCAACCGTACGGGTATGCGGTCAGATAGTCGAGCGCCCCAAACAGCGTTCCGGCAACCGACGGTGAAGCTTCGATTCTAAGCGCTCGCGCCTGCGCGTGAGCATCGGCCGGTAGGTTAAGCGAGATGGTCTTCTCGTCGCTGTCGCCGGAGAGCGTCAATGCACCGCCGGTGGTTTGCTTCAACCCGTGCGGCACTACCTCGAGAGGAATCTCTACGGCATCGGATTCCTGATCGGTCAGCGCCTTGGCCAGCAGCTTGAGATCTCCTACTTGGTTTGCGGCGACGCGCCAATCAATTCGGTGTTCACCTTGTTTCGGGATGGTCACCGTTTGCGATGCAGTGTCCAGGAGCCGCGCACCGGTCACGTCGATTGAAATCTTCACCGCCTTGGCCGCGTCCAAATAGTTGTGAACTATGGCCGACAGCGTAACGGTGTCGCCCTCCGTCAGAAATCTCGGAGTTTCGAGCCGGAGGATCAGGTTCTTGCGAGCTACAAACTTCAAGATCGCCGAACCAACCTTAGTGTCCGCGGTTACGCCTCGCACTGTGGCCCGCCATGTCGTCAGGTTGTCTGGAAGCGGTACCTCTACCGTTGCCTTGCCGTCTGCTCCGGTCACGATGTCGGGCTGCCAGAACGTTGTGTCCTTGAAGTCTTTTCGAATGGTAGGCTCGGCGTACTGGCCTTCGTTCTTGAAGTCGGCCAGTTGATAAGCCCGTTTGTTCGCGGCGATGTTCGCCGGTTTCTCCCCAGAGTGACCCTTGAAGTAGTAAGAGATCGTGAAGGTCGTTTGCACCTGGTTGTAGCGGCGTCCGTAAAACGCCTTGCGAATATCGCGGGTCTGATCGGGCTTTACGCTGTAGATGGCTTCATCAACGACGCCGAGGCTCAACTCCGCGCCTGATGCTGGAGACTTGTCTGAGTTCCGGGCAATTATCGTGTAGTGAGCAGTCTCGCGCGGCTTGTATTCCTTCTTGTCTGCTTGTACTTCGATATCCAGGAACTTGCTTTTGGCGGGCACGTTGAGTAGCCGATCGTGAGTATACATTTCGCCGTCCTTCACATACGCGACGTTCAAATAGACGTTTGGCGCGTATCGGGGCTCGATCGGTACGTCGATCATCACCGCTCGCGATACTGCATCGACGATTCGCGCGGTCATCACTCCCGTAAGCTCGGTGGTCACCAGCAAGTGGGCTTTATCAGTCGGCAACATAGCCAGTACGTGAGCCGTCTCGCCGGGTTGATAAGACTTCTTATCCGCGACCAGCTTGATCGCCTGGTCGTCGCCGGACGACCAGTCCGACCACTCACCTTTCTTGTCGGCGACCCACAAATAGTCTTCGTTCGACGGGTATTGCTTCTTACCGTCTTTTACTATCGTCTTGATGTTCACGCTGCCGGGCGCGGTGATCGCGTAGTCGTAGCTGGCTTCGCCCTGCTGGTTGGTGGCGACATCTGCAGAAGCCAGCTCGCGCTCACGCAGCGTGTACTCGTAGCGCGTCTTGCCCGACTCATCCAGTTTGGGAGTTGGGTCCCAGTGTCGCTCGATGAACTTGAGCGTGATGCCGGCTGCGACCGGATGGCCCTCGTAATCGCTTGTGTTTATCTTGATCTTTGCAGTGTCGCCTTCGTAATAGACGTAGCGGTCAGTGCGCGTGTTGGCGACGACGTTGCCGCGCGTTCCGACGAAGCTCGCCTTGGCGTCGATCGTTCGGCGCGACTGATCGGTGACTTGTGCCTCAAGCCGATAGGTATAGTCCGATGAATCCTTTTCATCCGCCAGCGGTACTTCGAATTCGACGTCGAGCTTGCCGTTGGCGTTCAGCACGCCCTGGCCGTCTTTGACCATGTCGTTGCCGTAGCCGTAACCAGCTTCGTTCTCCGTGTCCGATTCGTCGACTTCGGCGTCATCCTGATCGGCCCACCACCAGGGATAATATCGGCTGCGATAGATGTAATACTGAACGTCGGCCTGTTTGACCGGCTCGCCGAAAAAGTAGCGCGCCTCGATTGAGAACTTGACCTTCTGACCGACTTCGACAAACTTCTTCGGAGTCGACACCGAGACTTTGTACTCGGGCTTTTTATACTCCTGGACTTCGAAGTATTCGCTTGCGTTCGCGGCGCCCGCTTTCGCGATGATGCGATACTGACCTAGAGGCGAGCCGGCGGCGATGTCGACGGCGCCGCTGAACGCTCCACGCGGCGTCAGCTTGAGGTCTGTCTCGAGCAGCTTGCCTCCATTTGGATCCTCGATGGTCGTTTTGACGTTGCCACTCGGCAGCTCATAGCCGCGGTCACCGGCGCTGCGGAGTATTCCTCTGAAGAAGACCTTTTGTGCCGGCCTGTAGACCGGCCGATCGGTGTAGATGTAGCCGGTGAGGCCCCCGGTACCTTCGCTCTCGCCCTCACCCTCGCCCTCTTCGCCTCCGCCTGCGTTGCCGCCGAAGTAATAGGCCGCGAGATCGGATATGGCGAAGTGGTCGTGGTCTCGAGCGGTGACGATATAGGAGGTGTTTCGATCTCTTGCCGACTCGCTCTCTGGATCAACATCCTCCGACCCTTGTTCGGGCTGTTGCTTTGGCCTCTCGACCCGAGTCCTCAAGATGCCATTCTTATCCGTGTTGCCTTTGGCGACCGTCTTCTTGGCCTTGATGATTTCGATCTTAACGCCTTCGCGAGGCGCACCGGTCTTGCGATCGGCGGCGTAGACAAGCATATCGCCGGTCGGAGTGGTCTTATTGATCATCGTCAGATCAGTTACAATCGCGATCGTGTAGGCGCGGAGCTCGCCGTTGACTGCTTCGATCAGGTACACACCTGGCTCGCGCTTGCCCAGCATCACCATCCGCGTATCGTAGAGGTTGTCGAGCGGAGTCAGCTTTTCACGCCAGCTGCTCACAAGCTGATCCGGATTCCCGAGCAGCGGAACTCGAGCATAGTCGGCGACGTTTAGCGGCTGGCGCTCGCCCTCGGGATTGAACTTCTCATTGAGCGACTCGCGAGTGCCGCGCCGGAGCTGATTGCGGAAATAATCCCTGATCGACTTGAAGACCGATACCTTGAAAGAGCGGACCTTTTCCAGAGTGGACGGTTCTTGCTTGAGAGTCGAGATGATTTGAGTCTTCTCACCCTCGCCCATCTGATGCGGGTCCTCGAGCCGCTTGAAGAACTTAACCGGATCATCGACTCGATAGACGCGGAAGTCCATTTGGTCGATGCCGGCGTAGTTGATCCACACTCGCGCCCGGTCGACAGTTCCATAGGTTCGATTGGTCGACAGCGAGAAGTAAGGCTTGTAAGTGGCTGTGGAAGCCGATCCTGAGGCAGCGGTTTCGACGGCCCCGCTCTGAGCACGCAGCCGCAAGGTCGATATCGACAGGGCACCGACAATCACGAGCAGATAAACGCCAGTCGTAATCAAACCACGGGGAATATGGGGAGCACCCGGAAAAGAGGAGTTAGATTGAAACACGTCTGATTCCCTCCTTAAAAATAGACTGACCCGAGCAATCCTGGGCCGAGTTCGCGGTGCACATTTGTTGCGGCAGTAAGCACAATACCGGTCAATTCTTCGCTACAGTCCCTCAGTCCCCTGTGCTCCCCGTGGTTTGTTCCTGTTGGTTCAAGGTTCATTTGGCCTCACTCCAGGATCTTTAATCTATAAAACCCCAGGAAGTTTGGATTGGCCTCGATCGGCCGCCAGCGCTTGTCCGGGTGCTGATCCAGCACGGCGACGCGCACTTTCTTCAACGTGCCTTTGTCGGTTGGCGAAGCCCCGGTGTGATAAACCACCCAGTCCGTTTTGCCTTCGCCGTCCTTCAGCGGTTCCCCAATAAAGATCATCACGTGATAAGGAAACCTCTGAACCCACGGCTGATTGAAGAAAAGCAGATCGCCTCGCTGGGCACGCCGGCGGTCGCGTCCCACGAAAACGGAGTTGAAATTCTTGAGCGTGCGCGCATCTGCAAACTCTGAGAACTTGCCGCTCGCGAGATCGGTCTCCTGAAACGAGCCGAAGTCGGTGCGAAAGAGCTTTTCTCCAAGAGGACCCGTCTCGAGATTGAACGCGCGGACGTCCGCGGCAATCGGTTCGTAGGCCGCGCCCATCTTCTGAAACCACGATCGATCGTGCTTGCGCAGCGCCTCGCGCCACGCGAAGCGCACCAGCCCGGCGCAGTCGCGTTGCCCGATGTTCCATTCATCGCTCATCTGATAGAACTGCATCTCGGCGATCGCTCCGAACCAGCGCCTGAAGTTCTGTCTATCCTCAAGCGTCCGGAGCTCGGCTGTATCCGGAATCCCGTCGCCGTCGGAATCGGCAGACGAGTCGACAATCGGTTGAGCCTTGTTGCTATGAGCTTGTGACGAACGTCCGCAGGCGACAAGCAAAGCGCAGGCGATCAGCAGGATGAGAGAGTTTGCGAGACGCAACGGCACCAAGAGACTGCCTCCTGGACAGGGAAGTAGGCCGGCCGGATTATATGGCCGCGGGCCTACCAAGTCAAAAACACGGGGCTGAACCCTTCCAAGCATCGGCCGGGTGCAGCGAGTGCTTTGTATACTTTTCCTGATTATTGGTTGTCTTGGAGTTGGTGGGTACGTCCCTGGGGGCGCAGGCATCCCTGCCCGCTTCTTTCTCGCGCATCTTCAAGGCAGGCCGGGATGCCTGCGTTCCCATGAATCAAGGTTGCCAGGTAAAGTAGAATTCGCACACCGCATCGTCCCGGGCCCTGCAACGCGTGTGAGTAACCCGAGCGGACCTCGCGCCGCACAACTCGACCGCGTGTCGAAAGTATGACGAGCCGCTGGCGCAAAAACTCGGCGGAGGCGCCTTGTCGTATTGAATAGTAAGCAGGCCGCTGGTTTCGCTTAGGGGTCCGTAAGAGGCTGTACCGAAATCCTGATAGGCGTGATGAATCAAAGCTGATTGAGTCAGAAAGCTGTGGACGTCAGGATTGATCAGGCTGCTATAGGGACCCGACAACGCCGACGTGGCCGAGAACTCTCCGAGCCGGTCGAACACCTCGTCTTCGTTATCACCCTCTCCGAGCTGTTCGGCAATCGCTCGGTCGACCAGGTCCAGAGTACCCAGCGGATACCAGTTGTCTACGATGATGTCTTTGAGAGACTCGCGTTCTTCGTTTGGGAGGGCGGCAAGGACTCGGGCCCAGGCATCTGCACCGTGGTTGAGGACTACAAAAAGGAACCGCGCTCGGAGCAGCCCTCCTTTGACGTGCATGCCGGAGTAGCCTGGCTGGGGCGAAGAAGACATCACCGTGACTCCATTCGGAACTATTCGCACGGGAAGCGAGCGACGGGATTATAGCACGAAGCGTCGGAGGATGCGTTCCTTAGCAGTGCTTCGGAATGTGACTTTCTGTCCGACGGGCTCACACCTCCCCATGACCGCCAAACTATCCAATCCTTGTCGGCGCGCTTCGGGTGAACTGCGCATTCTTCGGATCGCGAGGCTGAGGATCGATAAAAGTTCGCTCTTCTCGCGTGAGTGCGTCGGGCGGGACTCCACGAAGTAGCTCAGGGCCGCCCGCGCTTCGGCGTCCAGGCGATGCACGTCGTCCACGATGAGCGTCCCCTCGCCGACGGCGTCGAGCGCGTGATCGAGGGGCGTGCGCCAATGCCCGTCGTCCGGTAGTGCGGGGACGCCCAGCGCGGCCGGCAGGTAGGCGATGCAGACGGGACGATCGTCCCCTGCGGCGCACGAGTACCAGGCC
>CAZOOE010000121.1:7430-14227 GCA_964581275.1 uncultured Clostridia bacterium
CCCCAGACCCGCCAACCTAGCCAACCGCTGTGGGCGGGCTGCGCGTGAACTGCGCATTCTTCCGAGTGCGAGGCTGGGGAAGGATAAAAGTTCGCTCTTCTCGCGTGGGTGCGTCGTGCGGGACTCCACGATCAATCATCGAAGCAAAGTACTCGTCTATCTGGTCGTAGATGTCCGAGATCGTCTGCGAGTGAAACACTCGCTCGCGAAGCCGCGCCCCACCAGAAAGCCCGTGCGTGAAGTAACCGCACATCTGCTTGAGCTTCCCTGAGAGAGCACGCTCGGGTAGCTCATCTTTTAGGAGCTCGTGGTAGCGATGCAATACTCGCTGCTTCTCCGCCAGCGGCGGCTGATACACGGACTCGCCGCGAATCATCTCTGAAGTTTGGCGAAAGATCCATGGGTTGGCGATGGCGCCGCGACCGATCATCACAGCGTTGACGCCGCTGTCGGCGAGTCGCGCGAGCGCCTGTTCCGGGGTGGTGATGTCTCCGCAACCGATCACCGGTATCGAGACCGCTCGTTTCACCGCGGCTATCACATCCCAGTTGGCCTGCCCGCTGTAGCCTTGTTGCCGCGTTCGCCCGTGAATCGCGACCATGTCGCCACCGCAGTCTTCGATCAATCGCGCCACTTCAACCGCATTGATCGAAGAATCATCCCACCCGGTTCGAATCTTCATCGTGAGCGGGATCGTCACCGCCTTGCGGACCCGTCGGAGAATCTTCTCGAGCTGCGGCAAATCCCGGAGCAATGAGGACCCGCCGCCTCCGTTGACGACTTTCTTGGCCGGACAGCCGCAATTGATGTCTACGATGTCGGCACCGCTCTCTTCGATGATCTCAGCGGCCGCGACCATTCGCCCGTCATCGTAGCCGAATATTTGGATCGAGAGTGGACGCTCCTCGGGCAGGAACTTCATCATGCGGTGCGTGCGCATGTTGCCCCGCGTGATCCCCTCGACCGAGATGAACTCGGTCACGATCAGCCCCACGCCGCCAAGTTCCTTGATCAACCGGCGGAACGACGAATCGGTGACACCAGCCATCGGCGCGAGCGCCAGATTAGGAGTGATCGTAACGTTTCTGATCTTCAGTTCGCCGGTCATAAGCAAGGAAGAAGTGTAGCATGGCGGCCCGCGTGCGAGAACCGGATGAATTAATGCTCTGCGGCGCCGGATGGATTAATGCTTTGCGGCTTTGCGGTGCCGGATGAATTAATGCCTTGCGCCTTTGCGTCTTTGCGTGAAACAACTTTGTCCGAGGGCGGGCCCTATCCGAGTGTCTTCAAAACGCAAAAAGGCGACTCCCCAAGTTGGACGTCAGACAGTCCTGCTTTGAATCACACCCACGCCCCGGAGCCCAATTCTGAACTTTTGTTTCTCGCCCAGTCTCCGTGCTAGGATACCGCTCGATCCCTTTCCCGCTGATGAGGACCAGTGATGATAATCCCCTCGACTAAACGCGACACCATCGAAAACGCGCGCCCCACAGTTGCCCTGACTAAGTCGCAGTTGGCAGCTCTTCTGCTTACGCTTCTGCCTCTGTGCTTATCGGCGCCCCGCGCAATCGGGCAAGACACACAGCCAAAAGATGAGAAGAAGGAAGCGAAGAAGCCAGAGCCGTTTAAGATTTCGCAGCTCACCCAGGGAATGGGCCTCTACGCAATTGGTCCGTTATCGCCAGACAAGAAATCCATCTTGCTGCTCGCGCGAAAACCGGACTCGTCGCCTAATCTTTACGTGATGAACATCGGGGATCATGCGATTCGACCGCCGTTGACCAATTTGAAGTGGGGCGTGACCGGTCCGCAGTGGTCGCCAGACAGCCAGTGGGTCGTCTATGCGGGATTCAATGAAACTGCAAGCTTCGATGAAATATTCATCCTCAACATCAAGACTGGCACGTCGCGCCAGCTGACCAAGAACTCTTTTAGCGATAAGGAGCCGGTGTTTACTCCCGATGGCAAACGGATTCTCTATACCTCAGACGAGAGCCCGCTTCCCGATGCTGCGTTCGGCATCTTGCACGTCGCATCCATTCCGGTCGGCGGAGGCAAGCCGGAGTTCTTCACCGATGACGATTGCTCGTCTATTCGTCCCGGCATATCGGCGGACCGAAAGAGCGTTCTGCTTCTAAAGGTGGGCGACAGCAGTGGGAGACAATCGCTGTGGGAGTACAGCCTTGACGGAAAAGCGCAGCGGGACCTTACTGAGACCAGGTACGCGCGAATTCGCAGCTATATTCCCGGGGCGGCCCACGGAATGATAGTGCTGTGGGCGCAAGAGGAAGCCGCGCAGCAGGACGAGATTTACTTGTTTGACCCCGACGTCGGCCAGGCCCACGAGCTTCCCCAACCAGAGTTGCCAAAATACGCCCCTTCACTTTCACCTGACGGCAAGCTCATCGCATTCGTTTCTCCGGGACGCGTCGGCTCGCAACTTTTTATCTACGATTCGACCACCGAACAAATGAAGCAACTCACTTTCAAGCCTGGAAACACGCATTCACCGATGTTCGTATCGAACAGCGAAATCCTGTTCGGCTCGGATCGCGGAAAAGCGAACGAGCTTTTCCTCCTCGATCTCAACCAGCCTGTCGAAAGAGAAAAGAAAAAGTGAAGAGCGACGGCTGCTCAGAGATCGCGGCAAAACGTGAAGCCTTCGGCTTTTGTTCAGCAGCAGGCTACGGCTGCCTGCGGCGCAACTCTCCGGCCTTCTGGTACTCGCGGTTTGCTTCGTCCTGCAATCCCTGGCTGTAGAGGGCGTGGCCAAGTTTCGTATGCAGATTGTCGTCCGAGGGCCGGATGGCAACCGCCTTGCGAAACGTGTCAGCGGCCTGTTTCCATTGCTGCCTTGTGAAGTATTCCTCGGCCAATGCGGCCAACACGTTCACGTTGCCTTGATCATTCGAAGCCGCTGCTTCAAATTCCTCGAGCGCCGCCTGATTCTGCTGGCTCCGGTAAAGCATCGCGAGGTTGTAATGCGGGGCCGCCCATTTCGAATCGAGCTCGCTAGCCCGTTTGAAGGCCCGCTCCGCCCGCCAGGTATCCAGTTTGCCCTGATACACCAGCCCAAGCGCGTTCTCTACCGCTGCCAGCTTCGCCGCCTGAAGCGGCCCAAGCGCGCGCTCTGCCTCATCATAGAACTGTAATGATATGAGCGCTTCTGCTGCGCTCAGCTTCTCGAGCGCGATGATGTCCCCGTTTTCCGGGGTCAGAGTTCGCGCGCGCGCCAGCATCTGTCCGGCCCGCTTGAAGTCATCAACCCTGTCGGAAATGTTGTCGCCGCGCACATCTCCACTAACTATTACCCGTCCCTGCGCAGTTAGCGCCTCCGAGAGCACCGGTTTCAATCGAGCTGCATCCGACGCCGTGCCGGGCTCCAACATCATCCGTTGATACAAATCCCACGCGCTCCCGTTCCTGGGCTCTATCAAGGTCTTCGAAGCTATAGCAGCCTCGAGTTGCGAGACCAGAGGCGAGGGCGCAGCCTCCGGGCGAACCGTGGGAACCGAAGCGGATCGAACTTCAGGCTCACCGGCCGCGCGATCCGACGAGACGGCCACGCCACGCGGCGGATTGACTGTCGGTTTCGACGGGGCGCCTGTCTCTCCGACCGGGACCTCAGCCCGAGCGAGTTCGCGAGACGGGGGCGCCGCAGGCTGCGTAGACTTCATGGTTTCGGTTCCGGGCGCAGCCGCCGCGCGAGGCGTCGAAGGATTTGAAGCCGGATTGCCTGTCGCCGCCGCCGGCTTAGTCGCGGTATTGACGCCGCGAGACTTTTCCATGCCGGGCGCGGCAGTGACTTCCGTTCTCTTCGCGCCGCTGGAGGCCGGAGCCGATCTCTCGACCGGCGGTGGTTCAGTCTTCTTTTCATTCGCTGCGATCACGGAAGGCTGAGCTTTCTTTTCACCGGTCGACGTTGGCGCGGGCTGTGGTCTCTTGTCACTACGTTCTGGCGGCGCGGGCTCCTTCGTCGTTCCGCTCACTGGAGGCGGGGCTGTCTCGGATGCCTTTTCGCTCCTGTTCTCAAGCGGTCTTGATCCGGCGGCTGGTTGGGCTCCGGGTCTTGGGGCGGCGGTCTGTTGCTTTGAAGGAATCGGCTTAATTGCCGCGACATCTTCCTTCTGATCGGGCCGAGATCGAGACTCGGGAGGCTTTTTCTCTTCCGAAGGCTTTGACAAAACTGCCACGGCTGCCGGAGCGGTCTTCGGAACAGTTTCGGGGTTTGGCGCTGTCACCGGAGCGTTCTGACGCTCGAGGCGGGCAGCATCGGTTTGAGTTAACGCGCTGCCAATTCGCCAGGGGTGCTGCTTGCCCGCGGTATCATCCGCGACTCGCCCCTTCAGCAGAGCAAAAAGCTCTTCGGCGGTAATCGCCAGATCGCCGTTTCTATCCGCCCCATCAAGCAGCACGTCCGCCAGGTGTTTCGCAAATACTCCGTGACCGCCCCATCGCTGTCCCTCGCGAGAGAACTCTCCTGGCCCGCTGGCGATGATCGCCGACACTCCTGGGCGTGAGGTAGCCAGTTGATCAAATGATTGTTCAAACGATTTGGAGGAAGCCGGATCGGATTCGGGATCGAAGAAGTCGCGGCGCACTGCATCCGCCATCACCAATACTCGTCCCGAACGGACTCTGCGCGCCAGCGCCTGGCCGAGCTCGCTGAGTGACAGCGCGGTGGCATAAGGGTCCTTCGGGTCGGAATCGTAGCCGAGCAGGTAAGATTCTCCGAATTGGCGCTCGAAGAGCCCGTGTCCGGAGAAGAAAATCAAAACGGTATCGGACTCCGAGACCGACCTCGCGAGCCAGTTGCCGACTGCAGATTTGATCGCGGTGGTGGTCGCTTCAGCTCCGGTCAGCAAGCGTACATTTTGAGCGCTCACTCCGCGCTTTTGGATAGCTTCGGCAAATAGTGATGCATCTCGATCGGCGAACTGAAGCTGCTGTCCGCCGGGGAGCTTTTGATACTTCGAAATTCCGACGACGACGGCCCAGGTCCTGACGACCTGATTGGACTGCTGCGCGGCCGCGGTCATCACCACGACGGCGCAAAGTATGACAAGAGTGTACAGCTTTTGCGGCATGGATCACAGGACGGGAAAGGGCGCAACCTTCTACTCAGTGTAGAGGCGTGCGCCCTTTCTGATGTTCAACGCCCGGCCGGGGCAATCGCGTTTAGTTAAAGCTCGAGACCGCCGTGCCTTCGTTGTCGAAAGATTCAAACACGGTCAGCAATTTGGTGATGGTGAGCAGGTCATGAATCTTCTTGGTCTGATTCAGAAGCTTCAATTGGCCTCCATTGTGGTTCGTCGTCGTATAAGAGCTGACTAACTCGCCTATGCCTGAGCTATCCACGTACGACACGTCGCCAAGGTTCAACAATATTTTTTTCTTGCCATCATCAAGCAGTTTGCGGACGGCCTCGCGCAACTGGACGCTGCCCTCACCGATCGTTATCTTCCCCGAGAGATCGAGAATTGTGACATCGCCCGCCTGGCGGTCCTTGATATTCAGATTAGCCATCGTCTACGTCTCCTTTTCCGTCCTCTAAGTTTTAGTTTTAAGATGAGCGTTTGATCTTTCTCATTCGTACCAGGCTTCCACCCTCTGGATGAATCGAATGCTCCACTTCATCCATGAAAGTGCGCATGTAAAAGATCCCTCGACCAGTCGGGTTAAGCAGATTATCCGAGTTTGTGGGGTCAGGCAACTGCGCCGGATCGAAGCCTTCCCCATAATCCCTGACGTAAACCGTTAGCGCGTCCTGTTCGGTAACAAATCGAACATCCACCTGCTTGTCGGCAACACTCTTGTTGCCGTGCATTATGGCGTTGATCACCGCCTCATGCACCGCGAGCTCAATCCAGCTCGCGTCATCTTCGTCGAATCCTAGCTTTGCCGTTACGCTCTTGGTAACCGAGGCGACCAGATCGACGAACTCGATTTTGCTGTCAATTGAAAGCTCGATGGTCTCTGTCATCGGCTCGCGGGATGCCTTTCGTCTAACCTTTATCAGCCCCTGATCGAACCGCGCAACATGACAAGCAAGGTGGTCACAAGGCGCGTCATTGTGTAACATGCGGCCAGTTGTGATGTCAAGATCGATGAGAATCAGGGGGCCGGCTCGCGTCGCAGGTTCGCTGAGGGTCCCGGGTGACAAGTCCATCTCTCATCGAGTAGCGATGCTTGCTTCAATCGCAAGCGGCCCCTCCAAAATCAGCGGATTTGCCACCAGCGCCGAGTGCCGGGCGACGCTTGACTGCATCCGTAAACTCGGAATGCGTGTGGAGGACGCCGGCTCAGGCCTCGTGATTAACGGCGAAGGCCTGTTCGGATACAAGCCGGCCGAACCGGTTGTTCGACTTAACGCCGACAACTCGGGCTCAACCATAAGAATGCTGAGCGGGTTGCTCGCTGGACAGCGGTTTACCTCTGAGATCACTGGAGATGCGAGTCTTTGCCGCAGACCGATGGCGAGAATCATCGAACCTCTCGGATTGATGGGGGCGCGCGTCGAAGCGACGGCGGGAACCTTTCCGCCGCTGACGATTCACGGCCGGAAACTCCGCTCGATAAACTACGCCAGCCCGGTCGCGAGTGCTCAGGTCAAGACTTGCGTGCTCCTGGCCGGGCTGCTCGCACCCGGCCGCACCACTTTGTCGGAACCGTCTCCGTCACGCGATCACACCGAGCTGATGCTGCGAGAGTTTGCCGCCCTGATTGACGGCTCGTCGCTTAGCATGCTGTCGATCCAAGGCTTGCCCGACCTGAAGACTCTGGAGTATCAGGTGCCC
>CAZOOE010000122.1:0-14158 GCA_964581275.1 uncultured Clostridia bacterium
TGTTCCGCAACTTTGCGCTCTTCGATATCAACACCTGTGCCGTACCACTTGACGATTCTTCCGGTTTCGTCCCGCAATGGTACGTTGCGTTGAAGGAACCAGCGGTATTCACCATCAGCGCGCCTCACTCGCGATTCAGCCTCGAAGGGTTGTCCGGTCGCTAGTGCTGTGCGCCACATCTCTACAAACCCCTCGAGGTCTTCGGGATGGATTGCCGCAGTCCAGCGCCAATCTTTGAGATCCGTTATAGCCAGCCCACCATACTCCAACCAGCCCCGGCTCACGAAGTCGAGAGAGCCATTTGGTAGAGCGGTGTGAATAAACGCTGGCGTTGTATCTACCAGATTGCGATACTTGCGCTCGCTGGCGCGCAAAGCCTCCTCCGCGCATTTCCGGTCGGTGATGTCGGTCACCGCTCCGACAAACTCGAATCGACCAAGTTCATCTTCCACTGCGTGAGCGACGACGTGAAGATGTTTGACGGAACCGTCGGGCATTAACAGACGATATTTTAGATCGCAACCCTTACCCTCGTTGGCTGCGCGGTGCATGTGCTCCTGAACCGTGGCCTTGTCTTCCGGATGAACACGTCGAAGGATCGCTTCCACTGCAGGTGTGGTGGCTCGATTGTATCCAAAGATTCTAAAGGTCTCTTCTGACCAGAACATCTCACCCGAAGAGAATTTGCATCCAAAACTGCCGGTGTGACTGAGTCTTTGGGCTTTCGCAAGATAAGCCTCGCTCCGACGCAGTTCCTCTTCAGCGTGCCTCTGGTGAGTAATGTCGGTGACAGCGCCAACAAATTCGGAGCGTCGTCCTTCTTCTTGTAATGGGCGGCCCACGACCCGGAGGTATTTAATTGATCCATCCGGCATCAACAGCCGATGTTCCAGAGCGAACTCGGTCCTCTCACGCGAAGCACGCTCTATGATTTGTTGGACAGCTTGTCTGTCATCCGGATGGGTCCGCTGCACAATCAGATCCGTGGTGATCTTTGTTTTCCGCTCAACCTCAAATATTCGAAAGGTTTCATCAGACCAGTAGATCTCTCCGCTTAGAACATCCCAGCCGAAACTCCCTGTTTGACTCAATCTCTGCGCTTCAGATAAGTACGCTTCGCTCCGCAGCAGCTCCGACTCGGTCCATTTGCGGTCCTCGATTTCCAGACTCGAGCCGTACCACTTGACGATTCTCCCAGTTTCGTCCCGCAGTGGCACCTTGCGGTGGAACATCCAGCGGTATTCTCCACTGGCTCTGCGGAGGCGCGTTTCATATTCGAAGATTTTTCCGGTCGCGAGGCAGGCTCGCCACTTGGCCACAATCCCCTCGACGTCTTCAGGGTGAACGAAATCCCTCCACCTCCACCCGGTTACGTCGTTCAGAGCGGCGCCCAGGTATTCCAGCCAAGACTTATTGAAGTAGTCGTGGTAACCGTCAGGCCTGGCGGTGTGAATCAGAGCGGGAATCGAATCGACGTCTAAACCGATCTGGCTGTGAATTTCGTCTTTCAAATTCGGAGTTTGGCCCGATATTGTTGCTGTCGTCATTTCTCCTCCTTCTCAGGCACCCTCGTTTCCCCAGCCGTGAAGGGTAGCAGTTCCGGCTTCTTGGGGATGTTTTACTGCCGAGCCCGTCGATGAGTAAATGCACCCTCAGTCATTTGTGGGTGATTTGGCGGTAATTTCGACTTTCTAGCGGAATCGGACCGGTAGTAGACTCTACAGCGATTCCGATCAGAAACGTATGAAGCAAGCCTTTTCAGGTCGAGTTCGTCTGCGAGACTTTGAGCTCGATCTCAAGACGGGTGAATTGTCTTCGCGGGATGACTCAAGGGCGCTGCTGAGGGAGCAACCATTTCAGATCCTGCGCATGCTGGTTGCGAATGGCGGCGAGATTGTCACCCGCGAGGAACTCCGAAGGACGCTCTGGCCGGGCAGCACTATCGTCGATTTCGATCACAGCATTAACGCGGCTATCAGAATCCTGCGAAGGGCCCTGGGTGAATCCGCCAATAATCCACAATACATTGAGACGCTGGCCCGACGTGGTTATCGCCTAATGGTGCCGGTTGAGTGGTTGCAGCGGCCTGAGGAGACTCCTGGTTACGAGCTGGCTTCCATAAAGCCGACTGAGTTTGCGGCCAATCTCATCGGCAAAAAGGTTTCTCATTATCGAGTGCTCGAAGTCATCGGAGGGGGCGGCATGGGCATGGTCTACAAGGCCGAGGACCTCAAGCTCGGGCGCAGTGTCGCACTGAAGTTTCTGCCTGAAGAGCTGACCAGTGACTCCATTACGCTCCAGCGCTTCGAACGCGAGGCGCAGACCGCTTCGTCGTTGAATCACCCGAACATCTGCACCATCCACGCGATCGAGGAGCACGACGGAAAGCCCTTCATCGTGATGGAGCTGCTCGAAGGAGAAACGCTGAACACCCGGATGGCCGCGCTTGAACAAAAGGCTTTGCCGTTCAACGAGCTCGTCGAAACCACCATGCAGGTCTGCAGCGGATTAGAAGCTGCGCACCAGAAGGGAATAATTCACCGAGACATCAAACCGGCGAACATCTTTCTCTGCAAGTCGGGCACCGTGAAGATACTTGATTTTGGTTTAGCGAAGCTCGCCAGCGACCAGGTGGGCCTCGAAAAAGGAGAAGCAGCGGGCGCTACGGGTGCCGCCCCAACCGATCGTTTGAAAGAGGACCTCACACTGACGGGAACAACGGCGGGAACAGCGGGGTATATGTCGCCCGAACAAGTCCGCCGTGAAGAGCTCGACACTCGGACGGACCTTTTCTCGTTCGGATTGGTGCTCTATGAAATGGCATCTGGACAGCGTGCTTTCACGGGCCACACTGTCATTGATGTACAGGAGGCCATACAGAGCGAGGAACCCGTTCCCGCCGGTGTCAGCAACCCCACGCTCCCGCGTGGATTCGACGCATTGCTGACAAAAGCGCTCGAAAAGAACCGCGAGCAACGATACCAGTCAGCGACCGCATTAAAAGACAATCTCGAGCGGATCGTCCGCGAAGCCAATCCTACGAAACGACGTGTGCTACAGGCGCTCGCGGCGGCTGTGCTGCTGGCGCTGGTCGCGCTCGGACTCTGGCGCTATAACGTCTATCGCCATCGTATCACCCTCGGTCCGACCGACACCATTGTGCTAGCGGACGTCGATAACCGGACTGGCGATCCAATCTTCGACGATGCCTTGAATACCGCCCTGCGGTACGAGATGGAGCAGACGCCTTACCTCAATATTCTCGGCATCGATAAGGCCTATGCCACTCTGGCTCAGCTCAAGCTTCCGCTCACCACTAAGATCGCGCCGGACGTGGCCCTCCAGATCTGCGGTAAGACCAACAGCAAGATGGTGATCTCACAGTCCATTGCCGATGCCGGCATTCGCTATCACTTGGAGATGCGCGCGCTCGACTGCAGCTCGGGAGCAACCCTGGCCCAGGAGCAGGAGGATATCAATAGCAGAAACGAAGTCGTCCACGAGCTGGGAGTCACAGCAATACGCTTGCGCCTGAAGTTGGGCGAACCTTCAGATTCGCTGGCGCGCTTTAATCAGCCGCTGGATCAGGCACTCAGCGCTTCGCTCGAGGCTCTGCAGACCAGCACTGCGGGCATGAAACTCCACTTCGCAGGCGATATTCCCGGAGCGCTCAAACTCTATCAGCGCGGCGTCGAACTGGATCCAAACCTCGCCCTGACGTATGAGGGAATGGGAGCGGCCTATCATACGCTCGAAAACACTGAGTTGTCGGAGGCTTCATACAGACGTGCGTACCAATTGCGCGACCGAATGACCGAAAAGGACCGGTTGAACACCGAAGTCATCTATTACGGCTCGATCGGTGACTGGGAGAAAGGCTATGCCTCAGCGGTTCGCCTTGCACAAATATTTCCTCGCGACGTTTTCGCTCATAACAACGTCGCGGCGGCATTGAGGCACCTCGGCCAGCCGGACCGCGCCGCGGATGAAGCGGCTGAGACTGCACGATTGCAGCCAAACTCATTTTATTTCTGGATAGCGATAGAGGACAACAGGATAGGTAGCAGATTCAGCGAGGCAAAGGCATGGCTCGCGAAAGCAGAGGCACTTAAATTCGAACCTTTAGGAATCCGACTGGAAAGACTAAGAGTGGCATTCGCTACAGGCGACCGGGATACAGTCGAGAAGATCATTAAGGAGGAGGAGCAAGGCACGTATCGGAAAGCCTTCTTGCTCGAACATTCCCTGCTCGAGATTAACCAGGGTCGCTTTCACTCCGCGGAACGTCTAGGCCTTCAGGGTTTGGCAGAAACTTCGAAGGATATAATGGCTGACTGGTGGATATTCAGGTTGGCCTCGGCGGATGCCGAGGTTGGAATGGACGTGAAAGCTCGACGCGATGCAAGCGGGATCGATCAAACTAAACTGGACCGTAATACTAAGATCGATTTGGCGCTGGTGCTCGCCAGATCGGGGCAAACAGAGGAGGCCGGTAAGCTCGCAGACCAAATCAGTGTGGAAAGACCCCAGGACACGCTCGTGCAGAATTACTTCGTTCCCACTATCCGGGCGGCGATCAAACTGCAGGAACACGATCCGGCAGCCGCGATCGATCTGCTCCGCACGAGTGCCAGGTACGATCTGGCTTGCACTAACTCGTTCGACTACGTGTACCCCGCCTACCTCCGCGGACTCGCGTACCTGGAAATCGGCGATGGCCGGTCGGCCGCCGCGCAATTCCAAAAACTGATCGATAATCCTGGGCTCACACTTAGGCATGTCATTGGAGCCTTGGGCTGGCTCCAACTCGGTCGCGCTCAGAAGATGATGGGCGACGAAGCTGCCGCCCGGCGGTCTTACGAGACTTTCCTGAACCTGTGGAAAGACGCCGACACGGACATTCCCATCTACCGCGAAGCCAAAGCCGAATACGCCAGATTGGAAAAATTGAGTCGCTGACGGCCTCTAACTCTCCGCATTCCGGAGGTCAAGCTTGATGACAGCTTTTTTAGACCAGGCTTCGCTGTAAGTCGAACTGGAGGACCAGTTGTACAACTGCTTAACTGGCAATTCGGTCGATAGCGCTTGCGTTAATGCCGAGACTAAGGCAATGGGTACACTAAGGTTAGTTATCTACGCACCTAGGGCGTGACCAGGCTCCTCTTTCTATCGAAGCACCTCTGGCCAGGCCATCGCTCGTTTTAACGCAGGCATCACTTGACGAACATGCATCTTTAGAAATCTGACCAAGTGTCCTACCTATATTGGTGTCAACTCTTCCAGGATCATTCCTGGGAAGCCCAGCGGAATAAGGTAATGGGTTATGCTGAGATTTTTCCCTGCGCATCTCTGACTCCAAAGCTTGAACAAACTCAACCCTGCTCGGGCCAGGTCAACAGCAACAACGCATCGCGAACTGTATTCTTCAGATCGTCGGCCGCACGTGAGGCGCTATCTGAGGTCAGCACGCGAACTCGCTTCCGTGCGACGGTTAACCGCATATTTCTCATTTGACCTACCTTTCTAAGCCTCGCGCTGTTCCCCTGCGATCCTTTCTTGAGATCTAGCGAAACAAGATCGACACGCTGTGCCTTTCCAAATTCTCCAAGTCTCGTTCTTTCGCGCTTTTTTCAAATCAGGCGTTGAATCTCGCAGGTTACAGAAGTTTCGCGGTGGATTTAGAAAGATTTAAAACCCACCGATTGACTAAACTCAAATTGATTCGGCACCGACGTCATCGAACGCCGAGTTGGAAAATGAGGGAGCAATCAATGGCCAGAACGCGTGAAAAGATGGAACAGGCGGCTAGCAAGCCTCCCTTTCAGACCGACCAGCGCAAGCTGAAGCCTGCCGAAGTTCTCAACCTATCATCTAGTTCATTGTTGAAAAGGAGAAACCAATGTCTCAAACAAATGGTAGCGCGAAGCGCAGCGAAAAGGGCTTACTAACCCCGGACAATTGCGTGGTCGCTCTGATTGACCACCAGCCGCAAATGCTATTCGGGGTCAGCAACTTCGATCGTCAAACGATCATAAACAACACGGTGGCGCTCGCGAAGGCTACACAGGTATTCGACGTCCCGGTCGTGCTCACGACGGTGGAGACGAAAAGCTTCAGCGGGAATCTTTGGCCCCAAATAAAGGCCGTGTTTCCGAACCAGGAGCCGATCGAACGGTCCTCGATGAACTCCTGGGACGACAAGAACTTCGTCGCGGCGATCGAACGAACCGGACGCAAGAAGATTGTCTTGGCCGGTCTCTGGACCGAGGTCTGCATCGCCTTTCCGACCGTTCAGGCGATACACGATGGCTACGAGATATATGTCGTTGAAGATGCCTGCGGAGACGTTAGCCAACTCAATCACGACAACGCGATGAAGAGGGTGATTCAGGCCGGAGCAAAACCCGTGACCGTACTCTCCACGATGTTGGAGTGGCAGCGTGATTGGGCTTTCAAGGACACCTACGACGCCGTCATGGATATCGTGAAAGCGCACATGGGAGCGTATGGCATCGGTGTGGAGTATGCATACACCATGGTCCACGGCCTACCAGCTTCAAAATTTGCCGAATACGAAGTCCCGTCGCTTGTCGGAGCTCACTAACAAGAAGAGGAAGCCTAGGGCTGGAATTCCCGGCCCTCAGGGTCCGCAAAGAGCTCGAACGAGAGTGATTGGAAGAAGGAGATTTCGATGCCGGCAGACACGATATTGCACAACGCCAGGATTGCCACGAACGGAGTTCCGTCATTCGTCGAGGCTCTCGCCGTTACCGATGGAAAGATCATTGCGACCGGGACTGAACGCGAGATTTTCGAGCTGCGTGGTCCTGAGACCAGAGTCATTGATGCGAAGGGCCGCACGGTGATTCCCGGCCTCAACGATTCACACATGCATCCGATTCGGGCAGGACTCAGCTACAACATGGAGCTGCGATGGGACGGCGTACCGTCGCTCGCTGACGCGCTACGGATGCTCAAGGAACAGGCTGCGCGGACGCCGGCGCCGCAGTGGGTGCGGGTGATCGGCGGGTGGACGGAATTCCAGTTTGCAGAGCGGCGAATGCCAACCCTAAATGAAATGAATGCCGCTGCGCCCCACACGCCTGTCTTTGTGCTTCACTTGTATGACAGTGCTCTGCTAAATGCCGCAGCTTTGCGGGCCGTCGGATATACAAAGAACACTCCTAATCCGCCTGGGGGAGAGATTCAGCACGACAAAAACGGGAACCCGACAGGACTGCTGATCGCAAAGCCAAACGCGAATATCCTTTACTCGACTCTGGCAAAGGGTCCAAAGCTGTCACCCTCAGATCAGGTGAATTCAACGCGCCTCTTCATGCGTGAGCTAAATCGCTTTGGTCTCACGAGTGTCATTGACGCAGGTGGCGGCTTCCAAAATTATCCCGAGGACTATGCAGTTATTGAGGAACTCCACCGCAGCGGCGATCTTACCCTCCGATTCGCAGCCAACCTGTTTCCCCAGCGTCCCAAGGAAGAGCTCGCCGACTTTCAAAAGTGGACCAGGATGACGAAGCCAGGCCAAGGCGACGACTTCTATCGGGTGAACGGTGCGGGCGAAATGCTTGTCTTTTCAGCTGCTGATTTCGAGGACTTTCTTCAAGTGCGTCCTGATATGCAGCCCGTGATGGAATCTGAAATGAAAGCCGTAATCCGGCACCTGGCTGCGAACCGCTGGCCATTCCGTTTGCACGCTACTTACGACGAGACAATCACACGGGTTTTGAACGTCTACGAAGAAGTCGACCGCGAGATCCCTTTTGATGGCCTACATTGGTTCTTTGACCATTGTGAAACAATCTCCGACCGGAACATCGAGCGCGTAAAAGCGTTGGGTGGCGGCATTGCAGTTCAAAACCGGATGGCGTTTCAGGGTGAGTACTTTGTGGATCGCTACGGCCGTCGGCAAGCCGAACGGACCCCGCCGATCAGGCGAATGCTTGAGCTAGGTGTTCCGGTCGGCGCCGGCACAGACGCCACGCGTGTGTCGAGCTATAACCCGTTCGTCTCTCTTTACTGGCTCGTCACCGGTAACACCATTGGCGGTCTGAACCTGTACCCCGAAAACAATCGCCTCGATCGCGCGGAAGCGCTTCGGCTCTATACACTGGGAAGTTCTTGGTTCTCGAACGAGGAAGGAAAGAAGGGTGCCATTGCTCCGGGTCAGCTAGGCGACCTTGCTGTACTCTCCGACGATTACTTCTCCATTCCTGACGAAGAGATCAAGGGACTCGAATCGGTGTTGACGATGGTCGGTGGCAAAGTCGTCTATGCGTCTGGAGAATTTTCGAAGCTCGCGCCTCCTACTTTGCCGGTCAGTCCGGATTGGTCTCCAATCAAAGAGTACGGCGGTTACGTGAATGCCTCAAAAGAAGAGGTCGGAGCACAATACTCTCGAGCGCTCTCAGCGACTCCTCCTGGACCGAGCACCAAGAATCACCACGTTTCCGTGCTGGGTGTTCTTGGGCTCTGGCAATTGGGATGCGATTGCTTCGCACTATGAAAAACGCAGCCGAATTCTTAAAAAGCAGAAAAAGAGATAAAACGGGAATGTCAAATATCACCGACAAGGTTGTAGTAATTACCGGGGCCAGCAGCGGCGTTGGCGAAAGCACGGCCCGCCTTCTCGCAGCGAATGGCGCGAAAGTCGCCCTCGGAGCGAGGCGCAAAGATCGGATCGACGCCCTCGTCCGGGACATCATCGCTAAGGGAGGGAGCGCTCTGGGTTTCAAGACCGATGTGACAAAGCGCGGAGATGTCGAGGCTTTAGTCAAAGGCGCAGTTGACAGACACGGCCGAATCGACGTGATTGTGAACAATTCCGGGATCATGCCGATCGCGCCAATGGGGGCGCTCAAGGTCGAAGAATGGGATCGAATGATCGATGTGAACATCAGGGGCCTCTTATACGGGGTGGCCGCAGTGCTTCCGATCATGCAAAGACAGAAGCTGGGCCAGATCATCAACCTCGCGTCTGTCGCCGGCTTCAAAGTCTTCGCGCCGGGCGGCACCGTATACAGCGCCACTAAATTCGCCGTGCGGGCATTGACTGAGGGTCTGCGCCTGGAGCACAAGGCCGACAACATTCGTTGCACCATCATCTCTCCTGCCGCGATTGCTACGGAGTTGCCTGAAAGCAGTTCGGAAGAAGCCACCAGAAAGAATTTGCGTGAGTTCTACAAAATAGCTATTCCGGCCGACGCGATCGCTCGGGCGATCGCTTACGCCATCGAGCAACCACCCGACGTGGACGTCAGCGAGGTTGTCATCCGGCCCACCGCGCTGGACTTCTAACGCGAAGGACAATTATGCGCCCTTTTTCCTCATCTACGTTGGCCGCGAGCCTTAGAGATTTCCGCGTGATTTAAGGAGAAATCTAATGAAACTCTTGTTCATATCCTTTTTAGTGGGTCTGGGTGTGGGGATCCTGTACGGTCTGATCCGGGTGAAGAGTCCTGCGCCGCCTATCGTGGCATTGCTGGGTCTACTTGGGATGGTTCTGGGAGAGCAGCTCGGCACATGGATCCACGCCAGGAACGTTAGTGTAAGCCATGCCGCTTCGGCCTGCCTCGTCGGGCAACGCTATGATCGCCCGCTGCAGATTGAAAAAAGAGATCCTGAAGTACAGATGGCAAGCTTGCGAGGAAAGTAAAGGAGTTGTCCATGCGAGTAGCAAAAGTCTTCTCAGGAATTGCAAGCGCTGTCCTTGCCACGCAACTCCTCTCCGTAAATTTATGGGCGCAAACGACTGGCGGAGACAATGATGCAAATGTAGCCGTCGCGCCTCAGTATGACACCACGCACGTTTATGTAGCGCCGGAAGATTTCGACCGCTTCGTTGCCAGCTTCTTAGCAACTTTCGGCGGCAGCACATCCAAAGCGGTCGTGACAAATGTGACGCCAACCCCCAGCACCACCCTCTCGCAGTTGATACTGACGCCGGTGGGGTCGATTTCTGTATTCGCCTATAAGACACCAATTCCATATCCGTTTGGCTTGGAGCGAACTGGATATCTGGTAACCGACATGGCTGCGGCTGTGCGCGCCGCCAGGTTAACAGGCGCGGATGTTTTGGTTACCCCTTTTGATGATCCGATCGGAAAAGACGCGATAATCCAATGGCCTGGTGGCATATATACACAACTCTACTGGCACACCACTCCACCATCCTACAAACCGCTCGAAACGATTCCTGAAAATCGTGTCTATGTGTCGTCAGATAGGGCGGACACGTTCATCCGGAGCTTTCTTTTATTTTCGAAGGGCAATATTGACTCTGACGATGCTCATGCGCCGGGTATTGAGATTGGCCGGCCACGAGATATTTATCGGAGGGTTCGTATCTCATCAAACTTTGGAAAGTCATCCGTCTTTGTGACGGATGGTCAGCTTCCGTATCCGTATGGACGCGAGCTCGCAGGATATGAGGTAGCAAACCTTACGGACACGCTCGCAAGGGCAAAAAGCGCCGGTGCAATCATTCTTGTTGCTCCTTATCAAGCTGATCAGCGGCAGGCGGCCATTGTGCAGTTCCCCGGGGGCTATATCGCCGAGATCCACTCGGTGATTAAGAAGTAGCGTCTCATCCAGAAAAGGGCGACAGTTGAGCGGATCGTCGATTAGAGGAAACATGTTCGGAAACCTGCTGGTAATTTTGGTTTTGGTTCCCAATGTACCAGCCGTCCGCGCCCAGTGTGACAACCCCAGCCAGCCCAAGGTCCCGGGATCGCAGCTACAAGTTATTGAGGGAAGATGAGGACTGGAGATTTCTTCGTGACTCGCGCCTGCGACAGGATTCCTGGGACCCGATCAAGTACATTCGACTCCGCGGCAACGACGATGACTGGTACTTGACGATCGGCGGTGAAGTGCGCGAAGTCTGGGAGCAGATTGGAAATGACAACTGGGGACAACAACCTTTCACGAACGGATACCTGAATGAGAGGTACATGCTCTCGTTCGACCTTCATTTCGGCAACCACGTTCGCACGTTTCTGGAGTTTAAAAGTGGGCTGAACTCCTACCGTCGCGGTGGTCCACGGCCCATCGACGAAAAGAGACTCGAGCTTCAGGCAGGTTTTCTGGAAGTCGGGACCGCCGGAAGTCGTAACTGGATCAAAGTACGGGCGGGCCGGCAGGAGATGGAGGATGGCTCTGGCCGGTTGATTGATGTCCGCGAAGGCCCGAACGTCAGGCTCAGCTTCGACGGCTTCAAGGTGATGGCCAAAATCAACTCCTGGCGAATTGACGGATTCGCGGTGCGCCCTGACTTGGACAAAGCTGGATTCTTCGACAATGCGCCCGACCACGAGATTAGCTTCTGGGGTGTCTACGCGACGCGGTCACTTTCAAAGAGTATCTCTCTCGATGCGTATTACCTCGGATTGAATCGCAAGCACGCAAAATTTCAGCGAGGCACCGCTCAGGAAGTGCGCCATAGTGTGGGCGCAAGGTTTTCGCGTCCCATCGCGACCGAACTGCGCGGTTGGGACTTTGACTACGAAGCAGTGTGGCAATTCGGAACGTTTGGCTCCGCAAATATCCGCGCGTGGACGATTGCATCGGAGACAGGCTATCGGCTTCCAACGCTGCCGGTGAAACCTCGGTTCAGCGCTAAGGTGGATGTCTCGAGCGGCGATCATCCGAAATCAAACACGTTAGGAACATTCAACGCGTTGTTCCCAAAAGGTAATTACTTTGGGGTCTTAGCTACGACGGGTCCCGGCCCAGTAAATTTCATCGACGTCCATCCCCGCGTTGAGGGAACGCTCCCACACAATGTCTCTGCTTCGTTCGACTGGATCGTTCAGTGGCGAGAGAGCGTTGAGGATGGTGTTTATGCCGTCCCCGGATTCCTTATTAGGCCGACAGGCGATAGTCGCGCACGGTTCGTTGGACACAGACCGGGTATCGAGGCGCGATGGCAGGCGAATACCCATCTTTACTTTCAGGGGGACTACGGAGTCTTTTATCCAGGGCGTTTTCTGAAGGAAACACAACCTGGACGCAACCTGAATTACTGGGCATTGTGGGTCGGCTACAAGTTCTAGCCGTTGGCTCGTCGTTACTTAAATATTCGTCAATTACGTAAGAACAGCGCGGTAAACCGCGCGGAATCGTCGGAGGCCTAATGACACTACTCTTAGCTCACGCGCAGACAGTTGGGGAGAAGACCGGCACGCTCACCATCGCACTCGTTGCGCTGACGTTCAGCACAGGGCTAATTGATGCGCTCAGTTTCCTCGCGATCGGACATGTCTTCACAGCGAATATGACGGGCAACGTCGTCTTTCTTGCATTCGCCGTTGGCGGAGCGCAAGGGCTCTCCGCCGCGCGGTCGGCTGCGTCTCTCCTGGCGTTCATGACGGGAGCAGTCTGTGGCGGTCTGTTCAACGTTCGACATTCGGGTTCGACGCAGGCACGTCTCCTGAAGCATGCAAGCGCCATCGAAGCCGCGTTGCTACTCATCGCGACAACCTTCGTTGTTATCACCGGAAGCAACCACGAAATCACCCCGAATGCGGGGTATGGCCTCATCTTCCTTACCGCCGTCGCAATGGGATTTCGCAACGCGTTGGTGAGAAAACTCGCCGTCGCGGACGTGACTACTACGGTACTAACGCTGACAGTAACTGGCTTTGCCTCCGATTCTTCTCTGGCCGGCGGGACTAATCCGCGGTGGAAGAGGAGGCTCGCGTCGATAGTCACGATGTTTGCCGGAGCTGCGACGGGAGCGATGTTGTTGCGGTACGGCGTTGTTGCACCTCTCGCCGCGAGCAGCTTCGCTGCCGTGCTCGCATCTATCGCGGCGAGACGATCAGAGCGCGTTACGCATTGACAATGTGACCTAAGACTCATCCATTAGCCTTCTAGGCCGACAATGCGGAGTCGAAACGAATGCTATTTACCGTTGGATTTCTCGTGGCCGAACCGCAGAGGCGCCCCGGTATCTGCGCCAACTGGTCGTTCCCTGACAGCTATCAGCGCCGCTTCGAGCCGCTATGCATCGCCTGAACCACCGGGCGCAATTCTCGCAAAGTCGCGATGCAATCTTCTTGTGGACTTCATTAGAAATTCACGAACACTCATCCTCTCCGGGACCAAGAATCAACAGTTTAGGATTGGCCTTTAGGTTGCCCTGCTATCCGTGGAGCCAGGAGACGAGGTTTTCAGCTTCAACGACTTGAAGGTGGCTCATTGCTACACACTGTCAAGCTAATCAACACGGTCAAGAGGGTTCTTATGTTTTCGATGAATTCACTAGTAGCGACAGGAGTCCCGGACTTTAGCGAGATCTTCCCCGAGGGCGTAATACGTTCAAGCTGGTCCCTTGAATCGCAAAACGCACAGGTAATGCAGTTCCGGCACAATCACGGGGAGGTGGTTGTGCCACCACTAACCAACACCTTGGTCGCTCTCAGCTTTTCAGCTACTACAAGCATGACAGTCCGCGTCAATGATCAAGAGTTCAGTGAGCCGCTTCAACGAGGCGATGCTATCATCATTCCTGCAGGAGCCGCTTCCGAATGGCGCTGCTCTGGTGAGGACGCCTATTACGATATGCTGCACATCTACCTCCATTCTGAGCTTCTGGCTAAGGCGTCAGCGGACACTGACTTCGAGGTATCTCAGGCTGACATCCGCGTAGAGTTTTGCGTTCGGGATCCGCACATATTCCAGATCGGACTTTCCCTTCTCCAGGAACTCGACGATGACAGGTTGGGAGGTAGAGCCTACGTTGATTCATTAGCGGCGCAGCTTGCGATCCATCTGTTGAGGAGGCATTCGGTGAAGAATGGCTCCGCACGATCGTACAGGGGTGGCATACCGCGATATAAGCTTCGGAGTGTTATCGATTACATCAGAGACAATTTAGGCGGTGATCTAGAGATCGCAGGAATTGCGCAACAGGTCAACATGAGTCCATCTCATTTCGCGCGTCTATTTAACTGGGTACTGGGCTCGCTCCGCATCAATACATAATGCAGAAGAGGATAGAGGCGGCAAAGAAGTTGCTGTCCGAAACGGAAATCCCAATAGCTCAGATCGCGCTCGAAATTGGTTTTCAGAGTCAGAGCCGGTTCACAACTCTATTTCGCCGGCTCACTGGAACAACGCCTAGAGCGTTCAGGGGGAAGCA
>CAZOOE010000123.1:0-10013 GCA_964581275.1 uncultured Clostridia bacterium
TCTTTCTCCCGAAGGCACGCGTCAACTCTCCGGTTGTGAACTCCGAGCCTCAGCCAACTCCGGCTCCAGCCAAACCGCCTTCGGCTGAGAGCGCGGCTAACGTCGCCGCACCTGCGGTGAACACCGAGCCCGAAAGCGTTTCCGCTGATGCAGTGATTCCGGAAGTAAAGAAGAAGGACAAGACGCTCGCGAACGGCAACGTGAGTGGAGGGACGCCGAACCCTAAGGCCGCAGCGCTTTCAGCTGAGGATGGCGATAAGAAATCGCCCTCGGCCGAAGTAAGCGGCGCTGCTTCTGCGCCAAAGAAGGCCGAACCGCCGCCAGCCTTGAAGAGTGTCAGTGACCCGCGACCCGCGGACGTCGCTACCAAGCCTCAGCCTCCTTCCGATCTGAAGAAGGATCAGAAGACCCAGACCGCGACCGCCAAGAGTGCCGACAAGGATTCAAGGGATAAGAAGAAGGACCAAGACAAAGACAAAAAGAAGGGCGGCTTCCTGAGAGTCTTCAAAAAGATCTTCGGCAAAGACTGATCACTTATCAATCATCCACCTCACAACTACCTGTCCTGGGGTTTACATACCCAATGCGCGACGCTAGAGTTCACTGACGAGCGATAGGCTCGGACATTTCTCCCAGCGAAATTCTGAGGTCCGAATTCATGCATCTTCCGAGTACAATTGCGGAGCTCAAGGCGAGCGAATTCAGCGAGAGGCGCATTCGTGATCGCTCGGTGAAAGATGAGTTGCGTGGAAACCTGTTGGTCAAGCTCCGTAGGGGTGAGGCGATTCTACCGGGCATCGTCGGCTACGATGATTCGGTGATTCCTCAAATCGTGAACGCGTTGTTGTCGCATCACAATTTCATACTGCTTGGGCTTCGCGGGCAAGCAAAGAGCCGCATTCTTCGCGAGCTCTTGGGGCTGCTCGACGATCGAATGCCGGCGATTGAAGGTTGCGAGATCAACGACAATCCCTATGCGCCGATTTGTAAGGCGTGCCGACTGATGATCGAGGAGCACGGCGACCGGACTCCGGTGACGTTTGTCGCTCGCGACCGCCGGTACGTTGAAAAGCTGGCAACCCCGGACGTGACTATTGCCGACCTGATCGGCGACCTCGATCCGATCAAAGCCGCGCGTGGTGGGCATCTGCTGTCCGATGAGCTGACGATACATTACGGGCTGTTGCCTCGCGCGAACCGTGGCATCTTTGCGATCAACGAACTGCCCGACTTAGCAAGTAAAGTGCAGGTTGGGTTGTTCAACATTATGCAAGAGGGCGACGTTCAGATTAAGGGTTATCCGATTCGACTGCCCCTCGATGTGATGCTGGTGTTTTCGGCGAATCCGGAAGACTACACCGCACGGGGCAAGATCATCACGCCGCTCAAGGATCGCATCGGATCCGAGATCAACACTCACTACCCGGCAAGCGTCGAAGAAGGCGTCGAGATCACCAGACAAGAGGCGTGGCTTAGTCGCGATGGACAAAAGCACCACGTGCCCGAGTTCATAATGCGCGCGGTCGAACAGATCGCGTTCGAAGCTCGCACGGATCAGCGCGTGGACAAGCGCTCGGGGGTCAGTCAACGGCTCCCGATCTCGGTTATCGAAAATGTGATCTCAAACGCCGAGCGACGGAGGGTTACAACCGGCGAGCCCGAGATCGGGCCCCGAATTTCCGATATCTACGCGGCGCTGCCGTCGATCACCGGTAAACTCGAGCTTGAATACGAGGGCGAACAGCGAGGCGCGAACGCGGTCGCGCGAGACCTCATCAAGACTGCGATTGGCAAGACCTTCGAAGCGTACTTCGAGCACATCGACTGTTCAGATATCGTCGCCTGGTTTAGCGACGGCGGCTCGGTTCGGGTTAGCGACACCGATGGCGCCGATCTAAGTCTTACCAGTCTCGAGCACGTAACGGGACTGGTCGACGCCGCTCTTAAGTCGGGTCTGACGAAGAAGTCTCAATCCGTACTCCTCGTCGCAGTGTGCGAGTTGATACTGGAGGGCTTGCACGCGCAAAAGAAGATCAGCCGGAGTGAGGAGCGCGGCTACGCTGCTGCCAAAGCGCAAACGAGGGACTATAGTTTCGAGAGTTTGAGCCGGTCGCGCAAGATAAACTAGCGGCGCCCGGACTTGGACGTGGGCAGCGGACCGAATCAGCCCGAGAATGCGGCCAGAATTCAAACTTCGAGAAGGAGAACTATAAGATGCCCATAGCTTGGCACGCGCCCTACGAGATGTTGAAGCCAGAGAGTCAGGACATGGCTCGGGCCATTCAATCGGTCATGGAAGAACTGGAAGCAATTGACTGGTATGGCCAACGCCTGGACGTAACGCACGACGACGAGCTACGGCGGGTCCTCCAACACAACCGCGACGAAGAGAAAGAGCACGCCTCGATGCTCCTCGAATGGATTCGTCGTCGCGACCCAAAGTTCGATGAGGCGTTGCGAACTTACTTGTTCACGTCGGGGGACCTACTTACGCTAGAAGAAAAGTCGGAGGAGTCCCAAGGTTGATGAGTTAATGCGTGATAAGAGTGGCTCTCGGTAACAAGCTTTATCCGTTCCGTTAGCGAAAACGAATGAATTCGTTACTACGAGGCTTCACTCATCACGAATCACGGTTTCCGCGTCACGAATCTTTGATCACACACGTCAGGGATCACGAATCACGAATCATTCATTGCGGTCCGAATCACGGATGCGCGGCACGGTCACCACAAACCCAGTATGACGTTCACTAAGTATTCGAAATGGAACGGCATAGATTGGGAGTCGCTCAGTCTTGAAGACCTGCTTGAGCGGCTCGCCGACTTTCTCCTGCAGAGCGGCTTCGAGCGTCAGTACTCGCGTTACTGGGGTGACGAGCAAGAGCGCACGTCAGAAGCGCTGCGCGATGCCATAATGCGCGCTCTAATGGAAGGCCTGCTGTCAGATGAAGAGTTGGACGCACTCTCAGACGAGCGCGGCGAGCTCGACGACAGGGCGGTCTCACGGCTGCTTGATCGCTTGATTGAACGGCTTGTCGAGGAAGGCTACATCTCTATGAGTGAAGGGCCATCCTACCAACAACCAGCGACCGGCCTCGCTTCGCAAGCGGGTCGAACCGGCAAAGCTGTCGAACGCAGCGTGAAGTTCGATGTGACGGACAAGGGCCTCGACTTCTTGGGGTTCAAAGCGTTGAGGGAATTGATCGCGTCGCTCGGTAAATCATCCCTCGGCCGACACGATACCAATCAGCTGTCGACCGGGATCGAGGCGAGCGAAGCTCCTAAGCGCTACGAGTTCGGCGACACTTTGAATCTGGATGTGAACACAACGCTCCGCTCGGCTATTCAGCGAGAAGGGCTTGGCGTTCCGATCAACCTCGAGTATGCAGATCTGATGGTTCATCAGACTGAGTATCAGAGCTCGTGCGCGACCGTTTTGATGCTCGACTGCTCGCATTCGATGATCCTTTACGGGGAGGACAGGTTTACGCCGGCGAAACGCGTAGCCCTTGCGCTGACGCACTTGATCCGAACTCAGTACCCAGGTGACAGCCTTCGCGTAGTCCTGTTCCACGATTCGGCCGAAGAGATCCCTTTGTCCGCGGTTGCTCGCGCGCAAGTGGGGCCGTACCACACCAACACGCGCGAAGGATTGAGACTGGCGCGACGAATCCTAATGTCCCAGCGAAAGGACATGCGCCAGATCATCATGATCACCGACGGAAAGCCGTCGGCGATGACGACGGAGGGCGGTAGAATCTACAAGAACCCGATGGGGTTGGACCCGCTGATCTTGCGCGAAACCTTCCGTGAAGTAGCAGCTTGCCGCCGCAGTGGGATAATGATCAACACATTCATGCTCGCAGACGATTACTACCTCGTAGACTTCGTCAAGAAGGTAACCGAGATCTGCAAGGGAAAAGCGTACTTCACGACGACAATGACGCTCGGGCAGTACATTTTGTTGGATTATTTGAAACGACGAACGAAGCGGGTCAGGTGAGAATCGGTTTCCTCAAGACCTTCGGGCGAGCCTTTGCACGTGCTTCAACCGTTAGCCGATCCGATTAGCTGCCGGAAGCGGCGCCTCCGATTGGCCGTTTCCAGCTTGCCGAGTAGCCTGCCGCGCGAGCTGGATCGGTCGAACGGGTTCCCTCGCTCGCAAGCAACCGGCTTATTGGGGATGATTGCTCGATTGAGGCCGAGGGCTGAAGCGGTTCCGCGCGCTCTACCAGCGGCAGATCGGCTAGGTGCTTTTCAATACAGGCTAAGAGATCAGCAGGCGTAGTGGGTTTGAGAAGTAAGTCATCCGCTTCGTAATCGCGCTTGACCTCCCAGCCCTGCACGCCAGGAAGCCGTGCAACCTTGGCAGCAAGCCATCGGCGACTACCAAATCGGGCTTGTCCGAGGCGGCCCTCTCGACGCCACTCAACCCGTCTTCGGCGAGGATGACCTCATAACCTGCGCGCTCAAGCACTGTCGTGAGCAGGTCCCTGACCACCACTTCATCGTCGACTACAAGTATTTTCCTCCGCCCATGCATAGACAGCGTTCCCGCTTACAAGAAGTCTTCCCACTAGGAACTTGTTGCGGGCAATTGATGTGCCTCCTTCGCCCGCGGATCTAGCTTGGCTGGGACCCAACGAATCCGTTGATTTGTGGGCTCTATCCGCGCTGCTATAGACAGGACTTGAGGAGTCAGGGGAGTCTCGCCCCAAGCGCAGATGTTGTCCGTGTAGACAGAAAGTGCAGCGCGCCATCTTTCCTAAACTCAAGGCGCGCTCAAGAGTTCGTTGAACCCTAAAACAGCCACAGTTCCGGCCTTAGAGCCTGCCAGACTTTTTCGGCCAGGATCAGGCCTATGGATTGCCGGCCGAAGCTAATGCGCGCATAGCCGGTCATTCCGGGACGAAGGACGCCGTCTGCATTCTCGATCAAAACCTCGACCGGATAGAAACGCTGGGCATACTGATTTGGAATTGGCTCCGCGTTTATCTTCGAGACTCGGCCGGTGAATACTCGGCCGGGGACAGTCTTCAGCTTGAACCGAACCGGGCTGTCGAGTCTGACGCTGCCGATCTCGCGTTCACTCACATCAATCTTCAGCAGGAACTTCCCGATCTCTCCAATGCGGCAGATCTCCTCTCCCCTGCTATAGCGCCGGCCGACCATCTTGCGAAGATCGTCGCCAAGGACCACTCCCGATTTCGGCGCAACTAACGCCATACCTTCAGACTCACGCTTGAGTATTTCGTGCCGCTGTCGAAGCGATTCAAGCTGCTGTCGGTTCGAATGCAGCTCTGCTATCAACGACTCGAAATTAGAACGCGCAGCGCGCGCCTCAGTTTCCGCCACGAGTGAATTTGTCTGTGCGCCGGTTGTGAGCCGGCGATGGTCAACAAGCGCCGCTTCAAGCCTGCCCCGGGCTGCCTGGAGTCCGGCCTCGCTCATTCGAGCTTCGGCGGCCGCGCGGTCATAGAGTTGCTCTCCGACCAGCCCCTGATCCAGCAGCTTCTTGTACCGTTCCGCCTCCCGACGGTTGTGCTCAAGCTCGATCTGCTTGAGTTCTATTTCCGACTGAAGAATCGCCAGCGAAGGCGGCAGCGGCTGGGTGAGCTGAGATCGCTGCCCCGCGGCACCTTGTCCCGCGTTGTCGATCTGTGTCGATTCGTCTTTGAGCTCGCTTGCCAGCCGCTTGCGGTCGAACTCCTTGAAGTTGGCGGAGAGCACGCCCTCGCTGCGGACTCGCAACTCCTCCTCTATTCGAGAATTGTTGGTATTGAGCCGGTCAATCTCGCCGCTCAGTTGTGTGAGCCGGTCGTCGATGTCGGGGTTGGAGAGGCGAGCGACCTTCGCACCATCTGAAATGGCATCGCCCGGCTGAACATAGATCTCAGCGAGAACCGCGTCGGTGTTCGCGCGGACTACTCCCTCACGCTCCGGTGGCAAAAGAAGAGTACAGTCGCTGCCGGTTGCCGCCTCCCAAGGCGCAATCAGTGCGGCGACGACGATCAACGCGAACCCGAACTTGATCACCCTGCGACGCTTTGGTAACCAATTGCTACGAGGCGGGCTTTGTAGGCTTTCCCGATCGGACCCTGGGTTCTCGATTACTTGTTGTGTGGGCATTGTTGGTACTCCTTCGATCGTGCTTTGTGTTTGCATCAGAGAGAAGCTTGGCAGCGAGGAAGCGAGAACAACACGACCTTTGTTTAGGACCGGCTTCCACCACCTTTCGGTGAGCAGTAATGCCAGAAGCATCGTTAGAAATACTCCAAAGAACCGTAAACCATCCATCAACTCGCCGCTCACCCATCCGAGGATGAGCCAGATGAGGATCACTGAATAGAAGATTGAGCAGACCCAGTAGCTGACGTAGAGCAGAGGCCTCTGGGAGTCGACTTTTCTGTGTCGCGGCTCGCCCAAAAGACGAGATAACAACGACAGCGCGTAATCGGAGGAGCGCCCCTGCAGATTAACGACTCCGAGCGCCTGAGAAAGCGCGTAGTAGCCGTCAAGCTTGATTAGAGGATTGCAGTTGATGAGGATATTGAACGACCCGCAGATGAAAACCAACAGTGACAGGTCCGCAACAAGCGTATAAGGCGCCGCTATAAGCCAAAGCAATCCACCAAGGGTGCTCACTACCAATTGCCAGTAGATGCCGGCGAAAATCACCCAGAGGCGTTCGTGTTTCCGGCCCATACGGTAGATATCCGTGACGTTGCAATAAAAGGCAGGCAAAACATAGTAGATCAGCAAGACACCCATCTCTCGCACATCGCCGCCAAAGTGCTTGCACGCCAGTCCGTGGGCAAACTCGTGCAAAGCAGTTATCGTCAGAGTGATTCCAAGGATTGCGGCTAGGCCATACTCGCGGTAAAGGTATGATGTGTAGGTCGAGACTTCATCGGCTCGCGCGAGCATCCAGCAAGCGACGAATACCATAAGGACGAAGGAAGAAATGATTGAAGTTCTGGTGAGAGCCCATCCAAAAAAGCGGTCGAGCCACCCGAGCAATCGATCAGGATTGAAAAGTCGGAACTTTATGTACAGCCCGCGAGCAGGTTGTTGAGCGGTGCCTGGGTCGTCGGCACCGCCGCGAGCTAACAGACCGAGTGAATCGAGCTTGCCAAGGAACCTCATCAGCGTCAGTAACGAGACGCGCGGGCCGTTGGCTTGCGGACCGCCGCGGGCAACGTCGGAAGGGGTCAATGTGCCATCGAACTGGCTCAGCACCGTGTACTCTGGCTGTTTGAGGATAAAGTAGCGCGAGGTAGCGGCGTTGCGCACTACATAACGCGTGAGGTCCGCTTCGACCTGTTCGGTGATGTCGACCTCTTGAGCCAGCCGAGGCGGGTAAATGCAATATGGTCCAGCTTGTTGTTCTTGCTTGTCCATATCGGTGTGCGCACGAAGGGCGCGGTGGCTTCAACTTGGCGGATCATCCAAAGCGGTTCCAATCTGGGGATGATGAGCTTCAGTTCACTGTCACCGCGCCCTTCGTAGGTTTACAATTGTGATTCTTAGGCGGTAACTACTACGGCCGGTGCGACTACCTCTTCCACCTCTTCGATTTCCAACTCGAAGATTACTCCGTCTTCGACGATCTTGATTTCGTTTTGCATCATGGTCTCCTTGTGGTTCTTATTCTTGTTAATGGGTTGTGACGGCAACCTGAGAGTAGCTTTGCAACCCCTTCTTTCTTGCGCCACTAGGGTGGGCAACGTACGTGCCGAGACATAGAAGAAGTTGCGAATAGCTACCGGATACGTAGACTCAACAACTTAGCGGATCTCCGCAAATGAGCCTCGAGCTGATGAAAGTGGGAAGCCTCTACGCACTTTTGACAGCGAGCAGGTAAGTGAAGCTAAGGCGGAGGTTATTCGACTTGTGTATCAACTATACTTGCGTGTAGCGCCTACACACTCGGATAAAGTTCTGAGCTGCGTCTGGTAAGGTAGAATTCTATGATGGAGCCTGCCCAAGGTGTTTAAGGACGAACGTTGGACTACGGGAAGGGGAACTCCGAGCTGGTTGTATCAACTCGGCGCTTTTGTTTGTTGGCTCGCCACGGTGAGGAATGCCAGGTCCGACATGGTCTCAACAGAGTCGATGCTTGTTCGCCGCGCGGCTTGCAACAGATCGTCAAAGCTATCTCCGTCGCCTGGGGTGGTCGCGGCTCCTACGCTGACCGACGACTCATGGGCCAATCCCGCCATCACGATCTCTCTCCCGATGCGGCTGCATACTTCGGAAACCTCAATCTGCCCGCTGTCAGGTAATACCGCGACTAACGAATCGCTACCATAGCGCGCTACTAGATCGGTCTCGCGCACTTGCTTCTTAGTTAATCTGCACAACTGTGCGAGGGCCTGTTCACGGCTCTCATCGCCACTTCCGTTGGCAAAGCCGAATTGATTCACAGTAACCGCGATGAGCGAAACAGGTTTCCCGAACTTACGGCTCAGCGCGTGCTCTCGTTCGAAGTGGCTGACCAGCGCGCGTTCGTTCGCGAATCCATGCGTTGAATCGGTGAACGAGCCGCGTTGCGCCTGTTCGAACGTCAGCGCATTTCGGATAGCGTCGGGCGGGGGCTGTGAGATTGACTACCTCAACTGGATGTGCTCGCATCCGTATGCTGGAGTGTGCCTAGAATACAAGGCGATTGCCCCGAGCGGTTCTGCGTTCTTAATAAGCGGAAACACAACGACCCCCTTGTACGAGCTCGCGGTTTCTGGGCCCAGGAACGCGAGGTCAAGTACAGGATTTGTGTTGTACATCGGCCGCTGGTTGGTGATCACCCAACCGGTGATTCCTGCTTCGGCAGGCATTCGGCGCTTAATGAATCTTGCAGCGTGCAGCCCGGTTGCATGCACTATTTCAAACTCTGATCGTGAAGCATCGAACAGGGCGATCGCGCATGTTGTGAACGGAATGAGCTTTGACAGCCGATTCGTCAGTATTGCGACCGTGTCTTCGAGTGAGAGGATGCTTGACAGTGTTCGAGACATCTCGTAGAGCGCGGTAACTCTCTGATTGGTTTCTGCGATTGAGTTGAGCGCAGCAGCAGCCCGGTCAACTTGAGGCGCCGTGTCGAAGCCTGCCGCTGGCTGCGCATTTGCCATTGCGACGCTTTCCACCTTGCTGGGTTTACTTGGTGGTGGGGCCTTGCAAGTCATCGCCTCGAGTTCAAGCTGATCGGTCATCGAAAGGAAGATTTCGACGAGACTGGGATCGAAGAAGGTACCTGCGTTCTCCTTTATGTACTCGAGGGCCTGTTCACGAGTCATCCCCGTCTTGTACGGGCGGTCCGAGCGTAGCGCATCATAGTTATCTACGAGCGTCAGGATTCGTGCGGTTATCGGGATAGCCTCACCCTTTAGACCATCCGGATAGCCGCGTCCGTCCCATCGCTCGTGGTGATGGCGAACGATTGGCACTACAGGATAACGGAAGTCGACGTTTGAAAGCATGTCCGCACCGATGATGGTGTGCATCTTCATCTGTTCGAACTCGTGCTCACTTAGTTTTCCAGGCTTGTTGAGGATATACGCAGGCACGCCGATCTTGCCAATGTCGTGCAATAACGCGCCCGCCTTTAGAGCCTCGATCTCAAGGTCGGAGAGACCAACCGCTTCGCCCATCCTGCGCGCGAAAAGTTTCACCCGCTGAATGTGATCATGTGTGACATCATCTTTGGCGTCGATGGCCATCGCGAGCATTTCCAGAATCGAATCATAGACGCTCGTAAGTTTCTGGTAGTGCTTATCTTGTTCGTCGAGTTTGTCGTGGTAGGTCTTGAAGGTATAGTAAATGACGACAGGTATGGGCATCAGCGCCAGCATTATCATCCCAGTTGTAAATGGACCAAAGTTCACAAATGAGTAGTTAGTCAGGCCTGCCACTATTGCACAGGCCAGTAGCGATACACGTGACAAAGGACACGTACCCCAACACCCATACCCTCAACTTAACTACGTAGTTACACATCGCATAACAGGTCACAAGAGA
>CAZOOE010000123.1:10023-14133 GCA_964581275.1 uncultured Clostridia bacterium
ATGGGAGTTATGCAAGGCCTGCCACTATTGACCAGGCCAGAGGCGATCCAGGTTCCCAAGGAAAGGTATCCCGAATCCTCTCCCTAATCCTGAACAGCGAGGTTACCAGCGACTCGATAGTCAGGACGGCAAACTGCACCACGTAGTATGCAAGCGCCATCGCGATGACTGGTACCGCAACGATGAGGACCCTCTTACCAGATGTGTTGAATAGTTCAGAGGATGACAGGCGAGAACTAAGAGCGTAATAGACCTTCCCCGAAGCATAGAGAGATACGGAGATGTTCGAAAGATTGATGAGATAGTTAGTCGGTTTGAGTCTAAGCCGCCAGCACGAGAGAAACATGTCAACTACGCCGAGCAAAGCAGCATGGTATGGTCCTAATGTTACTACCGCAAGGAAGGTCACCGCTTCCGGGAAAGAAACGCCAGTGCCTTTTTTGAAGAAGTCCAGCGTATGCTGTGCGGACGTTTTCGCAACGATCACAGCCAGTAGGAGCCACACTAACAACCTCTGACGTCCGCCGGTGGCTACTTCGGCCGTCCCTTGTGCTAGTAGAAAACCACTTACTAATGCTAGGCACGCAAGCAACAACAGTCCCTTCGTTTTGTACCGCTTCAAATCGTCCTTAAGCCACTCCATAACTATTGCCGCGATTGGGTAAAAATCAGACCGTAGCTGTCTAGCGCTGGATTCTTTCTCAACTGTGATGCCGCTCCGCGATTGGCGTGCTTATTAAAGCAGTGGGAGCAGTTACGTGCCGTTGTCGATAGTGCTCAGACGAGTTACTTCAGTCAGCCTGACCGCAAATGGGGGTTGAACCAGTCATTCTGATGAAGCGAAGGCGGTCATATTTACGAGGCCGATTCGTTGCAGCAAGCTCTCAAACCGCGGGTCGTGTCGTAAGCTGTCCACACGTGGATCAATCTTAAGCAAGAAAAGATCTTCATCGTGTCCAGCAAATGCTTTTTCAAGCCATTGGAACGCCTCATCCGTATCTCCGAGTGCGGTATGAATCAGCGCAATTGAGTAGGGCACATAGTGCTTCTTTAGTTGTCGCATTAATTCGCCAATCGTTTGATGCGCCTTTTCTTTCCGACCCGCCAATGCATGAATGCGTCCGAGACAGGCTAATAGCTCTGGGCCGGTTCCCAAGCCTTTACGCGATTGTTGGTAAGCGGCGACAGCTTTTTCGTACTCTCCCAGCGCCTCGTAGGTATATCCTAGACAGAAGTGCGCTACTGAGAAGCCGTCATCCAACTCAAGTGTCAGGTGGAACTGTTCTATAGCCTCGTCATATCGGCGCGCGATGTACAGCAACGATCCTATCGTCGAGTTCAGCGCGAGCGAGAGGGGATCAATCCCTTGGGCCATCTTGATCTCTACAAAGGCCTCGTCACAGCGTCCACGGAGTCCTAAAAAGAGAGCGTACCAGATATGCGCGAGGGCGTGGTTCGGCTTTTGTTCAATCGCCGACTTGAATTCTATTTCGGCGCCCGCCCAGTCCCATTTGCGAGTCTTGAGATGTCCCAAGGAAGCGTGAACTTCTGCGAGGTCTGGACCGAGCCTTAATGCCTGTATTATCGCATTCTCGGCCCTCGCATAGCAGTCTTTCGAGGGGATCATTTTGCCGTCGCCAAGCGCGATAAAACAGTGCGCCAGCCCGGCGTAGGCCAAGGCATAGTTGGGATCAATCATTATTGCTTGCTCAAAATGCCGAATACCTTTTTTACACCCCCCGACTGTTCTCTTATCAAGAAAGTAGTGACCCTTCAGATAGGCCTGGTATGCTTCTGCGTTTTCCGTATACCGTTTAACAAGTAGACTCTTCTCGTGGCCGCTCAGTCTTACGGCAAGGGCAGTTACCACCTGTTCGGAAATCGAGTCCTCCAATTCGAAGATATCGGTAAGTCTCTCGTCGAACTTTTCTGCCCAAACCGAAACCCCGTCGTGTACGTTAACGAGTTGCACCGTCAATCGTATTCGCTTGCGTGCCTTCTGAACGATTCCGTCTAGCACCCATTCAACCCTTAACCCCTGGCCGGCTACCACCGGGCCAACCGACTCACTATACCTCCGGACTGAACTGGTCGGCCGAATCGTCACCTCCGTCAAGTTACTGAGCCTGGTTATCAACGCATCTGCCATCCCCAGACCCAGATACTCATCCGCCGCTGAACCAATTGACTTAAACGGGAGTACGGCAACCGTCGCTTTACCCGCTGCTGCATCACCGCCTACACCACCGGCTACGTTCGAATGCGCCGGATTGAGACTGTTGCCCGTTAGCGCCCTTTCAACCGAGACCTCAGTCACGCGAGCTACAAACCGATAGCCACGTCGCGGAACCGTCTCGATGTATGTGTGCCCGTTCCTTCTCCCGCCCAACGCCTTTCGTATTTCGCAGATGCTAACTGCAACGTTACCTTCCTCCACAAAGCTGTCGGCCCATACAAGCTTCAACAGTTCATCTTTGCAAACCACGCGCCCACTGTTTTCTACAAGCACCACTAACAGCTCAAAAAACTTCGGCTTCAACGCGAGCGCCTGTCCGTCTCGCAGCAGGACTTGCTCTGCAGTGTCGAGTTGGAACGGTCCAAAACTGTAGACACGTTTACTCATGACACACCAACACCCTCTGGGAGCGTTAAGAAATCGTCAAGAACTAATTAATCTTCCGCTAAAGACTTCGCCCGAGTTCTGAATGTACTATCCAACTCGAAGTGACACCGACTATAGCACTGATGACGCGCTCATTGTAGTACCGGACACAGCGATAAGACAATCGGATAGTCCTCCGGGAACTACCACCGCAACGCCCTATCTCGGTGTTCACTCACGCAAAAGTTCGATCCGGCGCGATCTGAGACATCCATTCTAACCACCGCTCCAAATGCGGTAACGGACGTCTGGTGAGGCAGCGAAAGCTATTGGTACTTCACCCGCTTCTTGGTGGTGCGGTTGATGCATCACCGAGCTGAAAGGAAGCGATATGACCAGGGCACGAAAGGACGCCAAAGATGAGAAACGGAAATCATCGGAAGGGACCGGTCCGCAACGGTATGTTGTCCCCGACCACGAAATCTGTGATTTCGTGGATAGTTTGAATGTCGCCGAAATCAGCGAGATAGCCGCGCGATTTCAGGTTGTGGCCGATCTTACCAGCGACGCATTCGAAGAGAGAAGAGACCAGCTTCGGAAACCCGATCTGGCCCTCATCAGACAGATTGCCGATGAAGACAACGATGAGCGCTATCGCAGGATAATGGAAGCACTCATCGCCGGCGTCGGACAGGGACGGTTCGGTATCAACGCCTCACACCTGACCGCCCGCCGCGTCGTTGAGCTGGCCTTTAGATGGACGCGCGATTATTTCTATGCGCTGCACGTCTATCGGCGGAGCCTGAGCAGACTGAGACTCCTCAATCAACCTGCCCACACAGCGCGCGCGGCGGATGGCTCTTATTCTGAGACATCACGATGAGAACCAGGACCATTCCCGAACGAAGTATCTTCGAGCCTGGAGGCAGCCTGCGGGTCTCATCGCAAGGTGGGGCTCACCAGCGCCTTTCAACGTCGTCGCTCTCAATTGCCGAAGTTCAGACGGTCCATCTTCAAATAGAGCCCCTTACGCGACAGCCCCAGATCCTTTGCGGCGCGAGCAATGTTCCCCGAGGAGCGACGAAGTGCTTCCTGGATCATCCGCCGCTCGAGCTCTTCCACCGCCGCACCCAGAGTCGTCGAGTCTTCGCTCACTTCGATCGGAGCCGACTTTTTCCTTATGGTTGACGGGCTCGAATCGAGGTCGCGTGTGGCTCGCACGATCTCGGAAGACAGACCCTCCGGCGTGACTATCGATCCAGATTCGCTGTAAGTCACAACGCGGCGCATCTCGTTGCACAACTGTCGTACGTTTCCAGGCCAATCGTACACAACCATCAGATCGACTGTCTCTTCCGAGAGTCTGATGTTGCTCTTGGCCGACTCTTGTTGATACTGGTTCAGATAGTGGTTTATCAAAGCAGGAATCTCTTCGCGTCGCTGCCTCAACGGAGGGACCTGTATTCTGATCACGTTGATCCGGTGAAAAAGGTCTTCGCGGAATCTGC
>CAZOOE010000124.1:0-14130 GCA_964581275.1 uncultured Clostridia bacterium
CGAGTGGGAAGGCTATTCCCTCCACATCGACTGGATGCCGGGCCAGACCGAATTCGGCAATTGCCTGTGGCTGGAAATCGACGGCCAGCGCATCGCCTTCACCGGCGACAACCTGTTCGGCAATCCCGCCGATCTGCGCCAGAATGGCCACGAATGCGTCGTCGCCCGCAATAGCGCCCTCCTCGAGGAGGGCTACCTGCTCGGCTCGCGCTATCTGCAAAAGCTCAAGCCCGACATCATCATCAACAATCGCGTGGGCAAGGGTCGCAAGGGTATGGAAGGGCTGAGCAAAACCGACCAGCAGTATTCGGGAGATTTCGGCACACCGGAACAGCAGATTCCGCCGAGCGGCTTGCCGGGCACCGACTGGGAAAGCTGCATGACGATGAACGACACGTGGGGCTTCAAGTCTTACGACGACAACTGGAAGTTTGCCGAGACGATCATTCGAAACCTCATCGACATCGCATCGAAGGGCGGCAACTATCTGCTCAACGTAGGCCCCACCGCTGAAGGGCTCATCCCTCAACCCAGCCGGGAGCGCCTTGCCGAGGTCGGCAGGTGGATGAAGGTAAACGGCGAATCAATCTATGAGACCAAGGCGGGTCCCTTCGAGAAGCAGCTAACGTTTGGGCGAGCCACAAGCAGGGGCGGACGAATCTATCTGCACGTCTTTGACTGGCCTACTACCGGGAAGCTCCGGGTGCCGGCGTGGGGGAAGGCCGTTAAGAAGGACTATCTGCTCGCAACCCCGAAGACTGCGCTGAGGCTTAGCCAGACCGGTGAGTCGGTGCTGATTGAAGTGCCCCTGAAGGCGCCAGACAAAATCGTATCTGTCGTGGTGCTTGAAACTGACAAGAAGTAGCTCGAGTGAACACTCAATACACTGAATATCGAGAGGTATTATCTATGATCCGATCAACCATAGCTTCCTTACTTTTCCTAATGCTCATCGCATCGGCATCGGCGCAGACACAGGAATCCGCTGATTGCGCGGAAGCGAAGGCGCAGGCTGCAAGGTTACAGACGCGGCTTCAGGACTGGCCGGCTATCGCGCGTTATGGCGAGGCAAACGCCGGCATCAGCCAACCGGCAAAAGATGAAAAGCGCGTGGTCTTCATGGGCGATTCGATCACCGACTTCTGGAAGCTGGCCAACTATTTCCCCGCAAAGCCTTACTTGAATCGCGGCATCAGCGGGCAGACGACGCCTCAGATGCTGATTCGCTTTCGACCTGATGTGATCGCCCTGAGGCCTCAGGCGGTCGTCATTCTCGCGGGCACCAACGATCTCGCGGGGAACACCGGTCCGATGACACTCGAAGCAATCGAAGGCAATCTCGCTTCTATGTTAGAGCTGGCGCGAGCGAACGCGATCCGTGTTGTAATTGCTTCGGTGCTTCCGGTGAGCGATTACAGCAAAAACCGAGACGGCAAGGCTATCAATCAAACGACCCGTCGCTCGCCTGAGAAGATCAAGGCACTCAACGAATGGATCAAGAAGTACGCGACGCAAAACGATCTAACTTATCTCGACTATTTCTCGGCTATGGTTGACCAGAAGGGGTTCCTAAGAGAGGAACTGAGCAACGACGGACTCCACCCAAATGACAAAGGGTACGCGGTCATGCAGCCGCTCGTTGAGCAAGCCATCGCCGTGGCTCTAAAGAAGAAGAGATAGTAACCAGGTGCGATCGACCAAAGAATTACAACTGGCGCTGATTGCCGGTCCGGCATACGACCCGCTGTATCAATGCTTGCCCGATTTCACCGAGGCGACCGCCGTAGCTGTGAATGTCGCGTTCCAAGGCGATCACCCGGCTCTAAACAGGCACCTCGCCTCGTTGACCGATGTGCCCTACGATCTAGTCTCGACGCACACGAAATACGCTCCGTCGCAAACTGGGTTTCTTGCGCCTCTCGACGGATTGATCGATGACACCGCACTTCAAGACTTCGTTCCTTTGTTGCTCGAGATGGCGAGTGTTGAAGGTTCGCTATACGGACTTCCCCGCAACATCGATGTCAGGTTGCTTCACTACCGTACGGATTTGATCGACTCGCCACCGGCGACCTGGGATGGGCTCCTGGAGCTGGCCAGGAAGTACAACGCTCCGCCCGAGCAGTACGGTTTTTTGTTCCCGGGCCGAGAGTCAGGGCTGTTTGGAACGTTCTTTGAGCTGGCCGAAATGGCCGGCGCGCGGCTCTTTCCCGAAGATCTTGTGCCAGACATCGAGAACGAGGCGGGCCGATGGGCGCTCGATCTGCTGCGAACCTTTTATGCCGAGGGGCTCGTACCGCCCGAGCTGCCGGAATGGCACTATGACAAAGTACACGAATGCTTTCGGACGGGGCGCGCAGCGATGGCCGGCGATTGGCCAGGCTACTACAGTCTGTACTGCGACCCGGGCGTTTCACGGGTTTACGACCGGCTGGGACTCAGCGCTTACCCGGCCGGTCCTGCCGGCAAATCACTTTCATACGGCGGCGCGCATACCTTCGCCCTGACTGAGCGTGGCTCGATGAAAACGGAGGCTCTCGCGTTGCTGCTTCACCTCACCGGGTTTGATCAGCAACTGTTGGAGGCCAGACAAGGCTGCGTACCGGTGCGCCGTAGCACAATGAGGCAGATGCAAAGCGAGGCCGACCCGGCAAACCGGGCGAGATTAACCCTGCTCGAGAAAGTAGTAGCCGACGACATTCTGATCCCACCAAAATTTGCCAGGTATCCGGAAGTCGAAGAAGTGTTGTGGCGCACCGTGCAGCGAGTGATTACAAATCATCTGTCGGTGGATGGCGGATTGCGCCTGATGAGAGAGCAGATCAAGCAGATTGTTGAAGGTGACTGAAGCGAAAGATGGATGAGAAACCGATGGTAGACGTGACCGAACCCGTTTGGCAGTTCGAATACTCGATTGAATGCGACGCGTCTGCGAAATTCGCGTGGGGCTATTGGACGGATGTTTCAAACTGGAACGATCCTCCAGCAGAGATCAAGCTTGACGGACCATTCTCGCCCGGCTCACAACTGACGACCGAGCTTCCCGGACGAGAGCCGCTGTATTCGGTGATTAGAGATGTGAATTGCGAGCGGCGCACAGCGACAATCGACATGCAACTGCCCGGTGCGGTTCTCAGTTTTTACTGGCGGTTCGAGGTTCTGTTGACCGGGGAACGGACTAGGATGACCCAGCGTTTGACGCTGCGCGGGGCAAATGCCCATGAATTCGCCGGGCAAGTGCCAGTATTCGAGCAAACCGTTCCTGAGGGAATGAGACGCTTCGCTGCGACGATTTCGGCCGCCGCCCACCCTAGCACCGAACAGCTATCTAACAACACTTTTCTGGTCACCGGTGCCCACGGCTTTATCGGCGCCTGGATTGTGAAGCGTCTCCTCTCGGTCGATGCTCGTGTTGTGATCTTCGATCAAAGCTTGGATCCGCGTCGTCTTCGGCTGATCATGAGTGATGAAGAGATCAGCCGGGCAGCGGTGGTCACCGGCGATATCACCGACGCAGAAGGCCTCTCTCCGGTGTTTGAAAAATTCGCGGTCACTCACATCATTCACCTCGCTGGCTTGCAGGTTCCGATCTGCCGCACTAACCCGCGGCTCGGCGCGATGGTGAACGTGGTCGGCACGATCAACGTGTTCGAGGCAGCCCGCCGCGCTGGAGACTCTATTCGAAGGGTCGTTTACGCGAGCTCTGCTGCTGTCTTCGGAATGACGGAACAAGATCGGCCGCTGACCGAGGGCGACGCAACACAACCCGCGACTCACTATGGAGCATTCAAGCGCTGCAACGAGGACAACGCTCGAGTGTACTATTTGGACCACCACGTCAACAGCATCGGGTTGCGCCCGCTGACGATCTACGGCGTGGGCCGCGACTTCGGCATTACGTCCGACCCGACGAAGGCGATGAAGGCGACGGTTATCGGGCGGCCGTTTCACATGCGTTTCGGCGGGCGCACGGATCTACAGTACGTCGCCGACACTGCCGATATCTTTATTCGGGCGTCGACCTCCAACCTGACCGGCTCTCACGTCTTCAATCTTCACGGCGAAACAGTGCATGTCGCGGACATAATCGCGGAAATCGAACGCGTGTGGCCCGACTCAGCAATCACTTACGCCGATGAGCCGTTGACTATACCTCCTGAGATGGATGACTCTGCGATTCGCGCCGCTCTCGGGGAGATTCCCGCGACTCCGCTTACGGTTGGCGTTCGCGCGACAATCGAGCGATTCGCTGAGCTTCATCGCGAAGGATGTTTGGACACGAGCGATTTAGACCAATAGCTGCGAGAGGGTAAATGAAAAGAATAAAGTTCACGGCGGTTGTGTTGCTGATGGTGTTCGGGTGTCTGGCCGCCCCGGCATGCAATCGTGCTGGCGGAGGCAAACGAGTAATCGCGGTAATACCAAAAGGCGTCGCTCATTTCTTCTGGCAGAGCGTTCACGCCGGCGCCGATGCGGCCGGAAAAGAGTTCGGGGTCGAGGTGATGTGGAAGGGTCCCGCTCAGGAGACCGACTACAGCGGCCAGATCAACATCGTCGAAGATGCGATCAATCGCCGCGTGGATGGAATTGTTTTGGCTCCGTCTCACGGCGACGCTCTCGTCCCGATCGTTGAACGCGCGCAGAAGGAAGGGATCCCGGTGACGATTTTCGACTCGGGCATCAGCACCGAGAAATATCTTGCCTACGTTGCGACGGACAACCGGCAAGGCGGCGTCGTGGCTGCTGAGCGGCTCGCGGAAAAACTGGGAGGCAAAGGGAAGGTCGCAATACTCGGTGTCAAAGCCGGATCGGTTTCAACCGATGAGCGCGAGCAAGGTTTTCAGGAGACGATCAAACAGAAGTATCCAGGCATCGCAATAGTTGCTTTTCAGTACGGGGACGCTGATCGGGCCAAGTCACTGGACCGCGCGACTGATATATTGACGGCGCACTCGGACCTCAACGGAGTGTTTGCGTCAAACGAATCGTCAACCGTCGGCGCTGTGCAGGCCATAAAGCAGAAGGGTCTCGCGGGAAAGGTGGTTCTGGGCGGATTCGACTCCAGCCCTAACCTGATCGACGACCTGATGGCGGGCGCGATTGACTCGCTGGTATTGCAGAATCCCTTCAAGATGGGATACGAGGGCGTGAAGACCATAGTCGACAAGCTGAACGGCCAGACGCCGCAACGTCATCAGGACACTGGGGTGAAACTGCTGACGAAGGAGAACCTGGATACGCCTGAGATGCAGCAACTCATCAAGGCGCCGTAGATCCTTATAGGGGCGGTCCTCTGCGACCGCCCCTCTTGGTTCAGGAACTTGTTGCGCGTGGACCAAGGGTCGGCCACAGAGGACCGCCCCTACAAGCTGGATATGACTTCGCGACCATCCGCGCTTGAAATGCGCGGCATAACAAAATCCTTCGCCGGGAACACCGTGCTCGCCGATGTCTCTCTATCGGCAGGGGCTGGGGAGGTCCATGCGCTGGTCGGCGAGAACGGCGCGGGCAAATCGACCTTGATGAAAATCCTCGCCGGTGTTTATCGACCGGATGCTGGCGAGATACGGATCGAAGGAGAGGCCGCCAGAATTGCGGGCCCGGCGGATGCGCTCGAACAAGGGATCGCGATGATCTATCAGGAGCTCTCGCTCGCGGGGCACCTTACGGTAGCCGAGAACATCTTTCTTGGGCGTGAGCCGCTCGCCTTTGCGCCACTCAAGATGATCAACCAGCGCGCGATGAACGAACGCGCTGCGAGCGTTCTAGCTGGCTACGGTTTCAGCATCGATCCGCGTAATCGCGTTGCGCGACTCGGCGCGGCGGATAGACAACTGGTCGAGATAACCCGCGCGACTCTCGAGGCGACACGAGTACTGGTGATGGACGAACCGACGTCTTCGCTCACCACTCGCGAGGTTGACGAATTGTTCAGGTTGATCCGCAACCTCAAGACGAAGGGAATTGCGATCATCTACATCTCACATCGATTGGAGGAACTCGAATCGATTGCAGACCGTTTGACCATCCTGCGCGACGGTCGTGTTGTATACGCGGGGCGGTGGGGAGATATTCCGACCGACGCAATGATTCGGCACATGGCGGGCCGCGAGTTGAAAGAGATCTTCCCGCTAAGAACCGCGGAAACGGGAAAGACATGCCTCAGGGTTGAAGGCCTTTCTCTTGCCGGCAAGTTTTCGGGCGTGACCTTCGAAGCTCGAGCGGGCGAGATCGTAGGCATTGCGGGGCTGGCAGGTGCGGGCCGCAGCGAACTTGTTGAAAGTATCTTTGGCGCGAAGAAAACCGACAGCGGCGAAGTCGCAATCAATGGCGTGCAACTCGATCAGCCGCGGCCGGATCGAGCGGTCGCGCTAGGCCTCGGCTTATTGACCGAAGACCGCAAGCGAGCAGGACTATGTCTCAATCTCTCACTCTCCCAGAATCTTACGCTGGCGAACGTGCGGGCCCTCGTGAAGACCCGGAAGCTCGACCGCAAGCGCGAGGCCGGGGCGACTCGCAGCTACATCGATCGACTGCACATTCGACCGGCTAATCCTGCGAGGACGGTAGCTCGAATGAGCGGCGGAAATCAGCAAAAAGTCCTGCTGGGGCGATGGCTGTTTGCCAACTCGAAAGTGTTCCTGCTCGATGAGCCAACGCGGGGAGTGGACGTGGCCGCGCGGTCTGAAATATACCGCGCGATCAATGAGCTGGTGGCGGCCGGCGCGGCGGTCGTAATGGTTTCGTCAGATCTACCGGAGTTGTTGGGAATGGCGGATCGCATTTTGGTGATGCGCCGCGGGCGTCTCGTTGCTGACCTTGATACGAAGAGCACTACACAAGAAGAAGTGCTCAGGTACGCTGCCGTGGAAGACGCGGATGGCGCGAGACCAAGGGAAGGAGCCTCGGGCAAATCGCTATGACGAGCAGACTTCTTACCAGTAAGTGCCTCGCAGCCTGAGTGTCGGGATAAGTCGCCAGACGCGAGCCCAGACGTAGACCCTGGCTAGGTGGAAAGAGATCTCAACCAAATAATGTCCGACTGGATCAAAAAATTCCTCCCGTTCGTCAGCCTGGTCGCGCTGTGCGTCTTGATTGCGGCGCTCGAACCGAGATTCCTCTCGGCTGGAAACCTTGCGAGCGTCGCAAGGCAAACGGCAGTGATCACCATCATCGCGATGGGAATGACGATGGTAATGGTCTCAGGTGGCATCGATCTCTCGGTAGGCTCGGTACTCGCTTTGTCCGGCGTGGTCGGCGCGTTTGCGATGGTCAACGGAGCGCCGGTTGTCGCGGGCGTCGCGGCTGCGATCGTGACCGGCGCGGCTTGCGGCCTTCTCAACGGTACCGCAGTCGCAATGTTGCGCATTCCACCCTTTATCGTCACGCTCGGGGCGATGGGCATCTATCGCGGAATTGCATTGCTGCTGACGGATGGCAAGGCGGTGGTCGGGGTCCCGACGAGCTTCGGTCATCTCGCTGAGGGGAATCTTTTTGGTTTGCTGCCCCTTCCGCTGCTGATCGTCTTGCTCGTTGCGCTTGCAACGCACTTCCTGCTGGTGAACACACAACCTGGCCGTTACTGCTATGCCATAGGCAGCAACATCGAGGCAGCGCGGTATGCCGGGGTCAGAGTATCACGATATCAAGTACTCTTCTACACTGTTCTCGGCGCTCTCAGCGGGCTAGCGGGTTCGATCGAATCCGCGCGCCTGGTGACCGGTCAGCCGACGGCCGGTGAAGGCTACGAGTTGCGAGTGATCGCCGCGGTTGTGATCGGCGGGGGTTCGCTCGCCGGAGGGCAGGGAACCGTTATTGGAACGATCATCGGCGCATTGATAATGGGTGTTCTAGCGAACGGAGCGAACCTGCTCGGCATATCGTCATTCGCACAACAGGTGGTGATCGGCGCGGTGATAGTGCTTGCGGTGACATTTGACGAATTCCAGCGACGAAGGATCGAGGCCACGTCGGCATAGTCAGGTCTGACATCGCATCTAGGCGGCTTGCGGTCTTTGCGATATCGACGCTTTTGCGCAACTACAGTTGAAGGAGTCAATCAATGAAACTTGGACAATTCAGATCGAACGCATCAGAGGGACCACAACTGGGGGTATTGATCGATGGCCGGCTAGTGAACTTGGCGGCCCTCACCCGGAGTGTGGAAGAGAAAGGTTCGCATGTCGCCGGCTGGTTGGGCGACGCCAATACGACCATTGAAGTCATCAAACGCGGCAAGGAAGCTTTGACCGACATAAGCGAAGTCGTAGATCACGCTCGATCCAGCGAAATCCAACGAGCCGAAGTTAGCTTCGCTACCATCTCATTTCTGCCTGTCGTCTATCCAGGCAAGATCATTGCCATCGGCCGGAATTACATCGACCACGCGATCGAGGGAGGCTCAGAACCGCCCGCGGCGCCGCTGATTTTCAATAAGCTGCCCAACTCGCTCAGTGCTCATAACGCGCCAATCGTTCTTCATCCGATCAGCTCACAAATCGACTACGAGGCTGAGCTCGCGGTGGTCATCGGACGACGCGCAAGTCGGGTCAGCGAAATCGAGGCGCTCGACTTCGTCTTCGGCTACACATTGATCAATGATGTAAGCGCGCGCGACCTGCAATTTGGCGATGGGCAGTGGGTGCGCGGCAAGAGTCTCGACGGATTTGCGCCGCTCGGACCGTTCATCACGACACGAGACGAGATCGCCGATGTTCAGGCTCTTAACATCGAAGGGCGTTTGAATGGCGTGGTGATGCAGTCATCGAACACAAGCAAGATGATCTTCAAGGTCGCTTACCTGGTGTCCTACATCTCGCAGGGAATCACACTCGACCCGGGTGATGTGATTGCGACCGGCACTCCTGACGGCGTTGGAATATTCCGCAACCCGCCTGCGCTGTTGAAAGCGGGAGATGTCTACGAGGTGACCATCGAAGGCCTTGGAACGCTACGCAATCCAGTGGTGGCTGGGGAGGGAGAAGCCTTGTAGGGGTGTCCTGTGTGGGCCGCCCCGCTTGCTCAAGTCGCACCGTCCTTGCCAAAGAGGCCCACAGAGGGACACCCCTACAACGCTTCACTTCACTTTATCGGTGAACTGCCGATGCTGCGATTCCAACTCGTCGGGCGTTGCTGCCCTTGAAAGAATCAAAACTCGGTACTTGAAAATCGCCGATTGCTTGGGCTCAAGCGTAAAGTTCAAGGTCTCTTTTCCATCGCTGAAGACTTTTTGGCCGAGGGTGTTTGCGGCGAACAACCCATAGCCGCGAGCGTGCCAGTAAGTCGGGTAGCCCGGGTTCTTCGGATGATCGAGAATAGCGAGCGTCACATCCTCCTCCCCGATCCTCCCTGTTAGCATCGTCCATCGACCGCGCGTTCCCCAGACCGCATCGCCGGTTCTACCTTCGCTGCTCACATAGCGCCCGGTCACTCCAGTGTTATCGAGTTTCGGAACCGAAGTCGCTTTCCCGGTCGCATCGGTGAACACTTCGGGTTTGTCCGCGGGCTGTTCGAGCTCACGCGCTACGCGCATCCCGATTAAGCCTTCCTTGTTATCGTTGAAAACCACTCGCTTATCGAGTGCAGTGAGCATCGTGATTCGGTCGATCGCGCGGCCCGCGCCTCCGTTATGAAACACGAACGTAGTTTGTTCGCGCAGTATTGGTACACCGTCGGGACCCAGCCAGTCCATTCCGACTTCAAGCTGGCCCTCGGTCTTACCGTTCTTGATTCGCTTGATTATAGTGTGGCGAATGGTTCCGTACTTGCCGCGCTCCGCCGGTTTGATCGCCTCAGAGTTGTTCCAAAAGTCGAGGCCGTTCACATCGCCGTAGTTAAACCACAGGCCCACATGATGCGGGTGATCGACTCTTTCCCCAGGCCGCGGATCGAGCGGATAACCGCGAGTGACGATGGTGCCCTTTGCTGTCCTGATCGGATACAGCACCGGTTTCTTCACTGAATCGGGCCAGACATAGGACGTGAAAGGCTGACCGTCGATCAACACATCAACGCGGTGCGCCGCTTCGTTCGCTACGAGCCGCACGCTTGAGGTTGAGGGTTTGGCCTGGGAGAAACCGGACCACGCGGCCGTCACCATAAATCCCACCAGCAACGCAACAATGGCGCGCGATCTGTGTCTGAGCATTCGGAGGTTCCTCTCGCGAGAAGAGCTCGCGCCCATAAACCCTAATTCCTAAACCCTGAACCTTCCTCTTATCCGATCACAACGTCCTGTTTTGCGTCGTCAAACGTTATCCGTTTCCCGGTCTGCAAAGCGGCGATGGTCATGCAAAGCGCCACTGAATGATTGTACGCTGCGTGAATGTCCGCGTTCGGAGCCTTGCGCGAGCGCACGCACTCCATCCAGTTACGCATATGCGCGAGCGTTGAGCGATCGACTCCGGTGCTTGCTGAGGTCTCGGCTTTCACCGTCTCCTCTTCGAGAAGGGACATCTTTGGCAGCAAGAACGCCTCCTTATCCATCGCCTTGGCATATTTCTCTTCGAGCCCGCCTTCAGGACCGACCTTGTTGGTGTCGAGATTCAAGCTGCCACCGTTCGAGTAGTAGATCTCTTTAACGTCTCCGGCGCTGTTTGTCTGACGCGACGAATAAATGACCTGGAAGCCTTTGCCTCCTTTTGCGGCGTCGCCGTAATCAAAGACCGCGGTACACGTGTCAAAGTTCTTCCGACCGTCGCGCCAGAGATAAATGCCACCGTTGGCAACCACGCTGGTCGGATGGTTGAAGCCGGTGAACCAGTGAACAGTGTCTATCTGATGAACCATCCACTGATCGGGTATCCCGGACGAATATGGCCAGAAGAGACGGAACTCGAGATACTTTCTTGCGTCAAAAGTATCCGCAGGGCGATTGATCAGATATCGCTTCCAATCGGTGTCTTGCTCGCGCAACGTGGGGACGACCGCTGGACGCCGCCAGCGGCCGGGCTGATTTACATTCCAGGTCATCTCGGCCATCACGATGTCGCCGAACTTGCCGGATTTGAGATAGTCGTACGCGCGCATATAGCTCTGCGTCGATCGTCTTTGAGTTCCTACCTGAACGATCTGCTTAGACCCGCTGACGAGCTTCAACGCCGCGCGCGCATCGGTCATGATGTTTGCGAATGGCTTTTCGACATAGACGTCTTTGCCGGCTCGCACGGCTTCCATGCAGTGATAAGCGTGCTGGAAGTCCGCGGTCGCGATGATGACCGCATCGACGTTTTTCATCGAATAGAGTTCGTCGGTGTTGCGAGCCTTTGCCAACTGCTCACCGGCAGTCGGGACCTTGAGCTGATCGGCTTGCTGAGCAACGAAGTCGGCGCCTTCGTCGCGGCGCTTGTTCCAGATGTCGCAGACAGCAACCGGCTCGAAGTTCAGCTCCCCAGCAAGCCTTAAGAAACTGGGAATCAACGCATCGCGCGAGCGATCACCCGGTCCTACGAACGCCACTCTCACGCGATCGTTCGCGCCGATTATCTTCGCATAGCTCGATGCTCTCGAGCTGATTGCGAGCCCGGCGGCGCCGGCAACCGAGGTCTTGATGAAGTCTCTCCGTGAGTTTCTACTTGCAGCCATGAGCGTCTCCTCCTTAATTGTCCGTAGTCGGTGACCGGTGGTCGGTGCCACCGGCCACCGGCTTCTGACTTATATCTTCATTCCGAGTTTGTCCTCAATATATTTCCTGCTGATGATGGCTGATTCTGTCGGAGTCCGTGCTTTGTCGGGCACGCTGTCCAACTCAACGATTGCCCAGCCGCGAAACTTGACCTCCGCGAGTGCCGCAAAGACCGCCGGCAAGTCAACCCTGCCCCTGCCGAGCTCGACAAAGCGATAATCGTTCGCCGAATCGGCGGTGGGCGCAATGCTTTCAACATCTTTGATGTGCAAGAACAGAATGCGATCGTGGTGGTTTCTGATCGCCTCGACCGGGTCTCCGCCACCCTGCGCGTAATGTGCGACATCCAAAAGCAGCTTTACGTATTTCGGATCGGCCGCATCCATGAGGGCGTCCACTTCGTCGGGACCTTCGCCCAGGCTGCGCATATGATTGTGATAGGCAATCGGAATACCGAGATCTGATGTGCGCTTGCCGATCTCGCTTAGCAAGCTGCCGAGAGCCTTGAAGTCGCCGGGCTCGGGCTTTCGATCCTTGGGTCGTGCCGAATCGGTCATCTGTAAATAGAGCCCTCCGGCGTCGCGCATGAAGGTCGCGTGTTTTACCTGGGTTGCGATTTCCTCTTCTGCGACATATGCGTCATTGCGAGGCCCGCCGCCGGACAGCGCAACAAACTCCAGATCGTGTTGCTTGAGTAGATCCGCGAGTTCTTTTGGCCTATCGCCGAAGTCTTTCAGTATCGGCGATCGAAGCTGTATGCCGCGAAAACCCACCGCGCCGACGTCTGTGATGGCTTGCACATCATTCCCGCCCCAGGTGATCGCCGCATAACCAAAGCGAATCGACGAAGCTGGAGTGCAGCGCAGATCAAGCAACGAAACGGCTGTCAGAGAACCGAGGCTGATCACGAATCTGCGGCGCGAAACTGGAGATGACATTTGGATCGCTCCTGAAAGAGTCCGACAAGTTTTCAGCTTGTCGAAGGGTTCCGATCCGTCCATTAACCAGCGACAATTGAAGTCTGTCGACTGTTGATCATATTCTACCGTCCCATCCAGCCGCCATCCACTACCAAGACATGACCGTGGACGGGTCATAAGAGAGAGCGCTCTCGCACTTTCAGTTTCAAAATGAGATTCCCTAGAAGAATGCTGCTGACCATCCCGATGAGTGCGCCTCCAAGCATGAACTCCAAAAGCGACAGGCCGGATTGCCGAGTGGTCAGGCCCACGCACCAACCGAGAAATGACCCTAAGATCAACCCCATGAATCCAAATCCCAGGAACGACCCAGCCGACAGCGGGATCGGCCTGAGGAGCTCATCTTCGTCCACCGGCCGAAGCCTCGGCGCAAGCAGGTGGATGATTCCTAGGGCGACAAGATAAGCCGGCCCAACCGCGAAGAAGATGAGCATGTAATTGCCGCCGGTGCGTTCAAGAAGCACGCCGGTCGCGACCGCCATGATCGCGCCGCCGATTGCGCCTGCCATCCCTCCCACTCCCACGACTGACCCGACAGCTCGGCGCGGAAACATGTCGCTCGACGTTGTGAAAATATTTGCGGACCACCCCTGATGCGCGGCTGCGGCCAGTCCAAACAGAAACACCGCCAGCCATAAGTTATTAACGTAGGGCATGAGAACAATCGGCAAGACGGCTACTGCGCAAATCAGCATTGCGGTCTTACGTGCGCGGTTGATAGACAACCCGCGCTTGATGTAGCTGGACGATAGCCACCCCCCGCCGACGCTTCCAACATCGGCTATTAAGTAGATGGCAATCAACGGAAGGCTTACATTCGACAGGTCAAGTCCGTGCTTCTCTCTGAGAAAACTTGGGATCCAGTAGAGATAAAACCACCAGACCGGATCGGTCATGAATTTTCCGATTGCAAACGCTGTGGTTTGGCGGTGGGGCAACAATTGGACCCAGGGTATTTTCGCAGCCGGCGGGTCCGGCGGATCGCTTCGGATATAAGCTAATTCCGTCGCGGATAGCTTCGGGTGCTCATCAGGCTTGTGGTATACCGGCAGCCAGAACAAGAGCCATAAGAAGCCCAGCGTTCCAGTTAGCACAAATGCCCACTGCCATCCCCAGTGAACAAATATCCACGGCACGGTCAGCGGAGCCACTATCGCTCCAACATTTGTACCAGCGTTGAATATTCCGGTGGTCAGAGCGCGCTCTTTTTTGGGAAACCATTCGGCAACTGTTTTTATCGCGGCCGGAAAATTCGCTGCTTCGCCAACGCCGAGAGCGGCTCTGGCCATCCCGAATCCGAACGGCGCGCGCGCAAACGCGGCGGCCATCCCCGCAAGGCTCCAAACTACCATCGCAAGCGAGTATCCGATCTTGGTACCAAACCGGTCTATCAGGCGACCGGAAACAAGCAATCCCAGCGCGTAGGCTGCATTAAAGGCCGCAACGATGTTGCCGTAGTCGAGCGGCGACCACCCTATTATTGTCCGCAGGTCCTTTTCAAGGATGCCAATGACCTTTCTATCGACA
>CAZOOE010000125.1:0-14068 GCA_964581275.1 uncultured Clostridia bacterium
TTGCAGTAACGCAGCCAGGCGCATCTCGGTGAACATATCGAGCCGGTTGTTGCACGGGGCGCCGTCTGCTCCGAGTGACACCGAAATACCTCGCTCGAGCATCTCCACTATCGGCGCGAAGCCAGATCCGAGTTTGAGGTTTGACGACGGACAGTGAGCGACATGCGTTCCTGTCCCGCTCAGAATCTCCATCTCGCTCTCGCTCACGTGCACGCAATGCGCCAACACAACGTGCGCGCTGGCGAGCCCACAGTCGTTCAAATACGCGATGTTCCGCTGGCCGGTCTCGCGCTCGACCATTTCTATCTCATCTTTGTTCTCAGAGGCGTGAGTGTGAACCAATACCCCATGCTCGCGCGACAGTTTGGCCACACGCTCCAACAGTTCTCGAGTACAACTGACTGCAAAGCGGGGCGCGAAACAGTAGCCGATTCTGCCATCGCTGCGACCGTGCCAACGTTTCAGCAGAGCGAGCGATTCCTCGATCGAAGCCTCAGTCTCTTCTCGCAGCGCCGGTGGCACGCCGTCGCCCTTGTCCATCATGCACTTACCTACGATGGCTCGAAAGCCCGACTCCTCGACCGCCCTGAAGACCGCTTCGGTGTGTCGCACGCTTTCCATGGTCAAAGCGCAGGTGGTTCCGCCGCGAATCAACTCGGCGATACCGAGACTCGCCGACACGTACATAGACTCAACGGTGTGCGCAGCTTCCATTGGCCATATTCGCCTGGTGAGCCAGTCGATCAGGGACAGGTCATCTGCCCCGCCTCGAAACAACGTCTGGCATAGATGGATGTGAGTTTGTACGAACCCCGGTATCAACACCAGGCCACGCGCCTCGATAACCTCGGCGCCCCCGTACTCACGGCTGGTGAGCGATGCGCCTAGCGCACCGATGCGCCCGCTTTTGACAAACACGTCGCCCTCAAAGACCTGGTTCTCGTTGGCGAGAGTAATGACAGTCGCACCTTTGATTAGCAACGAATCGTTCATGTCGTTTCTGGAAGGGTCGAACCCGCCGGTTTGAGGCCCAGGATCGCTACCTCGGACTGATCATTGAGCGATGGGACACGCCTGGATCGCGACCAGTTGCCAGCTCCCGTCGCGCTCGGCGTACACGTGAATCGACCGATAGTACCCCTCGATGACGTGACATTTGTAGAGCCACTTCGCGGTATCGAGAGCGGTGAGTACAGCGGTCTGTCCGAAAACTCGGACTTCAACATTGTCACGAGTCATCGACTCGACGGTGAGGTCTCCCGAGGCGACGTCCGCGATGAACTGTTCCGTGCCGTCGCCTTCAAGAGGATACGTGAAGGTGCAGTCAGGAGCCATGATGCGCGCGAGCATCGGGGTATCGCGCTGCTTTAACGCCGTGACCCACTCGGTGCTCATTCGCCGCAGCGCGTGTTCAATCTCACTGTCGGTAGCCGGCATCGCTCACCTCCTTTCTGACACCTGCGCGCTGTCACCTTTGAGCGATTCTACTTATGCTGATGTGAGATTGAAAGAGAAACGGGATGATCGCGACGCAAATTGGGACTGAATGGGATCTCCTGGAAGGCCGTTCGTAGCCTTACACCGGCCACTTCTGATCAACAAACCGCAGGCAGAGGCGCTCGAGGCCGTCTGTTCCGATCCATTGATTGCGTACCAGCGCCAGGCTATTGAAGCTCCGATTTGGACTGGTGATCCTTACAAATTCAAACTCGGGAGGCGCGGCCTTCACGCATATTCGAGCCCCGCTCAAGCTGATGTTTTCGGTCGCACCCGCTTCACGCGCGATACGTTGCATCGATTCGTCGAGGTATTCCACCGCGACCGGTTCGGCGCGTTCCTCACGTGGCTCGCGCCGGCGCTCTGGCCCGTTCCATTTTTGAGTTCGAAACGTCGCCCACGGTTTGTACAGGTAATCGGTCGGCGGGTTAGCGCCAATAAACTCAAGCCCGACGAGGCGAGCGCCATCGATAACGGGCTCGACTCGTCGCACGATCGCATACATATTGTAGCCGGCTTCCGAAAACCCGTGACTGCGGAGTTTTGTTGGCAGCGGCAAGGTTATGTGGACGACAAGACCGTGCTTCACACATTTTCGCATTCGAAGTGCGACACCAATGCGACTGACATCGACGGTCTTAGTCACCTCCTGCCACTTTCCGCCTGTGCAGTCGTAGCCGGCGATAAGCACCGGCACAGTAAGTTTGAATCGTTCGCAACGACGACGTTCTGCGGCCGCTTCCTTAGCTGAGGCCTTTGTGAAAACCGGACGCATCTCGGGCGCGACGTTTATTTGAACGGCCTCTGCGTTCACGTGTTTATGATTCCCCCTCGCCCCGTTATCCTGTGGCTGAGTCTTGCCCGTGTGGGTCGGTTGTTTGGGAATGTCGAGGGGCAAAGTCGAGTACGACCGCGGAGAGCGCTGCTCAATATCGTATTGCTTTCGCTGTTTGGAATCGGTTAATACCGCGAACGCTTGTGAAGCTTTCTTAAATGCCTGATCTACCCGCACCAACATCTCGTCGGGTACTGCGGCTCTGACTTTATGATAAGACGGATGAAGAACCGTGACGGTCCTCTGATATCCGAGAATTACGTCTTCATTTGTGGCTGAACGTTCCACTCCAAGCGTCTGATAGTGGCTAGTCGCGCCCTCGACTCGCTCAAGAAGGTATTCGATCTCGAGGTAGTAGGCACTGATCAGTTTGCCGGTATTCAACGGCGCCGAACTATGAATTAGCCCGCCGGAGTTATTCATCCGCGCCTCGGATCCGCGAAAGTGATTTTCTTCTTCGGGGGTAGAAGCCAAGATTCCTTGGGAGGTAAGGGTATTATGAGCCGACTGCTTGATTCGTCAACGGTTTTGTTTGACGGGCTACATTACTGCAATGGCCCAGCCGGGTTACGCGGACGCCTGGCGGAGGATGTAGATGATCGCAGGCCAGGTCACTTGCTGCCCGCCCCGCGAATGAAACGCGCAGCAGGTGAATCCTTCATCGGAAGCGAGAACCTGCGAATGCCATCGTACTTGCATAACGCACCGGCGACCGCAGGCGCTGTGGGGACAAGTCCGATCTCTCCAACACCCTTCGCGCCATAGGGACCTTCCGGATGTTGGTCTTCGATCAGGATCAGCTCGACTTCCGGCATGTGTCTCGCGCGAAGCAGGCCTTGCGAGTTCACGGTCATCGTTTGGGGAATGCCGTTTTCGACTCTGAACTCCTCGGTCAGCGCGTAGCCCAGACCCATGTGAATCGATCCTTCCAACTGGCCCTCAAGCAGCGCCGGGTTCATCACCCTGCCGACGTCGTGGGCTGCCACAACCTTCTTGACGCGCCCGTGGTCGTCCAGAATCACCACCTGAGTAGCAAAGCCGTACGCAAAGTGGGTCTTGGGCTTTTCCACTTTCGCGTCGAGCGAGACCGTGTCATCGATCAGCACCTCGCCGTAGTACGTCTTCCCTGCAAGATCTCTCAGGGTCTTCTCCGCGTCGAGATCAGCCTTGAGCTTGCGCGCAGCCTCCTGTACACCGCGGCAACCAAGGAATGTCCCGCGGGAACCGGTCGTCTGGCCGCAATCCAATGGGTGCCTGGTGTCGGCCGAGACCAAATTGAAGACGCTCGGGGGAAGTCCCGTTTCCTCGCAAGCCGTCTGCTGCAGCACGGTGAACAGCCCCTGTCCCATTTCGGTGTAGCCGGTGTAAATGCCAACCGTCCCGTCAGCGTGGACTTCGAGCATCGCTCTGCCATACTCGGGCATGCCGTTACCGATGCCGACGTTCTTGATACCGCAAGCTATGCCTGCGTATTTTGCGCTTTTGTAGATGTCCTTCACCGCCTCGAGGGTCTTTTTCAAGCCGACGCTCGATTCCATTCGTTGGCCGGTGCAGAACGTACCGCCGACATCGAGCGCGTTCCGGTAACGAATCTCCCATCCATCTATGCCGACCTTCTCGGCAAGAATGTCGATCATCGAATCAATCGCGAAGGCGGCTTGATTTGCGCCGAAGCCACGCATTGCCCCGCAGGGCGGGTTGTTGGTGTAAGCGGCAAGCGATACAACATGCACGTTGTCGACTTTGTACGGCCCGGTGCAGTGACCTGCTGCTCGCTCGAGCACTTTTGAACCCACGGATGCGTACGCACCCTTGTCGCCGATCATATCGGCGCTAACCGCGGTCAGCAGCCCCTCCGCGTCGCAGCCAACCGTGTAGGTCATTTTTATGGGATGGCGCTTGGGGTGAAGCCGCAAGCTTTCTTCGCGGCTCAGCGTGAGCTTTACCGGACTCGATGTAACCTTGGCTAGAAGAGCAGTCTGAGCCTGGATGCTCATGTCCTCCTTGCCGCCGAATGCACCGCCGTTGGTAATCAACGACACGAAAATATCGCTTTCGGGCATCCCGAGGAACGACGCAATCTGTCGCCGGTCGTCAAACACTCCCTGTCCCTGGGTGTAGACCCTCAATCCCCCGCCTTCAGGCATTGCGATGCACGCCTCGGGCTCAAGAAACATGTGCTCGATGAATTGAGTTTGAAAAGTGTGAGTAGCAACGTGGGCGGAGTTCTTTAACGCCCCCTCGACGTCACCGCGATTGATCTCCGATCTGCTCAGCAGGTTTCCCTTTTTGTGAAGTTTCGGCGCGCCGGGTTTCAACGCGTCTTCTGGATTGGTGATAGGTTCGCGAACTTCATATTCGACCTCAATCGTCTTTGCTGCGTTTCGAGCGGTGCGTCTGTCCACCGCGGCAACTGCTGCGATCACATCACCGACGTAGCGCGTCTCTTCGCCCTCGGCGACGAACATCGGCCAGTCGTTGTAGATAAGTCCCTGGTGTCTCTGACCGGGTGTGTCGGCGGCGGTAACTATTTCTGCTACCCCGGCGATCTCTCTTGCTTTGCTGGTGTCGATTCGTTTTACAAGTGCGCGCGGATGCTCTGACAAGAGCACTGCGCCGTGAAGCATGCCCGGGAAACTCATGTCGTCGATATAGGGCCGGTCACCCAGCGCGAGTTCGCGGGCTTCGTAGCGAGGCGTGCTTGTTCCAATGCGCCCCGCCTTCCCGTCAGACTGGATTGCGCCGTCGCCCCTCAGCGTTTTGGCCGCAAGCTTTATTGAGTCAACGATCTTGACGTAGCCGGTGCACCTGCAGTGATGCATGCTCAATATGCGATTGATTTGATCTTCAGTCGGGTCTGCAGTTTTGTCGATCAGGTTCTTGGCTCGAACTACAATTCCGGGCGTGCAGAAGCCGCATTGTAACCCACCGCAAGCTATGAAACTGTCGGCAAAGGTCTCGCGCTCAAACTCGCTAAAGCCTTCAAGCGTCAGCACCGTCTTCCCGGCGACGCTTTTCGCGGGCACCGCGCAAGAAACCACTGCTCTCCCGTCGACAATCACCGTGCAACATCCGCACTGACCCTGCGGGCTGCAGCCGTCCTTTGGCGAGATCACCCCACAGGAGTCACGCAGCACCTCAAGCAGCGATGTTCCATCTTCAACCTCGACTGCGTGCGCGGTTGCGTTTAAGGTGAACTCGATTTGGTTAGCCATTGCTTACCTCAAATGCGATCGGCGACGACGATCTCGCAATCAAGCTCGCGCGTCGCAGCTGCGACAGTAGCATTTTAGCACGTACTAGCGGGCAGATTAATCGGTAATCCGCCATCACGGATTTCGCGACCCGATAAGCAAGGCTGTTCTATGAAACGGATCGATAAGAAGGTCACCTTTTAAAAGGGGGCCAGAACTGGCCCCCGGTCACTGAACTCGATTAAAGGGCGGTCCTCAGCAATGATGGGTTAGCGCGCCGGATGGGCGCGCCATTCGGGAAAGGGTCTATTCGTTACTGTTGGAATACTCCCACTGTTCGGGCAAAGCCTGCGGGCCCGGACGAATACCGGCGATATCTGGATCTTCGCCTTCGATTCGAGGGCCTTCGATCGCTTTGCGCTCTTTAGTCTCCAATCGTCGCTGCTCCTTCTCTTTTTGTTTCTGTTGACGAGCCTTTTCCTTTTCACGCTTTTGAAAGGTGGGCCTTGATTTCTTCGCCATTGATCTCTCCTTGCTAGCCGCTCAGCGTTCGGTTTTCGGGTTCGCTCGGCAGTAACCAAAAGAGTTAATGCTTTTCGTCTTCCGAATCGTCAACGCGGCTAGCGAAATTGTCTCCCTCAAAATCCTCGTCGATGCTCCCGTCGCCATCGTCGCCAAAGAACCGCCCGCCCGGCCGTTCGCGTATTGGTTGCTTCGGCACTCGCTCTCCCTTCCCGGCGCGGCCTCCGGGCTTTCGGCTGCGCCGAGGGGCTGCGTCGGGTCCGAAGTTTCGGCCAGCGGGGCGCTCGCCGGAGCCCGGTGGTTCGGCGAATTCACGGCTCGGGATGTATGGTCGCGAGGATGAACCTTGGGGCCGGTCTTCGCGCTCGCGAGCTTCGTTGACTGCCAGCGGCCTTCCCATGAAGAGTTGATTGTTAAAGCGGCGGATCGCATCGTCGGCCTGAGCCTTGTCGTTGAATTCTACAAATGCAAAGCCGCGCGGTTTGCCTGACTCACGATCGATAGGAAGGTAAACGTAGGAGAGCGGACCAACTACCGAAAAGTGCTCGCGAAGAGCCGCCTCAGTCGCAGTATAGGGAAGATTTCCAACAAAAAGACGAACAGCCATCAACTCCTCAAGTTCTCATTTCGCACTCGAACACAACAGCGATCAGGCCAGTAGCTTCAGCGCTTGAAGCAGAAAACAACCCCCCAACCGCTCCATCAAACACTCGCCTTGTGTCGGCCAGGAGCCACGGCGACCGAGGTCGCCGTGGCCAATTCCTCGATGACTAGTAGCGGTTGCCGCCGTATCCGCCGCGACCTCCGCCGCCGCCTCGCCCACCACGGCCAGCACCACCTCCGCCGTAGCCGCCGCGTCCGCCGCCCGAACGCTCCTCGCGCGGACGTGCTTCATTCACGGTCAGAGCTCGACCGTTCATTTCCGTTCCGTTGAACTGCGCGATCGCTTTTTCAGCATCCTCGTTGCTCATTTCCACAAAGCCGAAGCCCTTCGAACGGCCGGTGTCTCGGTCCGTGATTATGTTAACTGACTCGACCGGTCCGACAGCCTCGAACAGGTTGGTCAGATCCGCCTCTGTCGTCTGATACGACAGGTTGCCTACGTACATTCTTTTACCCATATCTCTCCTGAAATTGGCTAAGAGGAACTTCCAAGACCTTGCGGGAAGAGGGTGAAAAGCAGGATCAAACGCTCTCCGAGCTAAGACAAGACGCTCCCGAAAAACAAACCCAAATAGCAACGCTCGGGTTGCCACAGAACAGTGTGAGTTTAGCAGGTGAGGCCACCGAAAGTCCAGATATGTCGTCAGCCCATAGTATCCTAATTTTGTGTTGATACTTGTAGATGCCCGCGACCAAGTATTTGGAGTGCGGTGGCATCTTTGCGTTGTCACCGCTTTCTGTCGTTTTGCGGGAGATAATGAAAAGCGGTGGCAACGCAAAGACGCCACCGCACTCCAAAAAAAAGTCGGCTCACAAATCTTCGATTCTCAACTTTACGTCGGCGTTCTTCCACGCCTCTTCAAATTCTCTCTGGACAAACTCGGCAGCCTGCTTCTTGCCTTGCGCGCGCAAGCTTCCCGCCAACCCGAACAGCGCGCGTCCGTTGCGATGGTGCTTCTCAAGCTCCGCCCGCAGAACCTTCTCAGCCTCGGAATACTCGCCATTCCTGATCAATGCGGCGCCGAGCGACTCTCGCACGGGTATGTACCAGTCCTCGGGTTCATCGTAGTTCAGCGAATCCTCGATCTTGAGCGCTTTCTTCAAGAACTCGATCGCCGCTCTCTTATCGTTCTTGCCCGTAGCGATTCTCGCACTCAGAAGGTTTTCGGCTACACCGAAAACGTTGGTGGCGGTGTTGAAACCGTACGGCTTGTCAGCAGGGAATGCTCTAGAAACCGAGACCATCAGGCTTTGTTCCTTTTCCGCGTTATCAATCTTACCTGTTGACGCATAAGCCATCGCGCGACCGAAATGCCATAGCGCGGCAGTCGCGGTTAGTTTCTGATCGGGCGCGGGGGATTTCAGAATATCGTCCCATCGTTGGAAGCGAACCATTATCAGCGTCGGAGTCGGCATGAACGCATCCAGTATCGGCAAGACCGCCTCAACCATCGGGCCGCCGCCCTGTTGGAAGGAGGTGAGGTGCGCCGCCAGTTGATCGGCAGCCCTTTTCGCATCCAGATAGCGCCCCTGCATGCTGTTGGCTACAGCCAGAAAATGCAGATTGTGGCTGTAATACATCATCGGATACATTCCTTGCTGTCCGGTGATCTTGAAGTACTCGCGATCGGCCACCGCAGCGTAAGCATTGCTTCGTGCCGCAGCCTCATAGTTCCCGGAGCGAATATCGATGTGAGCAGGCATATGGACCAGGTGGCCCGCCGCTGGCGCAAGGACCTTCAGCCGTTGAGCGCTGGGCAACGCCCACTCCGGGTGTGGCGACGCCTCGACAGCGTGAATGTAGTAGTGGTTCGCGCCGATGTGTTGAGGATCACGCCTCAAAACCGACTCCAGGATCGAGATGATTTCTTCAGTGCCATCCGCTGGTTTCCCATCGCTCGACCAGAGCTGCCACGGCCTTAGATCCATGATGCTTTCGGCGTACAGCGTCGATGCATCCATATCATCGGGGTACCGCCGTGCTACATCCGCCATTGCGTTCTTATAATCGAGCGAGAGTTTCTTCAAGTCGGCTTTCGGGTCGTTCGAGTATCTCTTCGCCAGAGCGTCGATGTATGCCCGCTCGGGTTCTGACGCTTTCGAGGCTAACGACAAGGCTTTTTGCTCCGATTCATACGCGGCCTTCTCATGCTCGGGATCGACATCCATGTTGATGTTCGGCCCAAGCGCGAGCGCAACCCCCCAATGAGCCATCGCCAGTTGAGGATCCAGTTCAGCGGCGCGCTTGAATGACCGCACTGCTTCGTCGTGATTGAAGCCGTACAGAAGCGCAAGCCCCTGGTTGAAGAATCGCTGTGCGTCCGCATTGCTGGTTGAAACCGGATGTCGAACATCGCCTAGACCAGGGATTAGCGCGGCTGGTTTTGCATCGCTCTCGGGAGCATGGCTGTGTTGACCCGGAGTATTGGCTGCGAGCATCAACAGTGTGAATACAATTAGAAATCGCTTCATTTCGAACTCGTCGTCCTCGTACGGTGAAGTTCAGACCAATCAAATGCCGCAGACCGGTTTGTTCTGCGGTTTGATGATCTGGGTGTGATTGCGACGAAAAGGCTAAGATGCTAGAAGATCACGTCGAAATCAAGCCTGAAGCGCCGCTTGTGATTCCCAAAGAACTCGCCGTAGGCGGGATCTTCTATGTTGGAATGCACCTGAAGCGGGTTGAAGTGGTTGGTCACGTTGAACCCGCTTAGCGAGAGGCGCAGCGAGTACTTGTCGCTCACTTTGAAGTCCTTGGACACTCGCGAGTCCAGAGAGAAGAAGTTCGAGAAGCGATTCTGGTTTGGTACACCAACATAATCCTGTGACGCGTCGACCGAAGCATACGGGAAACCATTGCGCCACTCGACCATCGGAGCGATGCGCATCTTCCACGGCAGCCGCACTGCTCCCCAAGCCAGAAACCGATTCGGCAGGTCGCCCGGAAGGTTCGTGAATGTATTCGGTCTCACAACGGGAAACGGGAAGTTGCCGAGGTAGTTGTTGAACTCGTTCAGGTCGCCTCGCGAACGGCTGTGCACGTAAGAAAAGAAGACCTGCTGGCCGTCGTTTAGCGAGAGGCGGGCGGTCAACTCCAGTTGGTTGTAGCCAGACTTGCCGCCGCCCCCGAGCACAAGCGCGTCCTGACCCTGGACTACTTTTGGAGTAAAAATCACGACGCCAAAGGAATTGCTCTGAAGATAGTTGGCACGAACCCGCAGCATCCTGTTTACCGGATGCTCGATCTCGACGTTCCATGTTGCGCTGTAAGGCGCGAAATTGCCTACGACCTTCTTGCTGAACAGCAGTGGAAATTTTTCCACCGCGCGGTCGGTGATGTTGATGAAATGGCGCGGTCCGTCGAGGATCTCACCATTGGGGCCGAAGGTGGTAATAACCTGTTCAGGATAACCGTTGAAAGCGAATACGCTCAGCGGTACGCGGTCGAAAAAGAGTCCAAAACCCCCGCGAACGGTGGTCTGCTGATTGGCAAACGGAGTCCACGCAAGGCCAACTCGTGGGGCTACCCGCATCGTCTCGGTGATGCCCTGCCGCTCGAACCGGGTCCCTAGGTCCATCGCCAGCCGCGGCGTGATCACCCAATGATCCTGCCCGAAGAACGCGGACTCCATGTCGGTGCGATCGAACGCATGCCCTCCAACCCAGTCTATCCGTTTTACTAACCGCCCCTCGGCGTCCTCTATCAGGACCGGCCGTGCTATAAAGTCGCCGCGGTTCCCGGTACGGGTGATCGACGAGCCGAACTTCAGATTGTGAGTGCCCAAGCCATTGATCGGAGAAAGCGAATACGTTTCGATCCACTCGGCTCGCGACGCATTGCGGTTTTGCTCGCTGAAATAGTTGCCACCGTTGCCGGTTGGGGAAAGGATCATATCTTTATTGCCCTGACCCCAGACCTTCCCGTTGAAGTGCTTGATCGCCAGCGTGCTCTCCAGCAAGTTGTTTCCGATCGTCCAGCGATCAATAACTGTTCCCGTGTAATCGTGAGCGCTGAACGTTGGCGTCACGGGCTGCGGATCGAAGAAATTCAGATTGACGAATGCCATTTGTCGCGGCGCGACGTGAAACGTCCCGGTCAGCGTGTTCACCGGTGACAGAATGTAATCGAGTTGGGTGAACGAGTTCACCGACTGCTGCTTGCTTTCGTTGAAAGGAAACGGCAGTGTTCGGTCCGGTCTTTTTTGAAGATCGTATTCGAGTCCCTCGGATAAATAAAACTTGCCTGCGATCAGCGGACCGTTGAAGGTTGCGCGGGGCGAAGCTTCGCGCAGTCCCCGAAGGTGACCGCTGCGAATGCGAAACTCCGGGAGGGGGTCGTTGAGCTCCAGATTCCATTTCTCGCCGCCCCGCCGTGTTTCCACCGAAACAACTCCAGCGGTGAAGCGCCCGAACTGAGCCAGGTAGGGCGTCTTGAACACCTCGATCGTTTCAACACTGTCGACCGGTACAGTCACGCCAAACTGGCCGGTCGCCGGATCCGTAACGTCGGCAGCGTTGACGACGAGCGCGCTGCGGTGCTCGCCGGTCCCAGAAATCTTTATCTCACCCTCAGGGGTACGTACTATGCCCGGCACTAACGGCAGCGTGTCTTTGACCGTCGCTGGTTTGGCCGGAATGTTCTTGATCTGCGAACGCGCGATCGCAGTGGCGGGCGAAGCGCCTTTCTCGATGGGTGTCTCCGACCCGGCCTGGACGTTTACGACCATGTCCTTGAGCTGGACTTTGGGAATCATCGTGAATTTGACTTCGATCGGGGCGCCGGCGTTCAGTACGACGTCGCTCTGTCCTAATGGTTCGAAGGACTCTTTAGAAACCAAAACCTCGTAAGTGCCGGGCGCGAGTTTCGTGAACTCGGCTTCTCCTTTTTCGCTGGTGGTGGTCGTCGCCACAAGCGATCCTTTGAGCTTCACCTCAACGACCACACCAGAGACGGGCTTTTCAGACTCGTCCGAGGCAGTCACCCGAATGACGGCACTTTGAGTCTGCCGGGCCTGGAGGCTCACGGAGAAAAGCAATGGTAGAGCGATAGCGAATAGCGGGAGGAGTATTCTGATCTGGGGCGGTCCACTGGTCCACTGCATGATGCGGTTTCTTTCCTTCTTTTCTACTTCGACTCTCAGCAATACTACCTGATTCTCCCTGATTTGGCCACGGGTTGATCCCCTTCAGCGAGATCTCGCAGAGACCGGCGCGGTCTGATAGGCAGACCTCACAGATTACGCGGCCTTAGGGCGAGTTGGATTGCTCGAGAGCGATGGGATCATCACCACCAAAGCCCTCTCAACCTCATCGCTGACGTCGAAAAGGGTTGGAGCAAAGCGAAAGCTCTTTGTTATAACAAGTTCTTCGATGCAAACCCGCAATCAATTGCTCGCGCTGCTCGCTCTTTGGGGAATCGTCTACCTGGCGAGTTGTGGCTATCCGCCTGCGCTGCTCGACGACGCCGACACGGTTCACGCCGAGGCGGCGCGGGAAATGGCGGAGACAGGCGACTGGGTCACGCTGCGCGCGAATAAGATCCGTTACCTCGAAAAGGCCCCGCTGATGTACTGGTCGGTGGCGCTTTCATACAAGCTGTTAGGCGTGAACGAGTTCTCGTCGCGGCTTCCGGTTGCTCTCGCGACTCTTGGGTTGATGATGGCGACGATGCTGCTCGGCAACTTCGCGTTTGGTGAGAAGGCCGGCTTTTATGCCGCTCTAGCAGTGGGCACTTGCGCTGGGATTTATCTGTTCACAAGAGTGCTTTGGCCGGACGTGATGTTGACGCTGTTCATCACCATGGCCTTTTATTGCTTCCTTCGCGCGAACGAGGATCCGGAACGATCGGGCTACGTTTATGGCATATACTTTTTCGCGGCGCTGTCGGTACTGACGAAGGGACTCATCGGAGCCGCATTCCCCGCCATCATTATTTTTGCGTATTTGTTGATTACCGGCGAGGTTCGCAAACTCTCCCGGCTAAAACTGTTCACAGGCACGCTGCTCTTTCTGACGATCGCTGCGCCGTGGCACATCGGGGCCGGGGTGGCCAATTCAGGAAGCCTGATGGTGGGCACGCCCAGCCCTAGTCAAGGCCGGGGGTTCTTCTGGTTCTACTTCATGAACGAGCACCTGTTGCGTTACATAGGAAAGCGCTATCCCGCGGACTACGACACAGTCCCGCTTCCACTGTTTCTTGTCTTGCATGTCGTGTGGCTTTTCCCGTGGAGCCTTTTCCTGCCGCTCGCACTCAAAGACATTCCCCGGCGGACGAGGACCCTCAATCGCGAGGACCAGCAGAAGCTGTTTCTTGTAGTATGGGCAGGGCTGGTTATACTGTTCTTCTGCTTTTCAACTACGCAGGAGTATTACACGATGCCTTCGTACCCGGCGTTCGCGCTGCTGATCGGCTGCGCGCTCGCGAAGTCGGAGAGAAAAGTACGAGCGGCAAGCGGCAAATCGATACTGGGTGCGACGCAGATTGCGCTCGCTTGCTTGGGGTTGATCGTATTCATGGCCGGCGCGAGCGCTTACTGGATGACAAGGCACATCGCGGTTGAAGGTGATATCTCGGCGACGCTGACTCGCAACCCCGAGGCTTATGCGCTGTCGCTCGGTCACGTGCTCGACTTGACGCCCAGGTCGTTCGCCGGTCTTCGCATTCCGATAATCGGAACCGCGTTGTCGTTTTTGATTGGGACGGTTGCAGCGCTGATTTTGAGGCGCAAAGGCAAGCATTGGGCATCAAACGTATCGTTAGCTCTGATGATGGCGGCCTTCTTTTTCTGCGCGCACCTGAGCCTTGGCGCATTCGAACCTTACCTTTCGTCGCGGGCACTTGCTGAGGCGATCGACCGCGAGCATAAAGAGGGCGACGTGATAGTCATAAACGGAGAATATGAGGGAGGGTCCTCGATAAACTTCTATACTCGGAAGCCGGTCGATATTCTCAACGGACGCTCGGCGAATTTGGAATACGGCTCCTATTTCGAGGACGCGCCCCGGATCTTCATCAACGACTACGAACTTGCGATGATGTGGATTGGCCCGGAACGAGTTTTCCTGTTTACGGATTCATCAAAGCGCGACGAGCTGATTCGCGCCGCGCCAGGTCCGGTTTATCTGTTGGCCGAAAGCGGTGGGAAACTAATACTGACGAATCAACAGCCAAAGGGACAATGACAAGCCTGATCCTGGCCTCGATGCTGACTCTCTCGCCGGTCTTCTCGGAGTCTCGCTTTGTCCAGAAAGACCCGATCTCCCGGGCCGATGAGTTGTTCGCCGCGCGCGACAACGGGGACAGTAGCGGGCATGCGAGCCTACTGAAGGAACAGCGTGACCCCGCGCAACCCACCAA
>CAZOOE010000126.1:0-3012 GCA_964581275.1 uncultured Clostridia bacterium
TCGCGAGATAATGAAGAACACTGTGGTAGAAGCCTCTTACGTTGGGAACCACGGACTGCACCTCTGGAGGAGTGGATTATCGTACAACGACGTAGTGCCCAGCGCGCGTCTGGCGCTTGCTAAGCTCATTCGTAACGGAGAACCTACGGCTGATTTTGCGGCCGCGAACGCGCTTTTTAAGGGCCTTGGACCCATAACTGGAGACGAATCGTCAGGGGACTCCAGATACAATGCACTGCAGATTTGGCTCAACCGCCGCTTCTCGAACCGGCTGGCCTTCCAAGCAGCTTATACCTGGTCGCATGCCATCACGAATGTGCCGCTGACGTCATTCACGGGCAATACAAGCGACCTTTTCAACTACGATCTGGACCGTGGAGATGCGGATCTCGACCGCCGGCAAATATTTGTTACTAACGCGGTTTACGAGTTGCCATCGTTCCAGAAGTGGGGTCCGGTGGCCAACCAGGTGATCGGAGGGTGGCAATTCAATGCCATCGCCTCTTTCGTGGGCGGCACTCCAATTGACGTATTGTCCGGTGCTAACACCGCTGGTCTACGCACTGGCGGAAACCAGCGTCCCGACCGGGTGCTCGGTGTTCCGATTTATCTGCATAACGGTGACAAACGCCAGTTCCTCAACCCTGCGGCATTCAAACTACCCGACGCGGGTAGGTTCGGTACTCTGGGGCGTGGAAGCATTCGGGGACCCACCACTAAGAACGTTGACTTTTCGGTCAATAAGAACTGGAGATTCCGAGAGCGATATGGCGTTCAATTCCGCGCCGAGATGTTTAACGCCTTCAACCACCCGAATTTTGGTTCGAACGAAGTCGATGCTGCCCTAAACTTCGACCAAAACAAAAACGATGCGAACTTCGGCAAAGCCACCAACGGCAACTTCGGTATAATTGGGGCTGGTTATCGAGGGCCGCGCGAGATCCAGTTTGGTTTGAAGCTGAGCTTCTAAACGTTGCAGGTCAGTAGACGTACCGGGCGGGGCGACGATTACTCACGTTACCCCGCCCCAATTCTTTCCTGGACGCACCGAAGCTATGAGGGAGCTAACTCCGGTCATGCCCCTTCCAAAGGGTGAGGCTTACACTCAACGGCAACAAGCCAGTGACCGTACTTCTCGAGAGCCCGCTGCCGGCTATTTGGAACTCTTCTTCAGCTTCTCGGCGCTCTTGTTGATGCGACCGCCGAGTTCAATCACTCCTTCGAGGTCATCGCGGGCTTTAGCCAATTGCTGGATGTCAACTGTGCCGGGATTCTTTATCACAGGATTGGTGACGAAGCTTTCGATCTTGTTGCAAAGGGATATGAGGGCGTCCTTGAGTTGCACGTCATTGAGCTGGCTGCGCTTGTGCTGATTCCGTTCGCTGGGATCAGGTTTATTGAGCGCTAGTGTCGTCTGTAACCGGGTTGCGCGCTTCTTTATTTCGGCAGTTGCGTTTGAAACAAACTGATGCTCTAGTGCCTTGTCAGTGCTGATTGCGCGGGCGATCTCATTGTGAAGAGTCAGGATGCGCTCAAAGTCTTGCTTGATCTGGGTAACTACGGCTTCAAGTTCCTTCGGATCAGTTATCCTTGAAGTCCCGCTCATGTTTCGGAGCTGCAGCTCACGTCGATTAGTCTCTTCGAAGCGGGCGCGGGCGGGATCGACATCTGATGGCGGTCTGGGGCTTTGCGCCAGAATCTGCGTCGCAAGCGAAAAAGTGATGACCATCAAGCCAACTGAATTGGCAGCTACTCCGGCGGGATGGTCTGTCATGGCAACCTCCGCTGCAATCGGATCTAGTTAGGACGGAGTATAGTCCTACCTAATACCTGGTACAAGGGAGGTTTGATTCAGGTCAGGTCCTGATATATAGTTCGGCCTAGTCGATAGAATGCCGCGATTCGCAGAGAGTCCGGCTCTCCCCTAGGGAAGTTTTGCACGTGTTTAAACGGAAGTTCGCGCGATGACCCCATCCTTTGTTTGTCTCTTACTTCTGGCTCTTGTTTTTCAATCGCCTCGCGATTCGATTCGGCAACACTATGAAGCAGGGGAAGCCCAGAGGCGCGCAGGTAATTTCATATCGGCGGAAAATGAATACGCGGCGATTCTAGTGGAAGGATACGGCAAGCTCGGGAAAACCTACTCGGCACAAAAGGCGTACAAAGATGCAATCATAGCTCTTGAGGCCGCCACGTCATATGCACCGAATTCTGAAGAGGCGCTCATTGATTTAGCGATTGCGTACTTCAACGCAGAGCAATTCGACAAGGCTCTCGTGCCGCTCAATAAAGTTCTGACAGGCAATGCTAATGATGCCGCCGCCCACCACATGATGGGAAAGACCTATTTCATGCTGGGTGAGCTTCGCAAATCCGAAGACGAACTCAACGCGGTCTTGAAGCTCGCTCCCAGTGACTATGACGTCTCCTACACGCTTGGGTTGGTTTATCTTAAGCAGCGCCAATTAGCGCCGGCAAAGCGAATCTATGATCGGATACTTGCACAACTCGGCGAGCGGCCGCAGCTCCATATCCTCTTTGGGCGGGCCTATCGAGAGACCGGTTTTCTGGCGGAAGCGATCGTTGAACTCAAAGCTGCCATCGCCCTGGATTCTCACTCTCCACAAGTTCACTACTATCTCGGCCTTACGTACTTGTTGAAAGACGGAGTCTCGCGGCTAGACGACGCGGCCTCGGAGTTCAAGATAGAGTTGGCTTCCAATTCGGATGACTTCTTCGCCAATTATTATCTCGGGGTCATCTACACCATTCAGAGAAAGTGGGATCTAGCCACTTTGCTATTGGAAAAGGCCTCTTATATTCAACCCAAGAACCCGGATCCCTATTTCTATCTTGGCGAAGCGTACCAGTCGGTCGGACGGCACGATAAAGCTATCGAGGTGTTTAGGAAGCACATCATCTTCAATCCCTGCATGTATCACAAACAACATCAAGTTCCGCCATCGAACTACAGGCCTACACTGCTTGTGATCCGGACCGTGCATACAGAGG
>CAZOOE010000126.1:3022-13944 GCA_964581275.1 uncultured Clostridia bacterium
GGGTTTGGAAGGCCATAATTTTACATCCCACGCTGGAACACAATGGGTATCAATGCTCTTCAGCGCACTACAGGCTTGCACAGTCTTTGATCCGGACCGGTCAATCGGAAGAAGGGCAGAAAGAGTTACAGGTCGCCTTAGAGCTAAAGATGCAGGGCCACAAGCGAGATGAAGAAAAGACCGAGACCTATCTGCGCTCGGCCACCCTCCACAAACAGAATGGTAATTTTCCGGAAATACTCTCAGTCGAGGGGACCGTTGCCGAGTCAAATCCACTGGATGAAAAGACCGCCCAAGATTTGAAAGACAGCGAAGCCTATTATTCAAAAATAGTTGCCAGCGCTCACAACAATATCGGTCTGCTGCGGGCCGAGCGACAAGATTTCCGCGCGGCGGCGGAACAGTTCGCTCTGGCGGCGAAGTGGAATCCCCAACTCGAACAGATTAACTTTAACTGGGGCCTGGCCTGTTACAAGGCCGAACTATATAAACAAGCAATTCCCGCGCTGGAGGATGAGCTGAAGACCAATCCTACAAACGTCGCCGCTCGTCAGATATTGGGGATGAGTTATTTCATGACTGACGGTTATAAGAGGGCCGCCGAACTGCTCTCCGATGTGGTCTCGGTTAAACCAAACGATGCTACCCTTTATTACACGCTCGCGGTCTCGCTGATCAAGCAGGGCAAACAGGACTCGGCAAATCGCATTATTCAACAGATGGTCACGATGAGCAGTAGTAGCCCACAGCTACACATACTTCTTGGACAGGCATATTACGAGCAGGGTGAAACTAGCAAGTCGCTCGAGGAGTTACAAACGGCGCTGGCATTGGACGGCAAAACCAGGCTGGCGCATTACTTCACCGGGTTGATCTATGTTAAGGCCGGAAAGTTCGATGTTGCGGCGCAGGAGTTCGAAAGTGAGTTAACTGTAAACCCGAGCGACATTCAGGCCAGGTATCATTTGGGGTTTGTCTTACTGGCAGCTCAACAGACGGAGCGCGGTATCAAGCTGATGCGAGAAATAGTCCAGCTTAAGCCTGACTATGCGGAGGCGCATTATGAGCTGGGCAAGGCCCTGCTCCAACAGGGTGACCTGAGAGGGGCGGTCCAGAGCCTTGAAGTCGCTGCTAAGCTCAAGCCCGACGAATCCTATGTTCATTATCAGCTGGGTCGTGCGTATCTTCAGGCCGGACGGAAGGCGGAAGGCGAGAGTCACATCGAAGTCTCCAAGCAGCTTAAAGAGAAGGCACGCAGCCAAACAAATCAGTAGCGTTCAGAAGGGTGGCCAGATTTGGCATTAAGAAGATTCGGCCTAGTGACCTCTATCGGTATCTCCCTGCTCGCGATTCCCTTGCCGATCCGTGGTGATCGTCCTCAGGTCCGCTTCACCGATATCACAACGCAAGCCGGCATTACTTTCAGACATAGTGGTTCGCCAGAAAAGAGATACCTTGTGGAGTCGATGAGCGGTGGCGTAGCTCTCTTCGACTATGACAATGACGGCTATCTGGATATCTACTTTGTAAATTGTCTGACTGTCGACATCGCCAGGTCAGGAGGGAAAACCAAGAGCGCCATCTATCATAACAACGGCGACGGTACATTCACAGACGTCACCGACAAATCTGGATTGGGGTATGTGGGATGGGGCATGGGTGTCGCGGTCGGCGATTACAATAACGACGGCTTTGATGATCTCTATGTCACCTGCCTGAACGGGAACCACCTCTTCAAGAATAACGGCAACGGTACGTTCTCCGATGTGACGAAGGCCGCGGGTGTGAGCGATGGACGTTGGTCAACCGGCGCAGCTTTCGTCGACTATGATCATGACGGTAGGCTGGACCTCTTCGTCGCCAATTACGTCGAGTATGATCTCAACCACCTTCCCGAGTTTGGTAAAGACAAGACATGCCAGTACAAGGGGATAGCGGTGCAATGTGGCCCAAGAGGACTACACGGTTCGGGTGATTCACTCTTCCACAATAACGGGGACGGAACATTCACCGACGTCTCAAAGAAAGCCGGCGTTTCGGATCCAAATGGCTACTTTGGAATGGGTGTCATCTGCAGCGACCTCGACGATGATGGCCTCGTAGATATTTATGTGGCTGACGATTCGACGCCGAATCTTCTGTACCATAACAACGGAGATGGCACGTTCAAGGAGATTGGCTTTATCTCAGGGACGGCCCTCAGCGAGAACGGCGCCGAGCAAGGAAGTATGGGGGTCACCGTCGGCGACTACGATCATGATGGACGATTCGATATCTTCGTTACGAACTTCGTGGACGATTACGACACGCTCTATCATAACGACGGTCCTAACTTTTTCACCGACGTCTCCTATAAGACTAATGTGGCCGCAGTGAGCATGCCCTACGTCCGATGGGGAACCAAATTCTTCGATTATGACAACGACGGCTGGGTCGACCTATTCATCGCCTGCGGGCATGTCTATCCGCAACTGGCCGGCTATCGCCAGCGGAGGCTGATCCATCATAACAATCGCAATGGAACTTTTAGCGAAGTGGCCGCGGAGTTCGGCGCACCCCTGATGCAGGAGCGGGCCGGCCGCGGAGTCGCATTTGGAGACATAGATAACGACGGCGATGTTGATATTGTAATTAACGACTTGGACGGCCCGCCACAACTCCTACGTAATGACGGCGGCAACTCGAATAACTCCGTCTTGATCAAGACGGTTGGTGTCAAAAGCAATCGGGATGGCATAGGAGCGCGGGTAAAGGTCGTTTCCGGAGACCTGACGCAGATCGACGAAGTACGCAGCGGTGGAAGCTATATCTCTCAAAGCGATCTGAGGCTCCATATCGGCCTAGAGAACCGGACTAAAATAGACCTGATCGAGATCCGTTGGCCGAGCGGAGTGGTTGACAAGGTGACTAATGCAAGTGTGAATAAAGTACTGACGATAAAGGAAGGCCAAGGAATAATAGAACAGCGAGATTTTAAGCGGTTGACCGCAGCCGTCGTTCGTTAGAGGGTTTGAATTGAAGTCCATGTTTACTGCTCTTCTAGCACTTGTTAACCGCGATAGTCATATAAACTCGTCCAGGGGCGGCAGCTACGACTCCGCGCCCGAGGCTGTATTCGGTGGCGCGAACCGCTTTGCATTGGCTATTACGGCCTTCTCGATTCTTCTTACCCCACCTAGTGTGTCGGGCCAGGAAGTTCCGTTCGCCGATCGACTTGAGAGTGCGGCAGCGCTTATTCGCGAGAATCGAATCGCCGACGCGGAGCGACAATTAGACTCGATCTTGCGTCTGCGGCCTAACGAGGCAGCCGCACTTGATTTGCTCGGCACGATTCGCGCAAAGCAGGGCAGAATGGATGAGGCAGAGTCTCTCTTCACGCGTGCGATTCGGATGGATCCCCAACTGGTTGGGGCTCATATGAATCTGGCTTACCTTTATTTGCTCAGGGGAGAACACGAGAAGACTGTATCAGAGTTGAGAGAAGTAGTTCGACTCGACCCGCGCAATGCCGACGCATCCTATAAGCTCGCATGGTTGCTGCTGTCTCAAGGCCGCCTGGACGAGTGCATCAACACAATAGCGGTGGCGAGACAATCGCAATCCCCCTCGGCCCCGTTGCTGGCCATGCTCGGCGACGCCTATCTAAGAAAAGAGAATCTGGACAAGGCGGAGGAAAGTTATCTCCTTGCATTGCGGGAACAGGGCGCTGATGCCGGCGCGATGTTGGGCTTAGCGACGGTCTATCAGTCGAGAGGAGATGCTAACCTGGCAATCGTCTATATGAGTCGTGTTAAGGACACGATCAACGACTCGCCGGATCTTCTATACAGATTTGCTGTGATTGCGGCCAGTTCGAAACTCGATGACGATGCGATCAAAGCCCTCAAACGCGCAATTGAAATTCGACCGGAGGAACCTTCTTACTATTTCGTACTCGGAGTAACCTGGCTGAAGAAGCCGGATCTCAAGGAGGCCGAACAAGCTTTCAGGAAGTACCTAAATCTTCGACCAGGTAACGCTCAGGCTCAGACGTACCTCGGTTATATATTGCTGAAACAAAAGATGTATCCTGAAGCACGAGAGTGGCTTGAAAAGAGCCTTCAAAAGGACGCAGCCACTCCCGAGACTTTATATTATCTGGGTTTGATCGCGCAGGAGCAGAACGAAGATCAGCGAGCGGTACGGCTCTTTGAGCAGTCCATTCAGCTATCACCCCCGTTCGCTCACCCGCATATTGCGCTTGGTTCAACCCTTCTTAAGATGAAGAACTATCCTCGTGCTCAGCAGGAGCTTGAGATCGGAGTGAAATTGAATCCGGATGATTCAAAGGCCCATTATAATCTTGCCCTCCTGTACGCCCGTCTTAATCAATCGCAACGAGCCCAAGATGAGATGCAGATTGTTGAAAGGCTGAAGTCCAGCAATGCGCCGACAAAGGAAGGCGATCTGGTTGCGCCATTTCCGCCGCGCCCACGCTGACTTATCAAAGAACGTTCAGGCCGTGGAGGCTGAGTTTTGCCTCAGCCTCGAGGGGATGAAACAATGTTTGTCCGTAGATTAGCTTTCGACAAGTTTACACCACAATTACTTCGCTTCCTGCCTATCGCTCTTCTTGCGTTGCTTGTCTGTTTTCATGCGGCGCAGGCCCAACCCCAGAAGAGCAAGGAAGCTCAAAAGAGCCAGGATGAAGTGGTAACGCTCAAGGCGCATCTCGTGGCTCTGGACGTGCTGGTGAAGGACAACAAAGGAAAGTACATCACGGACATGAAGGCTGAGGACTTCACCGTCTTTGAAAATGGCGTTCGGCAGCTTGTGGATTTCTTTGATCCACCTCTTGCCGGGGGAGAAAGGATTCAGTCAGACGCGGATCCTAAACGACCGGTCAAGTCGAGTGGCAGACAAACTAACATTTTGTCGCTGATATTGGACGGCGCAACGACAGACCTCACAAACATGAGGCAAGTGCGAGAATCGATCCTCAAGTATATTCGGGAGCATGTCACTGAGAACGACGCGGTTGCGGTATTCGGAGTGTCGACTGATCTGCGGGTACTCCAGCCGTTCACACAGGACAAGCAGAAGCTAGTTGCGGCGGTGGAAAATGCCTATCTGCTGACTACCTCAAATAAATCCTCGGAGCATGCCCAGCTCACCGAAGACATAGAGCGAACGAGATCGGACCTTGCTGGTGCAGGGGACATAAATCTACCGGCGTCACCCGGTTCGGCAGCCCAAGGCTCGGGGGCCGCTCACGCGATGCTCGCCGCGCGCGCGCTTGAACAGTTTATCAAACTCAGGTCTCAGTTGAGCGTTCAACAGGCGCGACCGGTGCTTGCCGCGCTTGCGGCCATCTGTGAGGCTCAGCGCGCGATACCGGGGAAGAAGACGCTGGTGGTGTTCTCGCAAGGCTTCGTCGCGCCTACGATTCTAGATTGGCAAGTTCAAAGCGTGATCGATATCGCCAATCGCGCGAACGTCGCGATCTATATCATAGACTCCGCTGGACTGAGGACAAGTGCTCCTCTCTCTACATCGCCCGTTCCCAACGCGCCCCTAACGGGTGTCTCGGCAACAATGAGCACCGAGAGCCGAATGCGGACATCTGGCGGCGAAAATGTATTTGATAACGTGCGCCAAGAAGGTTTGAATCGAGAGTATGACATCTTATACAGAATTTCAGGCGATACCGGTGGTGAGTTCATTAAGGGCACCAACGACCTTGGTAGAGGGCTCGGCCGAATCGACCAGGAAATCCGCTCTCGCTACACGCTGGCCTATTACAGCACAGACCAAAACTTTGATGGCAGCTTGCGCAGAGTCAAGGTTGATGTCCGCCGGCCTGATTCACAGGTAATTTCACGTTCAGGCTACTACGCCAATGCAGGGGACGAGTTGGTACCACTCTCGCCGGACGAGAAAAAGTTACTGGCGAATCTGACGGCGATCGAGGCCCATCCGGCTCTGCCGTTGTTTGTCGAGCTAAGTCCGTTCAGGTCAAAAGAGGGCCGCTATATCATTCCGCTCTCAATTGAGGTACCTCCGGCTGCTGTGAAGTTCGATCAGAAGGGTGATAAAGAGCACGTGCAGTTCGATGTCTTCGGAGTAATTCGAGAATCGTCAGACAAGATCATTGCTAGGCTGGGAGGGGGGTTCGATATTGCGCTGACTCCCGAGCAGTATCGGGCAATTCTCAGCAACAACATCTTTTATCGACAGGATGCGGAGCTGGATCCGGGCACCTACCGCATTGAGTTGATCGTCAGAGATAAGCTATCGGGGAAGATGGCGGCCAGACGAGAGACACTCGTATTGCCTGCGCCGAGCGTGGAGTTATCAACTTCTGCAGTCGTGCTAAGCCGGTATGCCGTGGCCGCAAACAACCCTTCGGGAACCTCCGGATCAGTCGACGTGCTGACCGAAGGCAAGATACAGATTCGTCCTCTCCCCAGCCGAGAGTTTCGCGCCACCGACAACCTGATAATCTTCTTCGATCTGTATGACGCGGCGGTAAACCCGGATACTGGTAAGCGACTGGTAAGGGTTACCGTCACCTTGATGAAGGACGACAAACAGGCGATGAGACCCATAGACTACATGCTGACAGAGACCGTAACTCGCACGGTCCCGTGCCTCCCGTTTGCCAAATACACGAGTCTTGCCGGATTGACGCCAGGAAAATACGTGGCGGTGATCGAAGTTTTGGATCTGATCACTCACAAGCTAATTACGCAACAGTCACCGTTCGTTATAACGAAATGACGGTGTCCGAAAAGCTCAGCGTGGCCGTCAAAAGATTCAGATCATCTGCGTGACCGGCGCAGTTCCTAGAGGGTCCGCTCACAGCTCAAAAGAATCGACGATTAAATGGCGATCTTAGTAAAAGGCTCAAATCGCGTTCTCCTGGTGTTTCTTTTTCTTGCTCTCAATTTGCCGTTCGCGTCCAAAGCACAGCGCGTGTCGGGACCGGCCAAAATCGTTGTCACCTTTGAAGAGGTACCTGCCAAAGTAAGTGGCATCACCTGGGTTCACAACAATGCCCATTCGCCCGACCGCTTCTTGCCGGAGACGGTAGGTGCCGGCTGCGCTTTCCTTGATTACGACAACGACGGTTGGATGGATATTTATTTGGTCAATAGCGGCGCTTCGGACTTCTATACTCCGACGACTCCGCTCAAGAATGCCCTCTACCATAATAATCATGACGGCACATTTACAGACGTGACCGATAAGGCCGGCGTTGCCGGTGGGACCTTTGGCATGGGAGTGGCGGCCGCCGATTATGACAAAGACGGCTGGGTCGATCTGTATGTAACCAGCTACGGCAGAAATATTCTTTATCACAATAATGGGAACGGTACCTTTAGCGACGTGACCGACAAGGCGGGAGTTGCCGCGCCCGGCTGGTCTACGTGCGCCGTCTGGTTTGACTATGACGGGGACGGCAAACTCGACCTGTTCGTATCGAGCTTCGTTTATTATGACAAGTCGCAGATAACCTTATGCACTGATGAGACCCTGAAGCGTCGGTACTACTGTGTACCCCGCCTCTTCAAACCAAGACCGAGCCACCTCTTTCACAACAACGGTGACGGCACGTTTACCGACGTCAGCAAGGAATCCGGAATTGCAAATTATCCCGGAAAGTCGTTCGGCGCGGTCGCAACTGATCTGAATAACGATGGTCTTATGGATTTGTTTGTTGCGAATGATACGATGCCGAATTTTCTTTTCATTAACAAAGGCGGCGGGAAATTCGAAGAGGTTGGTCTTCCGGCAGGTGTGGCGTACAGCGACGCCGGAAAACCCCGCTCCGGGATGGGCGTAGATGCGGCGGACTATGACGGCGACGGATGGCAAGACCTCTTTGTTGCTAACATCGACCAGGAGTTCTTCAGTCTGTATCACAATCAGAAAGAATTAACTTTTACCGATGAACCGGGAGAGATCGGACCAGCCACGCAGTTGCTGAGCGGGTGGGGACTGAAGTTTTTCGATTACGACAACGACGGTGATCAGGATCTGCTGCTGGTCAACGGTCATCCGGACGATCTGATTGAAATGCGCCTGTTGCACGTGAAGTACAAAGAACCGCTGTTGATGTTTGAGAATACCGGGCACGCCTTCAAAAACGTGAGCGCACAATCAGGCGGCATATTCGCCAAGGAGTTTTCGGGAAGAGGCATGGCTGTTGGTGACTTCGACAATGATGGAGATCTGGACGTATTGATCTCCAATAACGGCCAACCTCCTCTCCTGCTGCTCAACGAGGGCGGCAACCGCAACAACTGGCTTGGTCTTCACCTGGTCGCAAACACAAGCAACTCTTCCGCAGTTGGGGCAGTAATCACATGGAAAGCAGGCGGTGTAAGCCGAAGCCGGCTTAAAACCGCCGGCGGCAGCTATCTTGCGTCGCACGATCCTCGCGAAGTACTCGGTCTCGGATCAGCATCGAAGATCGATAGCCTCGAGATTCGATGGCCGAGCGGCAAGGTGGACAGGATGACGGACCTGCCGATTAACACTTACGTCAAGGTGGTTGAAGGCGAGGGTGTTTCAAAAAGGAAGGCAGCTGCAGCCAATTAATGACTCTTTGGATCAAAAATGCTGTAGTCCTGGTGACCTTCACGATCTGGACGATCATGTGTTGCAAGTTCGATCTTGGTTTGGACAAAAAGGCAGCGCAACAGGGCACCCGGTTGCCAGAATGGCGTCCCTCTCGCGCTCCCTCTGGTATCTAGTTGGATGAAAATAGCGACACGGCTATACTGGCATCCTGCACATCCAGCCAGGAGGTTGAACCATGATTTCATCACGGTTTCCTTTGAGTATCTACCGTCGAATAGGGACGTCTTTCATTGCTGTATTTGTCATTGCGAGCACGATTGCGGCTCAGGCGGGCCGTGTCAGCCCACCCGCCGTCAAAGATCCAAAAGGCGATTCGGTTGACAGGCAGAACCGTGAAGCTACGCTCCGGAGCGCAGAGATGGAGGTTGCCGTCGAGAAGACTGATAAGCGACGAGTCAATGCAGCCATCGAAAAAATCAAGGAAGACTACAAGCATATACAGATTGTTCGTAATGAAATTGTGCGCAGCATTTTGGCCAACAAACCCTTCGAATACAGGCTCGTGTCCGAACAGGCTGGAGATGTACGTAAGCGCGCGGATCGGCTGAAAACCTGTTTGGTAGCGGCTGCCCGGGAAGAATCGGAAAAGAGTCGAGCAAATGAGGTCTATTTCAACGATCAACAACAAATGAAGAGTGCGCTCGTGCGTCTCTGCAACCTGATCATTAGCGTTGTCGAGAATCCCGTACTCAAGACGCCGGGCACGACTGATTTGCAACAATCAAAACAGCTAGCCACTGACCTGCTGAACATTATCGACCTCAGTAGTAGCATAAAGAGAAGCGCCGACAAGCTAAAGTAGGTCCGAATAACGTCGCGGTGGCCCTTGAATCAGACGATCGACGCAATCTGACGAATATGTCGTTAATGCTAGCCGAAATCCAACAGCAGCCCGCGGCGCTTGAGCGCACAATCAGGCGCGAGGGACCCCGCATCAAGCGTTTTGCCGAATCACTAAGCAAGCGCCGGACGCGCTTGATCGTACTGGTGGCGCGCGGCAGCTCAGATAACGCAGCGCTATTCGGGCGTTACCTTTTGGAGATCAGCACGGGCATACCAGTCTCGCTCGCCGCTCCCTCGATCCACACGCTCTATCGCACCAAAATGGACCTCCGAGAAGCGCTGGTAATCGGGATCTCGCAATCGGGGGAGGGCGCAGATGTCAATATAGTTCTGGAAAACTCCCAGCGCGGCGGAGCAACTACGCTTGCTATAACTAATGAGCCCGGCTCGGCGATGGCGCGGATCGCGAATGAAACTTTCCTGATGCACGCCGGACGCGAGCGCAGCGTGCCGGCTACCAAGACCTACACCAGTCAACTGATGATCTTTCACCTGCTGGCCTCTGCTCTGAACGGTAGCAAACGATTTGCAGAAGTCGAGCGTCTGCCGGAACTGGCAGCAGCATCGCTTGAGTTACAACCGCAGATAGCAAACACTGTGGAGCGATATGCCCTCATGGACCATTGCGCGGTTGTAGGGCGGGGCTTGAACTATGCCAACGCTTACGAGTTTGCCATCAAGCTGATGGAAACCTGTTACGTTGTGGCTGAGCGATTCTCCTCGGCTGATTTTCTACATGGGCCGATTGCTATGGTTGAGCGTCAGTTTCCGGTCTTTCTGTTCGCTCCTCGCGGAAAGACTTTCAAAGGGATGGAGGAACTGCTGCGCAAGTTGACGAAGCTGGGCGCTGAAACGGTTGTTATATCCAGCGAGAGCGCGGTGCTGAAGCCCGCGACCCGCGCTTTTAAGATCCCCGAGCGAATAAGCGAAATGCTCTCACCGATTCCTTACATTATTCCGGCGCAACTGTTCACGGCATTGCTGACCAAAGCCAAGGGATTGAGTCCTGATCGCCCGCGTTCGCTAGCGAAGATAACGAGAACGGTTTGAATGTAAACTTCAAGTCAATCGAGGAACCAATGACTAATAAGCGATTCATAATAGCCTTGCTCCTGGTCTGCTCCGTCCGGGTATCCGCGCAACAAATTGAGTCCGCTCAACCTGAAACGCGACAGCATCGCCTTATGCCGGTGCCGGCGGCAATTCAGTTTTTGGCGGGTCGGTTAAAGATCGAAGCTTCTTTCGCGGTCGCAGCGAACGGCCATACCGACGCAAGACTCGAAGCGGGAATCTACCGCGCATCTCGTCGGCTGGAAGGGCGGACGGGATTTGAATTCCCTCGCGCTCCAGCAACCGATTCTCAAACCGCCGCGCTACTCATTCAATGCAACGGGCCAGGCAGTCAGGTGCCTTCAGTTAAAGAGGACGAATCCTACTCGCTTGACGTGTCTGAG
>CAZOOE010000127.1:0-13929 GCA_964581275.1 uncultured Clostridia bacterium
GCTGTGAGCCGACCTCTTCCATCATGTCGAACTTCCAAACAATGTCGGCGTCGAACTGACCGGTCAGCTTCTCTTCTTTGTAGGGCCCATCGTTCTCGTTATCGCGGAAGCCCTGGGTGTCGAGACACAGTACTTCGCATCGATTCGACACGTAATAGAGGCGGTCGCCCTCGACGAGCGGTGACGAGCAAACGCCCTGAAACGGCCAATCGTTGACCCGCCCTGCGGAGAGCTTCTCGTTGGTCTGTTGCCACAGAAACTCGCCGTCGGACTCACGGAAGCACATCAGCACTCCGCGGTCGCCGCCCTGTTTCGGATCGCGCAGCGCTTCGTTGTTGGTGCCGACATAGACCTGACCGCCGGCAACGACCACGTTGCCGTAACTCTGCGAGCCGAGCGTGGCGACCCACTTGACGTTCTTTTTGGTCTTGATATCCCAGCTCGTAGGCATGCCTTTCTGATTCGAGACCATGTTTCGGTCGGGCGTACCGCCCCACATCGGCCAATCGCCGTTGCCTGGGTCAGAAGCAGACGCTAGCTTAGTGATGAGTAGCGCGGACGCAAACACGACCGCCAATGTGACTGATCTTTGAATGCTTATTCCCATTTGTTTCCCGTTTCTCATGCTCCCTTCTCATTCCACCTCGATGAATCGAGGTGTTAATATGAGAACGATTCACGATTCAACCTACTTGTTTGGCGTCACCTTGATGTTATCGATATAGATCTCGTTCGGGGCGTCGGCGAAAACTCCCGCGCTGCCTTGTCGATTGCCAAGCGGATCAATACGCTCGAGCATCCAATCGGCCGGCTCTGGTTCGGAGGCGGGCCACGCCTTTCCCCTCGCTCGCACCTTGCCATCAGGCAGATTCTCCACTTGCAGTTTCAATCGATACCAGGTGTCTGCCTTCCATTCGAACGGTTTCCTGACCGTGCGCGTTGCTTCGACCTGCCAGGACCGCAGCTCCATCTTCTGGCTGTTGCCCATGATCGCGAGCTCATAGCGCTGGGCCACAACACCGGCGTCGCCCATCTGACGGCGCTTCTCAGTTGCGCGTACGTCGACTTGGGTCGTGTAGTTTGACCAATCCGCGGGGCTGAACAGCGAACGAGCGCGTTTGAACGCTTGCGGGTTGGGATTCTTCACCAACACCTTATTGCCGTCGATCTCGCGGACCGAGTATTTGTTACCTGCGCTGATCCAGTACTTGGGAACGGTATCAACCGGCGTTGATTCAAAATTCTCGCTGAGCGGGATTGGTGGAATAACACGCACACGAGAAACACCGGTGACTGCGCCGACTGCTGCCTTGATGGTTCCTGCCTGAATGCCGGCATCGGCGGCGGGCGTAAACTGGTTGTTCTGTGCCGCGCCCTTCAAGCCTTCGAGCGACCACCCTGCATTCTGTTCCTCGCGGATGAAGCGCCCGTGATCGTCAAAAAGACGCACCTTGAACTTTGCGGTCTCGCCCGGCTTCATGAACAAATCAGCCGGCACGATCTGCACGTGCGCCACGGCGGCGCTCGCCGGTGCGTTCTCGACTGGCTCTGGCGTGGGTGGAGGCAAAGCAGGCGAAGGCGCTTTTTTGCCGATGCAATAAATCGCTTTGGTCGAAACGAGGTAGATGCGCCCGCGCGAAACCGCTACTGAGGCAAGGATCTGCTCATTGGCGGCGATCAAATCATCGCCCGCTTCGGTCTTGAGCTGGACGTTGCTGACGCCCGGTTCTAGCTCATCTTCGTCGAGCACCTCGCAGCCGGTCGGTCCGGGCTTGAGGATAAAGAACTTTCCGTTTTCGGTGCCAACGTAGAGCTTGCCGTCGGCAAGCACCGGCGAGGCGCGCTGAAGCGTGCCGATGGTGTGCTTCCAGAGTTCCTTGCCGGTGTTGATATCAAAGGCGAACAGGTTTGCGCTGTCATCGATTTGGTAGATGCGGTCTCCGTCAATAACCGGAGAAGAGTAGCCGCCCCGAATGCCGCTGACTGACCACTTGACGTTGCCTTTGCCGAGGGTGCCCTTTCCGGTTGCGTCGACCGCGGTAATCATCCCCATCTCGTTGGTGTCGAGATTCTCTTCGCTGTGTGAAGCGAAAACGGTCGTGCCGTCGATCACCGCGCAATTGTTGATGCCGCGCTTGGTGATCGGGTAGGTCCAAACCGGCTCTCCGGTTTGGGACCTAATCGCGTACACTTGGCCATCAGCGCCGCCGACGACGATCATACGCGTGCCGTTGATCGTCGCCACGATCGGCGTTGGATAGACAGTGTCGTAAGGACGCCCTCCCGGCGCGCTGGTCCAGACGCATTCGCCGGTGGTCTTGTCGAACGCGTAGAAGCGATGTTTGCGTTGCGCAGTATCGCCCCAACCGTCGATGATACTGCCAACTATTACCAGATCACCGTCGATGATCGGAGAAGTTGTACGCCCTCCGTGGGTAGTCCACGCCCCGAATTCTTCTGTCAGCGAGCGGCCCCAGAGAACTTTCCCGTCGTTCGAGAAAGCAGTCAGCTCGTTGCAAGCACCTAGAACATAAATGTTGCCGGTTGACGGGTCGCCTACGGGTGATGACCAGGCGATTCGGCGCGTCGGTACGTCGCTCTCGTAGACATTAAGCCGGTGCTCCCAAATCACCTTGCCGGTGTCGGCGTTCAGGCACATCACGCGTTCCTGCATCGTCTCGCCTTCACCCGCCGAGTTGAACAGGAAGACGCGGTCGCCCATCACGATCGGGGTCGAACGCCCGCCGTACGGGGCCTTCCACAGAAGGTTCTCGCCTTTGGGTGACCACCGGGTGGGCAACCCCTTTTCGAGCGAAATGCCGTTGCGCGCCGGGCCGCGCCAGTCGGTCCAATCGCTTCCAGAGCGAACCCGGCCGGCTGGACCGAGCAAGAACAACATCAGTGCGAAGGATAGGTACTTCGGAAAGGTGTTCATATTTGGTCCTTCACAGATGGGTATGAGTTCGCGCTTATCGAATACGCACGACGCAAGTTCTCCACTGACCCATAAGCCTTGACTCGTTGAATCTCAAGATATTATGTTGCGGTTAGGCGCGTCAAGCAGGGATTCTTCGAACCGGTTGAATGGAGGCGTGGTTTCAGGCTTCGAGCGCGTCAGTTTCGTTGTGCCCACAATTAATCCTCGACGCGGCCGGTGAAAAAGCCGTAAAGTTCTTGCTACAAGAGTGTGCCAACCATGCGGGTCTCAAAGGATCCCGTGAAACTGATGGAGTGAACGATGTCAACCAGACAATGGGTTTTGCTGACTCTTGTGTTGTTGCGTGCGGTCACTGCAAGCGCGCAGGACCGTAGCGAGGAATTCTTTGCGGCGGCAAGGAAGGGAGACACCCCGGCGGTCAAAGCGCTTCTCGATAAAGGCGTTGATGTAAACTCCAAAACACGTTACGGAGCAACGGCTTTGTCTTACGCCTGCGACAAGGGACATGTTGAGGTAGTTAAGCTGTTGATCGAGCGCGGCGCCGACGTGAACAGCAAAGACACCTTCTACGGAGAGGTGCCGTTGGGGTGGGCGCTGTCACACGGACACGTTCAAGTCGTAAAGCTGCTGTTGGACAAGGGCGCAGCCGGTATCGAGCGGGCATTGATCTCAGGAGTGGAAGACGGCAACGTCGAAATCGTCAAGGTGGCCTTGGAAAAAGGCGGGTTGAAGCCCGAAGATCTGAACCGCGCGTTGCGGCGCGCTCCAGCCGACAAGAAGGAAATTGTCGATCTCCTCAAGAAGGCTGGCGCGGTTGTGGTTGAAGTCAGCGTTGAGCCTGAGATCCTGAAGAGCTATGCAGGATTGTATAAATGCGAACAGATTGGCGAGCTGACACTCGAACTCAAAGATGCAAAATTGGTGGGACGAATCGTAGGCCAGGGTCCGTTCACAACATACGCGTTGAACAAGACTACATTCGCAATCAACGAAGTTGAGGCGACAATCACGTTTAACACCGAAGGCGACAAAGTAACCGGGTTCGCTCTGAAACAATCAGGTGTTACCTTCGTCTTCAAGCGAGTCGAAAAGTAGCGTTCGTAGTTCGCCTTCAGGCGGAAGTTTGTACCTCGGTTTGTGATCAATGATTGAGTACAAACTTCCGCCTGATGAAGGCCGGACTATGAACATCCCAAGGAGGCTAGATGTTTCTGAATCTCGCTAGCGTTAGAGCACGGCTGATCCTTAGCATCGCGTTTATCATTGCCCTCATAATTGGTTGCTCGACTGACGCACAAGCACAGAACTGGCCGTCGTTTCGTGGCCCGAACGCTTCCGGCGTAGCGGAAGGCAAGCCGACGCCTACGACCTGGGACGCGACAAAAGGCACCAACATCCTATGGAAGACTCCGATCCCGGGACTCGCGCACGCCAGCCCGGTGGTCTGGGGTGACCGGGTCTTCGTGACCACCGCGGTCAGCAGCAAGGGCGATGAGTACTTTCGTCACGGGCTCTTCGGCGATGTGGATTCCGACAAGGACACTTCAAAGCACAGTTGGCACGTCTACGCGCTCGACAAACGAACGGGAAAGATCATCTGGGATCGGATTGCTTGTGAAGGCGTCCCTAAGATCAAACGTCATATCAAGTCGACTCACGCAAGCTCCACTCCGGCAACCGACGGCAAACACGTCGTCGCCTTCTTCGGCTCCGAGGGTTTGTTCTGCTATGACGCGAGCGGCAAGCTGATCTGGAAGAAAGATCTGGGCCTGCTCGATGCGGGATGGTTTTACGATCCCGACTATCAGTGGGGGACGGCCAGCTCGCCGATCATCTACAAGGACATGGTCATCGTTCAATGCGATGTTCAGAAGAACTCATTCATCGCGGCGTATGACATCAAGGACGGCAAACAGCTCTGGATGACCCCGCGCGAAGAGATTCCCTCCTGGGGTACCCCGACGATCTATGAAGGCCCCACGCGAGTCGAGTTGATAACCAATGCCACCAGAGCCGCGCGAGCTTACGACCCGATGACCGGTAAGGAGCTTTGGAAGCTGATCGGAAATCCCGAAGTTACCGCGACGACTCCCGTAACCGGTCACGGTCTGATTTTTATCTGTAACAGCTATCGGCCAAACCAGCCGATATATGCGATTCGCGCCGGTGCGACCGGAGACATCTCGCTGAAGCCCACTGAGACCACGAATCAATTTGTGGCGTGGAGCATGCAGCGCGGCGGAACTTACATGCCGTCGCCGCTGATCTACGGCGAGTACATGTACACATGCGCGAACCACGGAGTTATCGCTTGCTACAATCCAAAGACCGGCGAGCGCATCTATCAGCAGCGCATCGGCGACAAGGGCGGTTCGTACAGCGCATCGCCGGTTGCCGCCGACGGCAAGATTTATTTATCGAGCGAAGACGGCGAAATCTTTGTTGTCAAAGCCGGCGCCAAGTACGAGCTGCTGGCTACAAACCAGATGGGCGAAGTCTTGATGGCGACGCCGGCGATTTCCGACGGCATGATTTTCGTGCGCGGGCAGCACAGTGTTTTTGCGATAGCCGAGCGCGGATCGGCGGCGCCGGCGAAGTGAGGCGGTTAGTGGCACCGCCTCCAGGCGGATGCTTGTAAGCTAGCATTGGGAACAAACGATGGAGGTAATCATTACGTGAAACGTACTCTGACAATGTTGCTCTACCTGGTATTGACCTGTTTGCTTGTTTCAGGTCTTTCGGCGCCCGCAAAGACAAAGCCTGCCAGTTCTGGCTCGAACTGGGCGCAGTGGCGCGGGCCCGACAGCCAGGGTATCTCCACCGAAAAGAATCTGCCAACCGAATGGAGCGAAACCAAAAATGTGCTTTGGAAGACTCCCATTCCCGGACTTGGGTTTTCATCGCCGATCATCTGGGAGAAGAAAGTGTTCCTTACTACCGCGATCGAAGGCGGACCAGCGCCCGCCGATCACAAACCGGCCAAGCACATGATGCGCGACAAAGAGTTCACTCATCCTGATTGGACAGGCTCGGACAAGCTTCATACCTTCAAAGTGTTTTGTCTCGACCGCGACACCGGCAAGATCCAGTGGGAGCGTACATCGTACGAGGGTCCGGTGTACGATTACCGGCATCGCCGCGGGACTTACGCGGCGCCCACCCCGGTCACCGATGGCAAGAACGTCTATGTGTACTTCGGATCAGAAGGCTTCTACTGTTACGACTTCAACGGCAAGTTGAATTGGAAGAAGAGTCTTGGCGGTATCGGGACGATGGGAATGGGAGTCGGCACTTCTCCGGTGCTTTACGAGAACCTTGTGATACTTCTATGCGATCAGGAGTTCGACGGCACTTACTCGTTCATGACCGCCCTGGACAAGAAGACCGGCAACGAAGTCTGGCGGGTGCGCCGGCCGGTGCAATCCAGTTGGGCCACGCCAGTCATCGCGAAAACTCCCGAACGAAGCGAAATGGTAGTTAGCGGCAACGAGTTTCTGATTTCGTATGATCCCGCCACCGGCAAGGAACTCTGGCGAGCAAACGGGCTGCACAGCCACGCCATCGCCACGCCGGTAGTTGGCCACGGACTGGTCATTTTGTCCTCCGGCTTTCCGTCGAAAACAATCGTCGCAATCAGGCTCGGCGGTTCGGGAAACCTCGATGGAACAGACAAGATCGTCTGGCGGTACAACAAGGGCACGTCGTACGTTCCGTCACCGATTCTGTATGGCGACTATGTCTATCTGATGAGCGACGCAGGCATCCTGACCTGCTTGAATGCCAAGACTGGAGAAGTGATCTACGAAGGCGGACGTGTGCCGATTGCGACCAAGTTTTACGGCGCATCGCCGGTGGCGTTTGATGGAAAGATACTGCTGACGAGCGATGACGGCGACACATTCGTGATAAAAGCCGGTCCGAAGCACGAAGTGCTTGGCACGAATTCAATCGGCGAGCCGAGCCGAACCTCGATCGCGATCGCCGACCACAAACTATTCGTCAGGGGAGAGAAGCATCTCTTCTGCATTGCGGATAGGAGCACAGTCGCTCAAAACAAATGAGAGAGGGAAGGAGTCGCCGAACAATGAGACGCATACCAACGCTACAACTGGTGAACCTGATTGCTTGCCTGTCGATCTTCGCGGCCTTCATGCCTTTCACCTCCGCGGCCGCCCCGAAATATAACTGGTCACAATGGCGCGGCCCGGAAGGAAACGGCGTATCCCCCGAAACTGACGTCCCGGCGGTGTGGAGCAGCGACAAGAACATCAAATGGAAGACCCCGATCCCCGGCCGCGGGCACTCGTCGCCAGTCGTCTGGGACAACAGGATCTTCCTCACCACTGACATTGAAGGCGAGGTGATTCCCGGAGCCAAAGCAGTAGAGCACAAGGACGAAGGAAAGCCCTACAAGCATCCCGACAGCGTCGGCGCCGATCGCAAGCACACCTTTAAGGTGATCTGCATAGACCGCTCAGCCGGCAAGATGCTGTGGGAACGAACGGCATACGAGGGTACGGTCTACGACGATCGGCATCGGAAAGCCAGCTATGCATCGCCAACCCCAACAACCGACGGAACCTATATCTTCGCCTACTTTGGCACTGAAGGTCTGTTCTGTTATGACTTCAGCGGCAAGCTGATCTGGAAGGTCTTACCTGGTCAGGTCGCGACGTTCGGAATGGGGACCGGCACGTCTCCGGTCCTATTCGAGAACACGGTCATCCTTCAATGCGACGAAGACAACGGCGAAAAGTCATTCATCGTCGCTCTCGACAAGAAGAGTGGAAAAGAAGTTTGGAAGACGCCCCGCAAGGTGCAGGCGAGCTGGTCGACGCCACTCATCGTTCGTGGTCCGCAGCGGACCGAAATGATCACCAGCGGCAATGAACTGATCATTTCTTACGACCCAAAGACCGGCAAAGAGCTTTGGCGCACAAAGGGTCACGCGAGCAACGCCATCGCCACGCCGCTCGCCGGAAATGGAATGGTCTTCGTCTATGCGGGATTTCCGGTGAAGAAGACGCTGGCAATTACGCTCGGCGGGTCGGGGGATATAAGCGACAGCAAGAACATCGTTTGGCAGTACGACAAGGGCACGGCTTATGTGCCGTCCTCGATTCTCTACGGCGAGTATCTATATCTGTTGTCGGACCGTGGAATCATTACCTGTCTCGAGGCTAAGACCGGAAAGCTGGTTTATGAAGGCGGGCGCATTCCGATCCCGGCAACTTTCACCGCGTCGCCGGTCGCTTTTGACGGAAAGATTCTGCTGACCAGTGAAGACGGCGACACCTTCGTGATCAAGGCCGGTCCGAAACACGAAGTGATCGGGACTAATTCAATCGCAGAGCCGGTCTATGCTTCTCCTGCGATCTCCGATGGAATGATCTTTATTCGTGGTGAGAAGAGTCTCTACTGCATTGGTCGTTAGGAATTCGTAGTCCGCGTTCGTAGTCCGGCCTTCATCAGGCGGAAGTTCGTAAGCAGTCCGCGTTTCAGTAGACCCTACGAACTTCCGCCTGACTGAAGGCCTGACTACAAACCTAACTGGAGAACAGTGGGATGAAACCCAAACTGCCAATCAGTCACGCAATCACAGTCCTATGTCTCTTCCAGTTTGCATCGGCTCTCGCGAAGCCTGATTTCAGCGGCACCTGGGTGATGGATAAGAACCGGAGCTTTAGCAACCCACCGGGTCTCGAGCAAACCTTGACGGTTGCCCACACCGACGACGAGATCAAAGTCGAATCAAAGTTAAAGACTCAACAGGGTGAGCAATCCATCAATGAAACCTACACTCTGGACGGCAAGGAGAAAGAGTTTACGCCGCCTGGAGCGCAACCCGGCGCCAAAGGCAAGCGCAAAGCAACGTGGCTGCCCAATGGCCGCGGCGCGGTGATCGAGGACATCATCACTTCTGATTCTCCCAGTGGCCCGGTCACCCGTAAAACGACTCGCAAGTGGACGCTGTCCTCCGACGGCAGCACGTTGACGGTTGACTACTACATCGATGACCAGAGGGGATCCTATGAGGCGAAACGCGTTTTCGTGAAGAAGTAGACATTCTTCTTGCACGACCGCAGAAAAGAGTAACAAGTGAGGAACGAGTCATGAAACAACGTACATTTCTGAGATCGACTCTTGCAATCGCAGCTCAACTATTACTGATATTTCCCGCAGCAGGAAAGGACAAAGGATTCGCGCCAAATCTAACAAAGCTTGCCGAGAGTAAGGGAGGGCGAGTGTATAACCGCGCAGTTACTGTCATTGAGGCCGGGTCAGTGAAGGGTATTCGCCTTGACGAGCGGAAAGGTGCGGGCATCGCCTGGATTGAAGGTTATGAGTTTGGCAACGGCATCATCGAGTTTGAGGTGAGAGGCAATCCCCAGAAAAGTTTTTTAGGCGTAGCGTTTCATGGAGTCGATGACGAGACCTACGACGCGGTGTACTTCCGGCCATTCAACTTCAAGACTGAAGACCCCGACAGACGAGCACATGCTGTTCAGTATGTTTCTCACCCAACCTTTACATGGCAGAAGTTGAGGAGTGAACACGCGAACACCTACGAGAAGCCTATCCAGTCGCCGCCGGATCCCGACACATGGTTTCACGTACGCATCGTCGTAAACAGCCCAACGGTCAGCGTTTTTGTGAATGACTCGAAGGCCCCTGACCTGGTAGTTGAGCAGTTGAGCACCCGAAAGAAGGGAAAGATCGGTATTTGGGTCGGGGACGATTCGGGTGGCGACTTCGCAAAACTCCGAGTCACTCCGGCAGGATGAGGGCGCGCTGATCTGTGTTTGCAGCCTGAGTGGATGCGCCATACACCCGCAGATGGATCAGCTGGGAATTGCGAGACCAAGAGTCATGGAGTCAACTTCTGAAACAACGCCGTGGTATCGTTCGATGAAGCTACTTCTCGTGGTGACGATCCTATTTCCGCCGCTTGGTCTGGTCTTGCTGTGGATGCGCGACGAAACGATCGGCAATAAGATCTTGGCGTCTTTGGGCATCTTGGTATTGAGCGTCTCTTATCTCTACTACGCTTACAACAGCGGATTTTTCAGACCTTCCGATCGGGACATGGAGGCTCACTACGCCGAGCTTGAGCGACAGCGAGCCGAGCAGCGAGAGGCTGCGGTCAGCGGGCCGGCTGCGCCCACCGCGGATCAAAAACCGCAGAGCCTCGCCGCGACCAACGCCAACGCCAGTGAATCAAAGGCTGCGCCGGCTGGGGCTCCGGTCAAATCAACTCGAAACTATTGGACCAACTACCGAGGCCCGGCGCGCGATGGCCGCTACGATGAAGGGCTGATTCGAACTACCTGGCCTGCCGAGGGACTGCCTCTGCTGTGGAAGCAACCGATCGGGGGCGGCTACGCCTCGTTTGTCATAGCCGAAGGAATGGCATTCACCATCGAGCAGCGGCGTCGACAGGAGATCGTGGCTGCGTACGACGTCGAAACCGGACGCGAACTGTGGACCCACGGTTCGGATGCTGAGTTCATAGAGTCGATGGGCGGTGACGGTCCGCGAGCGACCCCCACCTGGGAGGCCGGCCGCCTGTGGGCGCTGGGCGCCGAAGGCGAACTACGATGCTTCGACGCGAAGACCGGGAAGCTGCACTGGTCAAAGAACATCCTGGCGGACAACGGTGCGTCTAATCTCCAGTGGGGAATGGCCGCTGCCCCGCTAATCGTTGATGACAAGGTAGTGGTTCTTCCAGGCGGGCGATCCGGCAAATCGGTCGTCGCCTACAACAAGCTTACCGGCGCGCCGGTGTGGAGGTCTCTCAACGACACTCAGGCTTACGTCTCTCCGATGCTGGTAACGTTGGCGGGAAAGCGGCAGATTCTTGTCGAAACCTCCAATCGAGTGGTCGGGCTTGCGGTCGAAGACGGTGCGCTGCTCTGGGAAACCGGTTGGAACACCGACATGGGCATCAACTGTTCGCAGCCGATTATCGTCGACGCAAACCGCTTGTTTCTCTCTTCAGGCTACGGCAAGGGAGCCGCGCTGGTTGAGGTGACCAGTAGTGGCGAGGGAATGACGGCTCACAAGGTTTGGGAAAACGGCTCGATGAAGAACAAGTTCAACAGCTCAGTCGTGTACGAAGGCAACTTGTACGGGCTTGATGAAGGCATTCTGACTTGCGTCGATGTGAAGACGGGCGAGCGCCGTTGGAAAGGCGGGCGCTACGGATACGGGCAGGTGATCCTGGCGAGCGGTCACTTGATTGTCATCACCGACGCCGGAGAGCTGGTGCTGGTGAAGGCCACTCCCGATAAGCATACCGAAGTGGCGAAGTTTTCGGCACTCGAAGGAAAGACCTGGAATTATCCCGCGATTGCGGACGGCCGACTGCTGGTTCGGAATCAAACACAGATGGCGTGTTTCGATCTTTCCGCCAAGTAGTACCAACTCAGCAAGCTCGATTCGAGTTACGTGGAAGCGGCCCGATTGTCCAGCCGGCGGATGTGTCTCCGCTATTCCGTCACCTTGCGTTTGAGAAGTGCACGGCCTACCGGTTGTGGTTTGCCGTTCGCGAACGCCACGAAGTTCGATTCCACCGTGTTCTGATCCTTGATCTGAAATTCGCCCTGATGGACATGGGCGTCAACCTTCGGATCGAAGTTCGTTCCGCCGTGGAACGCGAACTTGATCTCGCCCGGCTTATCGCTTTTCTCGAACTTCATAACCGGCGCGTTCTTGAGCGCGCAATAGTGAGTGAGCAGCAGTTGCTTCCCATCCATATGATAGATCGAGACCATCTCGGACGGCAGACCCGCATTGTACGTCTCCACAATTGAGCTCCCGGCCGCGGTTACTTTAAAGCTCACCAAGCGCGAGCTACTGCCGTGTTCATGATCGCCGGTGCTCCGCTCCCAATCTCCGGCAAGGGTTTTCAGAAACTCGAACGCTGAAGCCGCGTCGTACACCACGGCCTCGGGTTTGCTCGTAGTCTTGTTCGCATCCTTCGATTGACCCCAAGACGCCGGAACCGCGGCCAGAATTAAGGCAAGGCTTGAAAGTAGAATCGCCAGTCTCTTCATACTGTTCTCCTTCGTTTTGATTGTGCGGGGATAGTACCACTCGAATCCGCGACGAACAAGAAACAAAGGCTCGGTGATTGGTTATTTATGTTCGGTGAGTGTGCCTTTATCAAACATGCTCTGGCGGGAATCTTGTAGCGAACCTCAGACTGGGCGTTCCCTTAAAACAAAAGCTTCAACCCAAACTGTAAGTGCCGCGGGTTCTGCGCAGATAGGATGCGCCCGAATGTGGGCGAACCCAAAAAGTTATCCGGTAAGTTCAAGTTCGGATGGTTGAAGAGATTGAAAGCCTCGGCACGGAATTGCAAATCAAGCCTCTCTCTTAGTTTGGTCGTCTTCAACAGCGACGCATTAAAGTTCGCGAATCCCGGGCCGTCGAGAATGTTCCGACCTGCATCTCCAAAGCTCCCAAAAGGCGGAAACGCAAACGCTGACGTGTTGAACCACCGGTCAGGCGTTGGATTGGAAAGCTGAGCGTTGCCGACGACGTTCGGACGATCATTAGCGCCAAACCCAAGCGTGGATCTTCCGGTGTTGCTGTTATCAATGTCCGAGAGCAACGCTACTGTAAATGGTCGCCCGCTCTGCAGAGTCACTATGCCGAAGGTCTGCCACCCGGTGAGAATTGTCGGCAACACACCGTCGCCGGCCAGATACGCGCGGCCCTTGCCAAACGGAAGATCGTAACCATAGCTCAGCGAGAGGCGGTGCCTCACGTCGAAATTCGAACGTCCCCGCTCCCCTGCCGTATTGAAGCTGTCTTGTGGAAAGTTCGGATCGCCGGCGCTCGAAAAGAAGCTGGAGGCGTTGTCGATCGACTTCGACCAGGTATAAGACGACAAGATCGACAGTCCAAAATCCAGACGCTGTTGAAATCTCACCTGCAGGCTGTTGTAGTCCGAATTGGCGCTCGACTCTTCGAACGTTATGTCGTCGAATTGCGGGACTGGGCGGAGGTTGGGCTGCGCGGGACTCGGCCTCGGCTGATTGATATCGCGAGCAGTTATCAGCTTGGTCCCCTTGCTCCCAACATAAGCCACTTCGAGCACCCGGCTCTTACTAAGCGCTTGCTGCAAGCTCACATTCCACTGCTGTAAGTAAGGCGTTCGCAAATCGCGTTGAAACCCGAAAGCGGAGTGAGGCAGCGGCACCGGGAAGAAACTCGGGAAGGGATTGTTGAGCGTCAGAGGCAAACCTGGAATTGAGAAGAACAGATTAAAGTCAAAGAACGGAGAGTTGAAATAGAGCCCCTCACTCGGCGCCAGCGACGACTGATCGTAGTACACACCGTAACCCGCGCGCAAGACAGTGTTCCCCTTGCTTCCGAGCGTCCACGCTAGACCCACTCGCGGAGCCCAGTTGTTCTTGTCACTTTCGTAACCGCTCCGCGGAATCCCGTTGGTTCCGACAGCAACCAGACTCCGGGTGGCGGGATTGTAAAGATTCGCGCGGTCAAAGGCATCAACCGGCGGCGAATTGTACTCGTACCGCAAACCCGCCGAGAGCGTCAGGTTGGGTCTGATCCTGAAGCTGTCGTTTACGTAGGCGCCATAGCTCTCCGTTCGGAGGTGCTGAGCATTGTCTAACCGCGCGCCTCCGGTCAACGCGGGAAGTCCGAGCAATAAATCCGCGAGCGCGTTGCCGGTGAGTGGAACCTGGCTCGAGAACGTAAGGAACCCACGCGACTGAACGTCGCGAAACGCATTCTGCTGGACCGCTCGAAAGTCGAATCCGAATTTCAACAAGTGCTTCCCGCGCGAATAGCTCGCGCCGTCCAGCGCCTGGAACATGTTCGTCACACTCCGTTGCGGATTGTTATATTCATCGCCGAGGGGCGAGAACCCCGAGATCGTTGTGAAGCTCAACCCGAAGTCTCTCGGATTCGTTGAAAGCTCAGGCAGCCCAACCTTTTTGTTTATGCTCGTTCCCTGGTTT
>CAZOOE010000128.1:0-13904 GCA_964581275.1 uncultured Clostridia bacterium
CCCTCCGCCGTGAAGTTCTGGTGGTTGGCAAATTCCTCGCCGGACTCATCGCCAGCGGGCTGGCGGTGTGGATGGGTCTAAGGCAACCGGAGCTTCATACTGCCGTTGCGCTTGTCGAAGTTGGGCATGTTTGGAGCAAACCGCTCAAGGATATTTATGTCACGGTCGAGATCGCGAATAGCCCGGGATTTATCCAGGACGTTGCTGCGAAAGCGGGCATGAAGGCCGGTCAGCTCGGTCGGAGCGTTCAGGTGGATGCGCTCGAATCTGGTGTGCCGCACTCGCTTTATCCGATTTTGATCCGAGTGACCGCCAAGACTGAAAGCGCCGACGAATCGGTGAGGCTCGCTCAGTCGGTGGCGGATGAAATGATCGCGCGTCACGAAAAACTCTTTCAGGAAGCGCTCGCTCCGCATCTCGAGCGACAACGCCAGCTCGAACAGCGGCTAAAAGAGATGGGGTCATCTCCAGCCGATCGCGAATTCGCATTTAAGCTCGAGGGTGAACTCGACGAGGTGAAAGCTAACAATTCATCGCCGATCTCTACCGAGAAGACGCACTTCGTTGAGAAAATCGTACCGGGCGCGACGACACGTCCCGACATCTGGCGAGGCGCGGCCACGGCCGGTCTTTTGGCTGCCATCGCCGGAGTTGCGGCAGTGTGCCTGTTTGGATATTACAAATCCGGTCCTCACATATTGGCGCCGTGAGCCGGCGACCGAATATTTGGAGTGCGGTGGCGTCTTTGCGTTGCCACGCTTTCTGTCGTTTAGTGAGCGATAAAGGAAAAGCGGTGGCAACGCAAAGACGCCACCGCACTCCAAAAACAAGATCGCATGTTAGTGTCCTCGACCAACACAAGACTAGGACACTACCGGTATTTGGACTGCTACTGGCTCTATGAAGACCCTGCTGACAGAACTGTTGTTCCCGCTGATCGCGGTTGTCGCGGCGTTTCTGGTGGGAGGGATCATCGTCTGGATGGTCGGTGATAGTCCGCTACTGGTGTACGAGTTGTTTTTCACAAGCGCGTTTGGTTCGGTTGACGGGATCGGCTACACACTCTTCTATGCTACACCGTTGATCTTCACTGGGCTTGCGGTCGCGGTTGCGTTCAAGTGCGGCTTACTGAACATCGGCGCGGAAGGTCAACTAATAGCCGCTGCCTTTGCCACGGCCTGGGTCGGTCTGGTGCTACCCGGATGGCCCGGGCCGGTCGTGGTGGTACTCGCGATGATCGCCGCGGTGGTCGTTGGCGGAGTGTGGGCAGGGATACCGGGCGTGCTCAAAGCGCGGTTCGGCGCGCACGAAGTCATCACAACGATCATGATGAATTTCATTGCGGCGGGCCTGGTGAGCTACCTGACGCAGTATCACTATCGAAAGCAGGGCGACCCGATCCTGGAAACGTTGCCGATAGCTGAGAAGGTGAACGGTTCAATCGTCGGACCTCATATCCCGCGCATGAGCGCGTTGCTCGCTCCGCTCGGAATAAGTTTCCCGGATCGATTGCCGTTGAACCTGGCGTTTCTGTTTGCGCTGGCTGCGTGCGTCATCGTTTACGTGTTCCTATGGAAGACGAAGTGGGGCTACGAGCTGCGCGCGGTCGGGATCAACGCTTCGGCGGCAGAGTACGGTGGTATTTCGATCGCGCGCAACATCGTGATCGCAATGTTCATATCAGGAATGCTTGCGGGAATGGTTGGAATCAACGACGTACTGGGTTATCGCTATCGGTACTATCACAACTTCTCGGCTAACTGGGGCTTTGCCGGAATCGCGGTGGCCCTGCTCGGTAGGAATCATCCCGCAGGAGTCTTGCTTGCTGCGATATTGTTTGGCGCGCTCGACCGCTCGAAGCTGTTTATCGATATCTTCACCGAGAACGTATCAAAAGATTGGACGGTTATCTTGCAAGGAACCATTATTCTGTTCGTTGCTTGCGAAGCCGTGTTTCGATTCGGGGCAAAGAGGCTAGTTGGGAGCAGGGTATGAGCGGGGACTGCGTTGGCTAAGGGTTGCTGGTTAGTCAGCTGATTCGGCTCGAAGTACCGATAGCACGGCTGAAATGGGTACTCCTCACGACTGACGATGCTGAAGACCATCATCAATCTGTCACTCCTCGCGTCCATGGTGAGGTATGCGACGCCGCTTACTCTAGCTTCGCTTGGCGGCATGTTCTCGGAACGCGGCGGAGTCATCAACATAGCTCTCGAAGGGATCATGCTTGCAGGAGCGTTCACCGCGGCGGCAGTAACTGTGAAGGTAGGCAATCCGTGGATCGGGCTTTTAGCTGCTGCGACCGCCGGATTGCTGGTCGCGCTGATTCACGCACTGGCCTCAATCCAGTTCAGGGCCGATCAAGTGGTGGTTGGTACCGCCATCAACATTCTATTTTTGGGAGTCCCGCCACTCGTCTCGGGCGCATTGTTTGAATCGACGGGTTCAACTCCCCAGCTTCCGCGTGAGCAAACGCTTCCGGAGTGGCACATCCCGTTGATCGACCAGGTTCCTGTGCTGAGGCAACTTGTCTCCGGGCACACCCCGATCTCTTATCTCGCGTTCGCGCTGGTGCCCATCAGCTATTACGTTTTGTTCCGAACGCGATTCGGGTTGAGGCTCCGTGCGGTCGGCGAAAACCCTGAAGCCGCGGACACCGCGGGAGTCAGCGTCTACCGCATTCGTTATGCCGGAGTGTTGCTGAGCGGGTTGCTCGCGGGCATCGGCGGCGCTTATCTTTCGATCGCCCAGAATTCTCTGTTCACTAGAAACATGACTGGAGGGCGAGGGTTCATCGCACTTGCCGCTTTGATATTCGGCAAGTGGCATCCGGTCGGCGCGTTCCTCGCTTGCCTCCTGTTCGGTTTCGCCGAGGCAGTATCCGATCAAATGCAAGGCGTGGTGCCGATTCCGGTTCAGTTCATTCAGATAATCCCTTACGTGTTGACAATGGTGGTGCTGGCGGGGTTCATTGGGCGCGCGACGCCTCCACGCGCGATCGGTACGCCCTATATCAAAGAGAAATAGCATGCGCTATTTTCTTGCAATTCAAGTCCTGGATTTCAGATCAGGATTCGAGAAGTGAGTCGGAAGTTTAGAAAGGGATCGAGAATTGACCATTTCACTCTATGACAGAGCCTCCGAAGCCGCGCGGTATATCCGGGCGCAGGCGACATCACGAACGCCTCGTGTCGCCGTGGTGTTGGGGTCAGGGTTGGCCGGCGTAGCCGATGCCGTTGCGGATGGAGTCGAGATTCCTTACGGCGAGATACCTCACTTTGTCAGCTCGACTGTAGAAGGTCACGACGGAAAGCTGATCATCGGTTCGTGCGGCGGCATCGATGTGGTGTTGATGAAGGGCCGGTTCCACTTCTACGAGGGCTATTCGATGGAAGAGGTGACGCTGCCGGTGCGAGTCTTCCACCTGATGGGTGTTCGGTCATTGATTCTGACCAACGCGGCAGGCGGCACGGCGCCTCACCTGTCGTCCGGTTCGCTGATGGCCCTGACCGATCATGTGAATCTGATGGGAGAGAATCCGTTGCGAGGTGAAAACGACGAACGCTTTGGCCCGCGCTTTCAGGATATGACGTCGGTCTATACACCCGCCTACGTCGAAGCCGCCCACGAAAGCGCTCGGGAGATCGGCGTGGTCCTGTTAGAAGGTGTGTATATGGCCGTGCGTGGCCCGTCTTATGAAACACCGGCCGAGATCCGAATGATGCGCAAACTGGGCGCCGATGCGGTTGGCATGTCGACAGTGCCGGAGGCCACAGTTGCGCGACACTGCGGGATGAAAGTGCTTGCGATCTCTTGCATAACGAATGTCGCAGCCGGTCTTGCCGCTACCGAGATAGATCACAGCGAAGTGATGGCGGTTGGCGCGCGCGCGGGAAAACAACTTTCGGAGTTGATCGTGAGAGTGATCCCCCGAATCGTAAGCGGAGACTCATAGGTCCTATGGCCCTATACGTCCTATATTAAGTCTAAACCCTGACGCTCTTTTGCCCCGGATGGTACAATAACCACGCTATGATAATCGGTATAAGCGGGGGGACGGGTTCGGGCAAGACGACCGTTGCCCAGAAAATCATCGCGCCGGTTGGCAGCGGCAACGTCGTATATCTTCAGCAGGACTCTTACTATCGCAACCTCGGCGACATGCCGCTGGATCTGCGGCACCGAGTCAACTATGACCATCCCGACGCGTTTGATACCGAGTTGCTGATAAACCACCTCGAAGCGTTGCGCGCCGGCGAAAGCATAGAGCAGCCGATCTACGATTACCCAACTCACTCTCGAAGGGCGGAGACGATTCGCGTCGAGCCACGACCGGTCATCGTCGTTGAGGGTATCCTCGTCTTTGTGAACTCACAGATGCGGGCGTTGATGGACTTGAAAATATTTGTCGACACCGATGCCGATATTCGCTTCATCAGACGGCTTGACCGCGACGTGCACGAGAGAGGGCGATCGGTTGAATCGATCATCACGCAGTACACCACGACTGTGCGGCCGATGCACCTTCAGTTTGTTGAGCCCTCGAAGCGGTACGCCGATATTATCATCCCGGAAGGCGGATTCAACGACGTCGGGATTGATTTGGTCACCGGCAAAATCAAGTCGTTTCTGGGAACAGCAGTCGAGCAAGACCCGATGCCCATTGGATCAGAGACGAATGAAAGTGAGCACCCCGGGTTTCCGAACTAACTCGAGAGCGCAGTGGGAAGGAAGCAGTGTCCAGATGATAAGTGATGATGAGTTAATCGCGCAGGCGAAGGATGCGCGCCGCTGGGCTCACGCGCCGTATTCGAATTTCAGCGTGGGAGCCGCACTGCTCAGTTCGGATGGACGAGTGTTCACCGGTTGCAACGTAGAAAACTCGACCTACGGCTTGAGCATGTGCGCCGAGCGAGTAGCGATCTTCAAAGCTGTCAGCGACGGCGCCGTCGAGATCGTCAGAGTCGCGGTGGTCACCGATCACGAGCACATCGCGCCTCCGTGCGGGTGCTGCCGCCAGATGATTTGGGAATTCGCTTCGGACGAGACCGAAGTGATTCTCGCTAACCTCTCGGGCGATGTGCGCAAGTATCGAATAAGAGACCTGTTGCCCGAGGCGTTCGACGCTCGGTATCTTGAGGTGTAAGCTAGACGCACTTCCTGGGATAGAATCACTAAGACAACACGAGCCTCGAATCGCGGTGCAAAGATCGCGAATCAGCAGCATCAGTTGCGTCGAGACACGGTTTGCTGTCCGGCGCGTAGTGCTGCCTGCAATCATGCTGTGCGTCCCATCAAGCCCACAGGAGAGGAGATCGCTTTGAGAAACACGCTCACATTCACCGCTCTGATTCTGCTTCTGATTCTCAATGTTGTCCCTTCCAGCGCACGCGTGGCTGAGCGAGTCGACATCATCATTCGTGGCGGGACCGTGGTCACGGTGGATGGCTCGTCACGCATAATTGAGAACGGCGCGGTCGCAGTCAAAGGAGAACGCATAGTCGCCGTCGGGACCGCTCTTGAGATCGCCGCCGGATATGCCTCGGCTCGCGTTATCAACGCCGCAGGAAAGGTAGTTATGCCGGGATTGATCAACACCCACACTCACGTGCCGATGGTTTTGTTTCGCGGAATAGCCGATGACCTGGTGCTGATGGAATGGCTTCAGAAGTACATATTCCCTGCCGAGGCAAAAAACGTCGACGAGCAGTTCGTTCGTTGGGGCGCGCGGCTCGGCTGTCTCGAGATGATTCAGGGAGGAACGACCACCTACGTCGATATGTACTACTTCGAAGACGCGATCGCCGACGAGACCGCGCGCGCCGGCATGCGGGGCGTGCTGGGCGAGACGCTTATCGATTTTCCGGCGCCCGACAACAAGACCTGGGACGCCGGGATGGTCTACACCGAGAAGTTCGCCGCCAATTGGAAAGGGCATGCACTCATCACACCGGCCATCGCTCCGCACGCGCCCTACACTGTCTCGACCGATCACTTGAAGCAGGCACATTCGTTCTCCGAACGGCTCGGTGTTCCGCTGGTGATCCACGTCGCCGAAGACCAGGCTGAAGTGAAGACCATCCAGGAACGATACGGCGCGAGCTCGGTTGCGTATTTGGAGCGGATAGGCTTGCTGGACGAGCGAGTAATTGCAGCGCATATGGTCTGGCCGACGAGCGAAGATATCGCGACGCTTGCAAGGCGATTGGTGGGTGTCGCGCATTGTCCGCAGTCGAACATGAAGCTGGCTGCGGGAGCGGCCCCCGTGCCGCAGATGCTGAAAACCGGAGTGGCTGTTGGCCTGGGAACTGACGGCGCGGCGTCGAACAACGACTTGAACCTGTGGGAAGAGATGGACACCGGGGCGAAGCTACACAAGTTGACCTCGAAGGATCCTACGGTGATCAACGCTCGGGAGGCGCTCGAGATGGCGACGATTCGCGGCGCCCGCGCGATTCATCAGGACAAGGAAATTGGCTCGCTGGAAACCGGAAAGCGCGCCGACTTGATCATCGTTGACGTGACCGCCAGCCACCAGACGCCAATGTACAACGTCTACTCGCAGCTCGTGTATGCCACCAAAGCTTCGGATGTTGAGACGGTAATGATCAACGGAAAGGTCGTGATGCAAAATCGCCGGGTGCTGACAATCGACGAGCGCTCGGTTCGCGCGAAGGCTAACGAGTACCGCGACAGGATCCGAAAGAGTCTAACCGTCCAGTAGGGGAACGACGGGCGCTCTGTTGTAGGCCGTAGAAGAAGAATCCACCAGCTGCGCGTTGGTGGGATTCCCGGAGTTTTCAGGACGTTTCTTAGTCTGCTAGAGCCCCAGCTTTGGCCAGAGCTGGTCAATTCGTTTCCTTACCCCGTCACTCATTTTGATCTCTTTCGGCCAGGGCCTATCGAAGCCCTCAGACTTCCATTTGCGTGTTCCGTCGATCCCCATCTTCGAGCCGAAGTTCGGCAGCCGCGATGAATGGTCCAACTGGTCCACCGGCCCGTTCATAAACTGGATGTCACGCTCCGGATCGATGTTGTTAAGTACTCGCCAGGTGACTTCGTTCACGTCGCGAACGTTTGTATCATTATCCACGACGACAATGCACTTGGTGAACATCGCCTGCGGCAAGGACCAGATTCCATTCATGATTTTGCGCGCGTGACCAGGATAGTCCTTGCGGATCGACACGATCATTAGGTTGTGAAACACTCCGGCGAACGGCATGTGATAATCCGCGACCTCTGGGAACTGGCGGTGCATGAGCGGCAGATAGATTCTCTCAATTGCTTCGCCCATCCAGCAGTCTTCTTGCGGCGGCTTACCGACGATGATCGTCTGGTAGATCGGTTTCCTGCGATGAGTGATGCAAGTGACGTGGAAAACCGGGAACTCGTCTTCGAGCGAGTAGTAGCCGGTGTGATCGCCGAAGGGACCCTCGGTACGCAGCTCTTCAGTATCGACGTACCCTTCCAGTACGATCTCAGCATTGGCCGGAACCTCGACATCGACGGTTTCGCACTTCACCATCTCGACCGGTTTCTCTCGAAGGAAGCCGGCGATCATCATCTCGTCGAGGTCTTCGGGCAGCGGCATGATCGCGCAGAAGGTTGTCACAGGATCGGCTCCTATGGCCACTCCTACGTCTAGCCGCCCGCCGCCGTCTCGCTTCAAGTTTCGGAAGTGCTGGGCTCCGTGTTTGTGGATCTGCCAGTGCATGCCGGTGGTTTTCTCGTCGTACACCTGCATGCGATACATCCCGCAATTGCGCTTGCCGGTCGCAGGGTTTTTGGTGAACACCAGCGGCATAGTGATGTAGCGTCCGCCGTCCTCGGGCCAGCACTTGATGATGGGCAGGTCGAGCAACGAGAACTCACCCTCTCCAAACACTCGTTCCTTGCAGGCGCCGTCTTTGACAACCTTCGGAAACATCTTTGCAACGTCAGCCAGACGGGGGATCATTTTGATCTTTTGGATCAGGCCTTGGGGCGACTTGACGTCGGTGAGCTCATCGATGCGCTCGGTGACCTCTCGGTAGCCGGTCACCCCGAGCGCCAGCAACATTCTTTCGCGACTGCCGAGTGCGTTAATCAGCACAGGAATGGAATGACCACGAACGTTCTCGAACAGAAGGGCTGGGCCACCTTGTTTCGAGACACGATCGGTGATTTCGGCTATCTCCAGTTCGGCGTCGACCTCCGCGCGTATGCGCTTGAGGTAGCCACGCTTTTCGAGCGTCGATATGAATTCCCTAAGGTCTTCAAATGCCATCGTCTATCATCCCCGGCGCGGAGGAATGCAGAGGGTATCACGCGAGTGAGGCGAAGACAAATTCGACTCTTCCAAAAGAGACATCGGAGAAAACAACTTGCAAAACCCCCGCAACCTGACTGAGAATTCTGTGAGCCGCTAGCCCAGAGCCTGCACTCAAGAACCAATAGAGGACGATGACAGCTAGACCACGATCAAAGAGGACTTTATGAAAAGATTTACCGCTGCAATACTGCTGCAAGCCACGCTGATAATCTCGCTGGTTGCTCCGGCAGCGCTTGGGCAGGATGGCAACAGGCAGCCGCCAGTTGCAAAGAAAGTTTCGCACGTGACTCAGATTCACGGCTACACCCTAAAAGACGATTACTTCTGGCTTCGCGAAAAGAACAATCCCCAGGTTATCAAGTATCTCGAAGACGAGAACGCCTACACTGAAGAGGTGATGAAGCCAACCAAGGAATTTCAAGAGGCGCTTTACAAAGAAATACTCGGTCATATCAAGCAAACCGATCTGAGCGTGCCGTCCCGGATAGGAGAGTACTACTACTATTCACGCACCGAAGAGGGGAAACAATATCCCTACCAGTGCCGGAAGAAGGGCAGCATGGACGCCGCCGAGGAAGTCCTGCTCGATCTGAACAAACTTGCGGAGGGACACTCGTTTCTTGGGCTTGGTGGATTCCGTGTCAGCGACGACGGCAACTTCTTAGCCTATTCGACCGACACGACCGGTTATCGCCAATACACGCTTCACGTAAAAGATCTGCGCTCCGGTCAGACACTCGGTGAGAGCATCGAGCGCACCGGATCGATCGAGTGGGCGAATGATAACAAGACCCTCTTTTACACCACCGAGGATGCGGTTTCGAAGCGCTCCGATAAGTTTTGGCGACACGTAGTTGGCAGCGACAAGAACGAGCTGCTCTACGAAGAGAAGGATGAATTGTTTGACGTCGGAGGAGGCCGTTCGCTCGACAAGAAGATCATATTCATGGGGTCGTACGCAAAGACGTCGAGAGAGCTGCGATACCTGCCCTCCAACAACCCGACCGGCGAATTCAAAGTGATCCTGCCTCGCGAAAACGGCCACGAGTACGACGTCGATCATTACAACGGACAGTTCTACATTACGACCAACAAGAACGCGAAGAACTTCCGCGTCGTGACCGCACCAATCAGCGATCCGTCGGAGAAAAACTGGAAGCCGTTCATCGAGCACAATCCGAAGATCAAAATCGACGGCTTGACCACGTTTGCCAATCATCTGGTTGTCTCCGAGAAAGAAGGCGGGTTGAACTATCTGCGCATTATCGATATGAGGACGAAGCAATCACATCGCATCTCCACCGATGAGGCGGACTACGCTATCTTTTTGGGAGGCAATCCCGAGTTCAACACTCCGACGGTGCGCTTCAACTATCAATCGATGGTCACGCCGAGCTCGGTGTATGACTATGACATGAACACGCGCCAACGCAAGCTGCTCAAACAGCAAGAGGTGTTGGGCGGCTACGATGCTAAGAACTACGAAGCCAAACGGATTTGGGGCGTTGCGCGTGATGGCACGAGAGTACCGATCTCGCTTGTCTATAAGAAGGGCGTGAAATTCGACGGTGCGGCGCCGATGCTGCTCTACGCTTACGGGTCATACGGGGCGTCGATGGCGCCGACATTCTCATCGAGCCGGCTCGCGCTGCTCGACAGAGGCGTCATTTATGCGCTGGCCTACATTCGCGGCGGCGGCGAGTTGGGCGAGGAATGGCGCGAACAAGGCCGAATGATGAAGAAGCTGAATACCTTTTATGACTTCATCGACTGCGCCGATTATCTAGTCAAGAACAAGTACACCTCGACCGACCGTTTGATCATTCAAGGCGGCAGCGCCGGCGGTCTACTCATCGGTGCGGTGGTCAACATGCGACCCGACTTGTTCAAGGCGGTGGTTGCGCAGGTTCCCTTTGTGGATGTGATGAACACGATGCTGGATGCTTCGCTGCCGCTCACCACAAGCGAATGGATCGAATGGGGCAATCCAAACGAGAAGCCCGCGTTCGACTATATGATCAAATATTCGCCCTATGACAACATCGCGGCAAAAAACTATCCGGCGATGCTCGTGCAGGTCTCGCTCAACGACAGCCAGGTGCCGTATTGGGAAGGCACGAAATTCCTTGCCAAACTTCGCGCGACAAAGACGGACAGGAACTTGCTCCTGCTAAAGGCCAATATGGGTGCGGGTCACGGCGGTTCATCGGGCCGTTACGATGCGCTCCGCGAGACGGCGTTTACCTATTCGTTCATGCTCTGGCAATTGGGTATTGCGAAATAGTTATAAAGCAAAAGCGGATTGGAATAAGCCTGGTTGTGCTGCTTGTCAAACAGGAGAAAGAACGCCTGCTAACCAGCGAGGGTCATTGAGAGTGGCGGATGGCGGCGAAAAACCAAACTGCCAGAAGCGTTGGAGGAATACTCGTGAAGCGGCTCGCGTTGTTTATCCTGATAACAGTGCCGTTGTTACCGATTCCTTCGGCATTGACTCAGACTCCGGCGAAAGCTGATTTGCTCTTACTGAATGCGCGGGTGGTCACGATGAACCCCGGGCAGCCCTCCGTGGAAGCCCTCGCGATCAAGGACGGGAGAATCGCTTGGGTGGGCTCGACCACCGAAGCGAAGGCGCTGTTTGGGGTCGCGGCTCCGACGATGGACCTCGGCGGCGCAGCGGTCCTTCCCGGGATCATTGATGCCCATGCCCACTTGATGAGCCTCGGCGAGAGCTTTCTCAAGCTTGATCTCAAAGGCATCGCAAGCCCTGAAGAAGCAGCCAGGCGCGTGAAGGAGAAAGCCGCAACCCTCCGTACCGGGGAGTGGATACTCGGATGGGGTTGGGACGAAGGCAAGTGGGCCGGGCACTATCCGACCCATGAGCTGTTGACTGAGGCGGCGCCGACCAATCCGGTTTTTCTAACCGGGCTTCACAGCTTTGCCGCGTGGGTCAACAAACGAGCGCTCCTGGTCGCCGGGATCAACAAGAACACTCGCGACCCCGAGAACGGCAAGGTAGTCCGGGACGAAAAAACTGGCGAGCCAACAGGGGTGCTAATCAACCGCGCGCAGGAGCTCGTTGCGAGCCACGTTGCGCCCCTCGACCTCGATTCGGTGAAGATCGCTCTGGAGCTTGCAGCCCGCGAGTGCCTTCGCAACGGGCTGACCTCAGTCCACGAAGCCCGCGTAACGCCGATCATGCTCCAGGCGTTAAGAGAAATGGTAAAGAAAGGCCAACTCCCGTTGCGCGTCTACGCGATGCTCGACGGCGCAAACCCGGTCCTCATCGACGAGTGGCTCAAACGGGGCCCCGAGATTGATGCGCAGCACCGGCTCACGATTCGCAGCGTCAAGGTCTTTGCGGACGGAGCGCTGGGTTCACGTGGCGCGGCTCTGTTTGAGCCTTACACCGATGCGCCCGATGCAAATGGCTCCATAGCGACGCGCGAAGAAGACATCTACGCGCTGACGCGCCGCTGTCTCGAACGGGGCTTTCAGGTTGCCACCCACGCAATCGGCGACGCCGCGAACCATCTGGTGTTGGACGCGTATGAGAAAGCCTTGAAACAGGCTTCTGGAGCCGCTCCTGGAACGGCGGCCGCAGTTGGACGCAACGACGCGCGGCTTCGTATCGAGCACGCGCAGGTGCTTGCGGCTGCGGACATCCCGCGCTTCGTGGAGCTCGGAGTGATCGCATCGATGCAGCCGACTCATTGCACATCGGACATGGCGTGGGCGGAGAGGCGTGTTGGTCCCGTGCGCATCAAAGGCGCATACGCTTGGCGGTCAGTGTTAAAGACCGGCGCTCACGTGCCCATCAGCTCTGATTTTCCGGGTGAGACGCTGAATCCTTTCTATGGAATCTATGCTGCGGTAACTCGTCAGGACCCCACGGGCAAACCGGACGGGGGCTGGTATCCGGAACAACGAATGACCCTGGATGAAGCGCTGCGTGGCTACACATTGGAAGCTGCTTATGCCGAGTTTGAAGAAAAGCAAAAGGGCTCAATCGAAAAAGGAAAGCTGGCGGATCTGATCGTGATCTCCAAAGACCCCGCAACCGTACCACCCGGGGACCTCCTGCGCATTTCTGTTTTGAAGACCTTCATCGACGGAAAGCTGGTCTACGCGGCCGATGGAGATAAGTAGATCGGCGTCGAAACCGAAATAATGTCAACAAAGGCAAACCTGATCCGTCCCCATTGTATCGACCTGGCTGGGGGTCTCGCACGCCGACCGTCGGTACGACACCGGGTTGAGCTGAGGCGCTTCTATTGACATGCAACTCCTGACGGAGCTGGAGAGTAGCGTTCTGAGTTCAACCTTCAGGTTGTCCGCGCAGGTCAAAAGCGCCCGTTTTCGTATTGAGTCACGAGCCGGCCTTCAGACAAGTCGTACCTTGAATCACACCGGATACACACGAACCGCTCGATCATTGACTCGCCGATAAAGGTGTTGTATTACGAAGTGTGATCTCTGTGCGCCTACTCGAGTAGAAGTTGTCCTGACAACGGTTGATCGATTCGGAATTATCTTGTTATGAGAGTCCGCTTGCTTGCCGTCGTTTTCTTTCTCGCTCTGACAGTAGCTTCGGTGCAATCAAACGATTTTCAGCCTCAAGTCGCGCCCAAGAGTGTGCTGGCCAAGATAGATTCCTGGGTTCTCGAACAAACGGCCTCGACGGGCCAGGCGGAATTCCTGGTCGTGCTTGCCGATCAAGCTGACCTGAGCGCCGCAGAAGGACTGCGTACCAAGGAGGAGAAAGGGTGGTACGTGTACAGGACTCTGTATGACAAGGCGGAAGCGACCCAACGGCCGATCCTCAACTGGCTGAAGTCCAACAGCATTGAGCATCGCTCGTTTTACATCGTGAATATGATTTGGGTGAAGGGCAATCTCGACGTCGCGATGTCGCTCGCCGCAAGGCCGGACGTGAAACGCATCGATGGGAATCCGGTCATTCACAACAATCTACCGCAACCTTCCCGCACGGCGGACAGCGGTAGAGGTGGCGCTCCCGATACAATCTCATCGGGGGTCGTCTATTCTCGCGCTGCTGAAGTATGGGCGATAGGATATACCGGCCAAGGCATGGTTGTAGGCGGGGCAGACACCGGCTACCAGTGGGATCACCCCGCGCTCAAGCCGCACTATCGCGGTTGGAACGGCTTGAGCGCAAATCACGACTACAACTGGCACGACAGTATTCATTCCAGCGCCGGGCCATGCGCCGGGAACTCACCGGCGCCGTGCGACGACAATAGTCATGGTTCGCATACGATTGGAACGGCCATTGGAGATGACGGCGGTACAAATCAGATCGGTATGGCGCCCGGATCCAAATGGATCGGCTGCCGCAATATGGATCAGGGAAACGGGACGCCGGCAACATACAATGAGTGCTTCCAGTTCTTCCTCGCGCCATATCCGGTCAACGGCACTCCCGCCCAGGGCGACCCTACAAAGGCGCCTGACGTAACCACCCATTCGTGGGGTTGCCCACCCTCGGAAGGTTGCAATTCGTCGACGTGGCTGACCATTCAGCAAGCGAGTCAAGCGAACCGCGCGGCGGGCTGGCGCTCACGACGGCGCT